>DATDKX010000300.1:0-6539 GCA_036519615.1 Propionibacteriaceae bacterium
CGTCATACATCCATCTCAGGGCGGCCTCATTGCCATCCAGGTAGGGATCGGGGATGACACCAGCTGCCATCAAGTCGGTATGCACGCAACCTGGCACCTCCGCCGGATACGTCCCCGGCGCTCGCCCGTCCGTGTCTCCCGCGATGGCTCGCACGGTCCAGCCCGCGCGCAATGGGGTGCGCAGCATCTCCGTCCTGGCCCGAGCTCAGGCGGGCTCGGCAATCTGCTGCAGATGCTCCTGCAAGTCCTGCAGCTCGAGCTCCTCATGCAGCTTCGGCACATCGGCGAGCAGCCGTTTAGTGTATTCGTGCTGCGGGTTGAAGATCACCTCATCGGTCTTGCCCTGCTCCACCATTACGCCGTGCTCCATGACCAGCACCCGGTCGGCCAGATAGCACGCCTGCCCGATGTCGTGAGTGATGAACAGCACCGTCATGCCGAGCTGGTCACGGAGATCCTTGAGGACATTGAGAACGTTGACCCGGAGCGATGCGTCGAGCATGGATGTTGCCTCGTCGGCGATCAGCAGCACCGGGTGCATCATGAGCGCCCTCGCAATCATGACGCGCTGCCGCTGTCCGCCCGAGAGTTGGTGGGGATAGCGGGCCAACACGCTGAGGTCCATGCCAACGTATCCCAGCGATTCCTCCAGGCGCTCCTGGCCCACGTTCTTGCCGACCATCAACATCGAACGGTCGAGAAGCTTGCCTACGGTGAAGAACTGATTAAACGCGGAGAACGGATCCTGGAATACCGCCTGCACGTCACGCCAGTACTCGCTACGAGCCCGTCCCTTGAGTTTGGTGACGTCCTTGCCCTGAAAGATCAGCTTGCCCGATGTGACAGGCATCAGGCCAAGCACCATTCTGGCCACTGTTGACTTACCCGAACCGCTTTCGCCCACGATGCAGGTGACGTGTCCCTGCTCGATGCCAAATGAGACATCCTTCACCGCCTCGACCTGGTTCTTGCCGTGACCGAAAGTCTTGACGACGTGTTCTGCCCGAAAGATCTCCTCAGCCATTAGTGAATCACCGCCGGTGCGTCGAAGAGGGAGCGGTCGAAGCTGCTCATGCCCTCGATCCTGGTATTGGCATACGCTGGTTCCGGCGCCAGCACTGAACTCATCAGCGCCTGGGTATAAGGGTGCTCAGGGTGCTCGACCACGATCTCGGTGGGTCCTAGTTCAACGATCTTGCCCTCATACATTACTGCAATTCGGTTTGCAACTGTGCGCAGCACTGGGAGGTCGTGGGTCACGAAGATCACCCCCGACATGATCCTTTCCTTAAGCATCTCCAGCAGCATCTCGATCAAGATCTTCTGCGACGTCACATCGAGCGCAGAGGTTGGCTCATCGGCGACCAACAGCCGCGGATTGAGCAAGGTGCTAATGATCGTGACGGTGCGCTGCTTCATGCCACCGGACAGCTGGTGAGGGTACGCATCCAGGACCCGAGCCGGCAGGCCCAACGTGGTAAGCCGGTCCCGAGCCCGGTCGAGTGCCTCTTCCTTGGAGATCTTTCCGTCGTGTGACCGCATCACGTCGTAGACCAGCTGCCGGATCCGCTTGGTGGGGCTGACCGAGTTCATTGCGCCCTGCGGCAGCATGGATACCACCGCCCCACGCCAGGTGCGCGGAATCTTGGCCTGGCCACCGAGTTCTTGGACCTGGCCGTCGATCTCGAGCGTGCCGTGCTCGACGTGCAGCGGCGGCCGAGCGATGAGGGAGATGATCGAGCCAAGCGTCGTCTTTCCGCTGCCCGACTCGCCAGCCAGCCCGAGGACCTCGCCCTCCTCGATCTGCAGCGACACATCGTCCACGGCCACCACATCCCTGCCTTCGGTGTAGTAGACCCCACGGATGTTCTCCGCATTGACAAGGGTTCCCATCAGCGCGACTCCCCACGTCCTGCCGAAACTGGTGTCTCCAAGAAGCCACCGCTCCCGACCGGACCGGCGTCCTCGCTCTCGACCGGCACTACCTCGAGCTCTTCGCCCTCGTCCTTACCCTTCTTGCGCGCGGCCCGACCTCGACGCAGCCGCGGGTTGAATACCTCGTTGAGGCTTGACTGCAAGAGCAGCAAGGAGAAAACAATCAAGGTCAGCATGAGCGTCGGAGGGACGAACGCCCACCAGGCTCCGGTCCGCACCGACCCCCACTGGATAGCCCAGTAGAGCATCGTGCCCAAGCTGGTCGTATTCGAGGCGCCCAGGCCGAGCATGCTCAGCGTGGACTCGAACAAGATGGCGCCGGAGATCTGCAGGATGCACGCCATAACGACATACGAGAGCAGGTAAGGCAGCACGTCGCGGCGCAGGATTGACCAGAACCCGGCTCCGGAGAGCTTCGCCACGTCGATGTGTTCGCGGGTTCGGATGCTGCTGGATTGTGCGCGTACTGCGCGAGCCACCCAGAACCAGGCAGTAAACCCGATCACAAGAGCCAGGGTGTAGAGATTGCGTTTCGGCAGTGACACCGAAACCAAGATGATGATCACCAGCACTGGGATGGCCAGGCCGACGTTCACAATGGCGCTCGGCACATCGTCTATCCAGCCTCCGCGATAACCGGCAACTAGACCGACCAGCAGGCCAATCGCGGTTCCGATGAGGCCGGCCAGCAGCCCGATGATCAGCGAGGTCCGGGTGCCGTAGACCAGATTGGAAATGACGCTCTGGCCCTCATTGTCGGCACCGAGGATGAGAGGGCCGCAGCACCGCGGCTTCTCGTATAGCCCGCCGACCGTGGCATCCGGGCTGGTCGAGATGATCAGTGGTCCGATCAACCCGACGAGGACGACGAAGGCGACCAGTACGGCAGCCACCCAAAACCTAGGACTCAGTCCACGTAAACTCATCAGCGCTCTCCGCTCTGGACTGCCCGTATCCGGGGATCGATGAAGCCGGTGAGGATGTCAGCGGCAAGGTTGGCAATGAGCACGGCGATCGTGATCAACAGAGTGATCGCCGAAATCACCGGGTAGTCGTTCTGGCCGATGGCACTGAACAACAAGGTGCCGAGGCCGGGATAGGAAAACACCAGCTCGGTGATCAGGCCGCCCGTGATGAGCGCGGCGATGGACAGCGCCAAGCCGGTGAACTGCGGCAACATGGCGTTGCGGAAGATGTAGCGGACCGTGTGGACTTCCTTCACGCCCAGACCACGGTTGTAGTTCACATAATCCGATCCGAGCTCGTAGATGGCCATGGACCGCATGCCGACCGCCTGGCCTCCGATGTAGACGAGGACGAGTGACCAGAACGGTAACCACCAGTAGGTAATGGCGTCACCGAAGAACGCCAAGGAGAACTCCGGCGTCAAACCGAAGGAGTACGCTCCGCCGACGGGCAGGATGCCCCCCCTCACCGCGACCAGGAACAGCAGAATGATGGCCAGCGCGAACGGCGGGACGCTGGAGAGGAACAGTGACCCGATGAAGGCGCCTCTGTCCAGCCAGCCGCCCTTGAACGCTGCCACTGCTCCGAGCAGGTTGCCGACAATCCAACCGATGAGGATGGCGGGAAGCATGATCGCGATACTCCAGGGCAGCGCCTGCGCGATCAGGGTGTTAACCGATGCTGGATACTGCGCAAACGAGGTGCCGAGGTTGCCCTGGAACACGTGGCCGACATAGATGAAGAACTGCTGCCACAGTGGCTTGTCGAGGCCGAACTCCTTCATGTATTGCTCGTGGATCTGCTGCAGTTGTTCACCTCCGGCGCCTCCACCCTGAGCAAGCTGGCCGACGATGGCGTCGACCGGATTCCCCGGGATGAGGCGAGGGAGGAGGAAGTTCAGCATCAGGGCGACGACGAAGACCACGAGGGTCCATGCCACCTTGCGTCCGATGTATCTCGCTAGCGCCATGTTTGCCGCCTTCGCTCCTTTGTGTCGGGCCTATCGGGTATCTATGTGCCGATCTTCTTGATCTTGAACAGCCATTGGATACCTGCGCCTGACCACATAGGCGGTGCGTACGGATTCTCCTCGGTCGGGAAGTTCTCCCAGTTACTCGCATTGAACTCGTAGAACGAGAGCGGGCGGTACATCAGCGGCACTGCCGGCACATTCTCGCGATAGATCTTGTCGAGGGCGGCGTACGCCGTCTTGGCCTCGGCATCTGACTTCGCACCGGCAGCGGCGTCCAAATGGGCCGCAACCTCGGGGTTCTTGAACCGGCCATAATTCCAGAACGCGGCCTTGCCACGGTCAGGTACCCCTCTATCGTCCAGTGCATCCCGGAAGCGGATCCAGGGGCTGGCCGGACTCACGCCAGTGTAGGAGTTCATGCACAAGTCGAAGTCGCCGTTCTGCCACCTGGAAATCGCTGTCGGGGCCTGCGGGAATTCGGTGCTGATGTCGATACCGACTTCCTTTACCGACTTTGCCACGATCTCGCAGGCGGTGTTCCAGTCGGTCCACCCGGTCGGAGTGATCAACTTCCAGCCGCCCAGCTTGGTGCCATCCGGCAGCTCATAGATGCCATCCGAGCCCTTCTTCGCCTTCAGCTCGTTCTCCAAGATGTCCTTCGCCTTGGCCGGGTCAAACTTCCAACCCTCAGCCTGCACCGCTGCGGAGTCGTAAAACTTGGACTCGTACCCGCTTGGGATGATCAGGCTGGCGTTCGCCGGATCGGAGTAATCCGACATCGCGGTTGTGGCGATATTCGCGTAATCGATGCTGTAGGCGATTGCAAGCCGGACTTTCGGGTTGTCCAGGCCCTTCGTGTTGAGATTGAAGATCAGGAAGGGGATATTGCCGGGCACGTGGTACGGCTTCTTCTTGCTCCAGGTGCTGACTGGCTTGCCAGACTCCCACATCTTCCAAATCTGAGCGGTGAACTGCTGACTAACATCGATTTCGCCGCTCTCCAACTTCAGGTCGCCATCGTTGTTGCTCTTGAAGATCGGGTGGTTGATGGTGGTCATCGGCGGCGTGCCGAAAACAGTCTTGCCCCAGTAGTTGTCGTTCCGCTTGAGGTTGACCTGGGTCTGATCGTACTTATCCAGCAAGAACGGGCCGGAGCCGATTGGCTTGAGATTGGTCTCTGATGAGAGCTTGTCCGGCGAGATGCTGCCGAAAACCGCCTTAGGCACGATGGCGACACTCGCGATGAAGTTCTTGACAAAGATCGGGTTGTAGGGCTTGGACTTCACCTTGAACTCGACAGTCCTCGGATCGGTGGCCTTGACCGAATCGATGTATTGCCAGAGCGTGGCAAAGGTCACCGGCGCGGTCTTGCCGAGCTCGAAGGTGAAGACGACGTCGTCGGCCGTGAGATCCGACCCGTCGGACCACTTGGTGCCATCCTGCAGCGGAAGAACGAACGTGTTGTCATTGGGCTGCTGCAGCTCCTTGGCAAGACCCGGGGAGAGCGAGCCATCCAGGAGGTTGAACCGCACCAGGGTTTCATAAATGAACTGCGATTGGTTGCCTGCCTGAACGTTGGTCGGCCAGTCAGGCTGGGCCGCAAGCGGGTTGAAGCTCTTTGGCGGACCCCACTGGAAACCGGCCACGAACATCGTCTCTCCAGCCGCGCCGGCACGACCTTTCGCTTGCCCGGCGCTACTACCGGTTTGCGCTGTGCCGCAGGCAGATACCCCGAAACCGAGTACTGCACCCCCGAGGGCGAGACCGGTCACGCTGAGGAAGTGGCGGCGGCTGGGAGTCCATGTCGTCCTCCAGTCGGCTCCGCTGCCGGCCGCCTGCATTGACGGCTCGATCTGATCGTGCCCCATTTGATCGTGATTGTCGTTCATTAGTTCCTTCCTCCGGTGTGTGATGCCAGTAGCCGGTGCAGGGACGACCTATGTCGGCGGTGGCTTGGGGCAGCACGAAAGAGCGCACGTGCTGCATGGTGAATGGATGATGGAGCGTCGAGCAGCGCGGCTGAGGCAGTCTGTGCCTCTGCGGCGACCTGCGTCACTGCCTCGCCTCGCTCTCAGCAAGAACTCAGATTTAAACCCACCACGTCGCGTACCCAGAATCAACACGGGCGACTCGCACGTATCCAGATTGTTGTGGTTGATCGTCGCACTCTGAGCACTCTGCGTAAAGAGCGCCCTGCGGCTCCGGCGGATCTTTCGACAAGCAGCGCAACTCATTGCCAACAAGGGCTTTCTCAGCTCCGAGTCGACAGCTCGGTGATCAACAACGGTGCGTTGCGGCGCCATACAGCACCCCTTTATTTAGGCGCCCGGCGCTCGTCGCTGCGGATGCCTGTTTGCTCACGCGGAGCGTATGCACGTCCGCGGTCGACTGTCAACAACCTCGGTTGACTGTTGACACAAGACCCACGCGAGTGGTGACCTAGCAGATGTCGACCAACCTCGGCAGCCCCTGACCCCAAGGACCACATATGACCTCAGCATCGGGTCTAGTCGGGCTCACCAAGATCAATCTCCGCGAGCAGGCGCTCGCTTCACTGCGCACGGCGATTACCAGTGGAGAGTTGCCACCCCAGACCCGAATTGTGGAAACCGAGCTGTCAGAACGGCTCCAGATCAGTCGCGGCACCCTCCGCGAAGCTATGCGA
>DATDKX010000301.1:0-2905 GCA_036519615.1 Propionibacteriaceae bacterium
CTTGGTCTGCTCGCTGCGGTGTCGTCCCAGCAGTATGCCGACAAGCCATCGCGCCATGAGATAGAGGAAGGAGAGGGCCATCGGCCGATTGTCTCCGACCCGGATCATCGCTGCTCAGCGCACCTGCCGAAGTTTCTGAACCCCACGACCCTAATCGGTGGGAATCAGCCTCACCCAAGGCGCCCCGCCTGTTGAAGATCTCCCAATCTATCGCTTGCACGCCCTGGCCAACCGCTGAAGATTCGTTCGTGGCGCATTCGGACAACGGTCTTTGAGCTGTACGAGGGGATCGAGTTCGATAGAGTCCGGCAACGGTCATGTTGCGCCGGACCGAGATTGCTATCATGACCGAAATGGCGCCGCTCGGCTTCCAATTGCCGATCGGCCGACAAAGGAGTTCCGGTGGGCACCAAGACGATCACCATGTATGTTTCGGACCTCGACGAATCCGAGATCCCCGCCAATCAGGCCTATCAGCTATCGATTCGCCACCCGGACGGCTCGACCCAGCAGCTCGATATCTCCGAGAAAAACTACCGCGACCTGAAGTTGGCGGGTTTGGGCAAGACGCTCAAGAAGCGTGGACGCAAGCCCGGAGCCACCACCGCAGCGGCCGGCGCCCAGCGCACGCGCCGTTCGCGCCAGAACAGCAAACCGCCCGCCAACGCCTGACCCAACGAACCGCCTGGTGATCGCTGGGGAGTCCTGACGGCCGAGTTGCCGCAAGGCTGTCGGCGTGGTGCCGTAGTCGAGAAACGCCAAGGACCTCGCCCAATTCGGGCGAGCGTATCCGGGCATCCCACGAAGCCCTGAAGGGTTTCTGGTTGTACTGACCTGACGTGGCAGTGTTGCCAGCGGCGGCTACCTCGACGACGCCGATCCAACTCAGAGGTCATCGCCACGGTCGAGCGGCAACTCCCCTCGTGCGCTTCGGATGAGGAGAGCTCTATGTGGCGGTGGCTGCCGAGCAGGTTCGTGCCGCGGTGCTGTTCATAGCGGTGGAAGTTCCTGGACAACAAAGGAGCTCCTCGCCGGAGGGCCCAGCTGCTGTGTTGACTCGATCCGCCGTTGGTGACGTCGCAGCCGGCGGTGCTGTCGGTGACAATACTCATGCCAGCGCGCCCAGCCGCCAGAACCCAACCAGCCCGGCGGTGCCGCTGATCGCACTGTCGAGGGTGCCGCCCACGCGGGCGGTTTGCAGGGCGGCCTGTTCACTGTTGGCCAGCCTGCGGCTGAAGATGGCGACCCAGCTGATCGCCCCTTGGAAGAAGCTATTGAAATCGCGGGTCCCGATACGAACCGGGGCGTCACCGTGCTCGGGGGTGATCGTCACCCCGCCGGTGGCTGACTGGTCGAGCAGGTCGCTGTCGCGCAACACTCCGTCCCGGTAGATGGCCACACGGGTCGCGTCCCAGGCGCCGGCGACCAGCAGCCACTGGCCTGGGGTCAGCTCGTCCTGGAAATGGGACCCGATTCCGAACCGGGTGCCGCCCGCCCTGGCATCCAGGTTGAACCCATAGCAGGAGATGCGGTTCTGCCGGTCTTCGGTGTTGCCGAGCTGGTACATCCGAAAGGTCCACTCGTCTTGGCCGGGGACGCCCTTGCCAAGCCAGTGGACATAGCCGGTCCGCTCGGTGGCGGGCATCTCCAGCGAGTCCGGGCGGATGAGGGCGACGACCGTCAGTTCGCCGGTGCTGGCGATGGAGTAGTCGGGGTGGTCGGCGATCTCGACGTAGTCGTCGAGGCCGTCGAACACTGCCGCATGCTCGGTCATCGCTGGCTCCACTACTCGCGTCCGGCAGGTATTGGTTCTCGACGATCGTCTCGTTGTAGGACTCGGGAGGGCTAGCGTAGCCGTCGGATCGATCGCGAGCTCATCCAGCCCACAGGGGCATGGCTCCGCGAGCAGGCGCCCGCCCAACCGACGGCAGTGACCAGGTCTGGCTGAGACTGCCGCCGAAGGGAGGGCTGGACCGCTGGCTCTGTTGCGTTGCGCCGACCCGGGGCAGGTTGAAGCGGCGACCTCGGTCCTGGATCAGACCGCCAGGGCCAGCTCGTCGAATGCGACCGCCACCCGCCGGCCCACTGGCTCCTCAACCGCCAGCTCGTAATGGCCGCGCCGGACATTCTGCACCAAGGCATGCCCGGCGATGATCACCCTGGCGCTGCGGTCCTGCTTGAGGCCGCGCATCGGCCGCAGGCGTGACTTCAGCCGGCCATGATCACACTCGAAGGGGTTATTGGCGTACCGGTCGGTGCGGTGCCACGCCGCTGGCAGCAACTCCTCCAGCACCGCCGGATACCACCGGCGCCTGATCGGTAGTGACCTCGACAGGCGTGACCTTGGTCACGCTGATGGCCCGCTGGAAGAACCGACGGGCGGCCTTGGCGTCGCGCCGCGGGGAGACGAGCACATCGACGACCTGACCGAACTGGTCGATCGCTCGATAGACGTAGCGCCACTGCCCCGCCACCTCACATACGTCTGCATCTGGCCCAAAGGTGCCGCCGGCGGGTAGCAGAGTGGAGCCGCTTTCCCGTCCAGTCGGCTGTCGGAAGTGCTCAAAGCAGTCAATCTTGGCATCGCCGATGGCGTTTAGGGGCTCTGGTGGAGGACGCCGGTTTGAGTGATCGCCAGATGCAACAGTGCCACCAGTGGCGTCGCGGCCGGTCAGGTGACGACGACCAGATTGCCAGAGGGATTGCCATCACCGGGCGTCTTGAATGGAGCCGGCGGCCTTGGGGATACTCGGGTGGCTAGTTTCCGTCACCATCCAGAGGAGGCCCACGATGGTCGAGGTCGGCGACCGGATACTGGTGGAGTCGGAGAAGGTCGGCACCCTCACCCGAAGCGGCCTGGTCACGGCCGTGGAGGACCGGTTGATCACCGTGCGCTGGGACTCGG
>DATDKX010000302.1:0-5862 GCA_036519615.1 Propionibacteriaceae bacterium
CACCGGGAAACCCGCCTCGACATCGACAATCTCGGTGGGCATGCCGTGGTAGAGGGCGAACGGTGGACCGGCCGGTTGCACCCTTTGTGCTTCCATTGCCGCGCTCACGGCGGCGAACGCGCGGCCGAAGAACTCCGGTAATGCATCCATCGCGACCTGCTCCCGTACCACCGCCGTCGGCTGCTCCTGCAGTTCAACAATCCTCACATCCATGCCTCACTGTCCCACGTACCCGACAGCAGAGGGAGAATCAGACGACCCGCGTGGCTGGTCGAAAATCGCCTAGAAGGTCGGCCAACCCAGCCCAAACATGTCGGGATGCTCCGCAGGTCATCCTGCCTTGCCAGCCGCGCCTGCTAGCTCCTACGTTGGAAGTATCCGCACTACCAGCCGTGGAGGCGTCTTCATGAGCGTGACTCAGCCCCTGCGCGACGAGCATCGAGAGCTGATGCCGCGGATCGAGTCGTTGCGGGCCGCGGCGGAAGCGGCCGAGAGCGGGGGCGAGGGCCTTGGTGAAGCGTTGGATGAGGCGCTGGCGTTTCTGGAGGGTCAGCTGATTCCCCACGCCCAGGCGGAGGACGCCGAACTGTACCCGAAGGTAGAGCAGGTGATGCAAGCACCGGGGGCAACCCGGACCATGCACCGGGACCATGTAGAAGTCGTAGCCCTGACGCGGGAACTGTCACGCCTGCGGAGCTCCTTAACCGACGCGCCGACGGCTGACCAGCGGCGTGCGCTGCAACGCGGCCTGTACAGCCTCTACGCGGTTGTCCGCCTTCATTTCGCCAAGGAGGAAGAGGTGTACCTGCCGGTGCTCGATGCCGGCTTGTCGCCGGAGGACGCTACGGAGATGTTCCGGGCGATGCACGAGGCCGCGGAGTCGGTGCATCACACCCGGTAGGCAGCTCGCTTGAGATCAATCAGCAGGTGCTGCGCAACCCAGCCCGGCGAGGGTGAGGATCAGCAGCCCGAGCGTCCAGTGGCTGGCCGTTCCTGCTGCGCGGCCGCTCCGATTGACCGCTTACGACCCCGCGCGAATGTCTTGTCCCTGCTCTTGCGGGAGTCGATATGACCGAACCGGTTTCTCATCGTGCTGCCCGAACGTCCGGTACAGGTCATCCGTCCTGGGCCTGGCTGGTCTAATCATCTTGCAGCTCGTGGCCGGGGGATAGTTGGCGCAGTCGGCTGGAGGGGTACGGAGACGGCTGAATCCATGCCCCAGGACCTTAGCCACTGTCGGCACGCCGGTTATCGGGGCAAGGATCAGAGGCGGAATGGGGGTCGAGTCGATGATGGGAAGGGCGCCTGCGTCGGTCCATACGGTGGATTCAAGGCGGGCGCGCCGGAATCTTCGTCTTGCCTGGATTTCGCTGACGATATTGCCCCTGGCATTTGTTGGCGCGACGTTCCTCGGCGATGGGCTGTTGACTGCGCAGGGTTATCAGTCGGGTGATTCGGACATACCACTGCGGGCGGTGTTGCGGGCGGGTGTTCCTGCCGTCCTGGTTCTCATTGCTCCAGCTATTTGCGCCCTCGTGTTCGGCCTTCGGGCGCGCCGGCTCGGGATGCGGGCGGGAGCCATTCCAGCATTGGTCGGGCTAGTCGTCGCCGCAATATCGATCCTGATCAACGCCCTACCGCTGGCTCTGGGCTTGTAGGCATGTTCTCCGTCACCTTCGTGATAGCCGGGGCCGCACTTGTCGTGATCGCCCTAGTGCTCAGCTTCATGTTCTTACGCCACTCAGACCGCTGGTTGCATGCCCGAGCCATCAAGCGGCTGGGTTTCGCCGTTATCGCTGTCTTCTCAGTGCTTGCGGGTCTCTTCATCGCGGGTGAGGCATTCGAGGAGCCGGGGGGAACGGGAGCGATCAGTCTGGTCCTCGCGTGGTTGATTCCCCTCGTGGGATTGGCTGGGCTGGCCTGGTACCGGCCCAGCCTGGCCACGCCTATCGTGATCGTCCTCTCGGGAGCGGTTGTCCTGGCCAGCTTGTGGTTCGCCGTCGACTCGGATGCCTGGCGGGTCGTCGAAGACCAGTACGGCCCGGTGCGCGCTGTCGCTGTATTCGGCCTGAGCGCCGCTGTGGGCGTGCTGGGTTTGAAAAGGACTGCTATCGCAGGCTGGCTGCTAGTTGCTATTGGTTTGCTGCCGGTCGCAGCCTCAAGTCTGGGTAGTCTCGCGGGGGCGGGCTCGCTGTCCGTCGTCAGTGTTATCCCGCTGATCACCGGCATCCTTTACCTGGTCTCAGCACGGCTGGATCGTCGCTCGGCCTCGGTCCCCCCGCGGGACTCGCGAGGCGTTATTGCCGACTCGACGAGCGATCCCTCAGCTCACCGATGAGAGGACGTATGATTCCGGTCGCCCAGTGAGTGTCAGGATGACGGCAGCAATCGGCACGAATCGTGCTGGGAATTCAGCAACCGCGGTCTTCGAGGGAGATAGGTTCGATGGCATCTCATCCGGTTTCAGGCCGAGCCTCTGTGCCCGCGGGTCACGATCGTCTGCATACCCGTCTTGCCCGGTGGGGAGTCGGGATTGCCGCAGCCGTCGTAGTCGCGATCTTGGTTTCGGCCGCGATATTCGCCGTGGCGTATGCCGTAGGTGGTCCCGGCGCCACCGAGGACAACTGGGTCGGGTTCCTTGCCGTGGTTTCGCTGCTCGGCGGATTGGTAGCGTCGCTTGCGGCATTCGCGCTTGCGCTCACTGCCAAGTCCAAACACGAGCGGTGGCCGATCCTGTGGCTCCCGCTGTTACTGTTCCCGGCGTTACTCGCTTTCCTGGTGCTCGGCGAACTGTTCTGGTGGGAGTAGAGGCAGCGGCGCCTGCCGTTCAGCCGATATTCCGGATCGCTCCCGCTCACACACGTGAGGGGTATGTGACGGCTGATCAACCCGATGCGGCCTTGCAAGCACTGCAGGCCGCATCGGGTTCATTTGTGACCCGACGGCCATCGCCGGTGGGACCTTCGGCCCTGGTGACCGGTAGCGGAAAACCGAACTGTGACCTTATGACCATCCGGGCTCGAGGTTCGGCTTCGGCGTCCTCGCCTGCGAGGCGCGGTTCCGAGGTCGAACAATGGGCAGCGAAGCGGCAGCTCTACGTGGACAACCTCAAGGTCATCCTGATTGCCGCGGTGATCGCCGGCCATGCCGTCCTCGGGTACACGGAGCTCGACGCGTGGTCGTACGCCGATGTGCGCGAGGTCACACTCAGGCCAGCAGTGGCGTACGTCCTGCTCGCGATATCAGCGCCGTTCGCGCTGCTGGTGATCCCGCTGCTGTTTCTGATTGCAGGACTGCTGACCCCATCGTCGCTGGATCGCAAGGGGCCCTGGCGTTTCGTCCGGGACCGATTGCTGCGCCTGGGCGTGCCGTTCGCGGTTTTCGCCCTGCTGCTGTGGCCGCTGCTGGAGTATGTCTTGTTCCGCCAGCTGGGCGAAGCACCCGGACTCTGGACTTACTTCCGTGCCGAGGGGACCTTGGACACCGGGGTTTTGTGGTTCGTCGGCGCGTTACTGATCTTTTCGCTCGCGTACGCAGGTTGGGTTTGGGTGCGGCGGGGTCACGAGGCTCGGCCGCGACTGGGCGAGATTAAGGTGGGTCATCTGCTTCTGCTAGCCGTCGCGGTGACCGTCGCGACGTTCCTGGTCCGACTGGTGCTGCCGTTCGAGAGCGACAATAAGTACGTCGATCTGAACATGTGGGAATGGCCCGCGTGCGCGGCGCTGTTCGGACTGGGCATCACGGCATCTCGCGCGGGGTGGTTGGCGGCCGTTCCAGACCGCCTGCGCCGACAGAGTCGCACTGTGACTCTCGTGGCCGTCGGTGCGGCGGCTGTCTTCGCGGCGGCCGCGATCGCCCTGGACGTGGTCGGGCAGCTGTGGGGCGGCTGGTACTGGCCGGCGCTGGTGTTCGCCGCCGGTGAGAGCACGCTCTCGGTGTTCGGACCGGTGTGGTTGCTTGGCGTCGCGCAGCGACGTCTCAACCGGTCGTTTCGGTGGGCGAGTCCGGTGATCAGCCGGAGCTCCTACGGCGCGTTTATGCTGCAGGGCCCGGTCTTGATCGCGCTCGCCATCGCCTTGCGGCCACTGCCGCTGCCTGCAGAGGTCAAAGCGCTCATCGTGGCAGCCGGCGGTGTTGTGGGCTCCTTCGCCCTCGCCTGGCTTCTCATCAGCCGAGTCTCTGGGGTGAGGCGCGTCCTCTAGCTGATCACATGACGCTGCACCCTCAGGGAGGCGCCCGCACGTGGCCTCTGATCCTTCCGGAAACCGGAGGCCAATGCCCGAATCCGACGACTCCTTGCCCAAGCGCAATCTCGGGCGATGTAACCAGCGAATATCCGCCGCGGCATCACGACCAGTTGCGGCTGATCTTGGATCATTGGCCTTTGGTGATCTCCCGATGGGAGGGTGGACTGTCCTGTGATATCGAGCCAACAGGCGAGCGGTTCAATGAGTGGCGTGCAGACAGCTAAGTCGGGTAGGAGCCGCTGTACGCCGCGATTGGTGCGGTCACCGTCGCGGCCGGAGATCGATGGCTGCGCAACGCACTTTATTGGTGAGCACCGCACCGGGAGGGTGAGGAGCTGAATGGCAAAAGTCAGCGGCGAAATCCTGATCAACCGACCGGTTCAGCAGGTTTTTGACTTTGTCGCCGACCAGCGCAATGAACCGATCTACAACCCACAAATGCTGCAGTCGGAGAAGATCACCGATGGGCCGATCGGAGTCGGCACACGATTCCGGGCCACGGCAAGATCTGGGCGGCGTGTGGTGGAGATGCTTATCGAGGTGACCGAGTGCGACAGGGCCAGGAGGTTCGGCTCGCGGACCACAATGCCCTCTGTCGATATCAGCGGCGGATTGACCTTCGCGCCCGTGGATGGGGCGACTCGGATGAGCTGGTTCTGGCGAGTACGCCCGAGCGGACCACTGCGGCTACTCGGTCCGCTGGTCGCCCGCCTTGGGCGGCGTCAAGAGGAAAGGATCTGGACCGGGCTCAAGAACCACCTGGAGGGATCTGGCCCGGCCGGCGCCCCAACAGAGTAGTGATCAAGGACCTCCTAGATGATCTTCACAGAGTGATGGGGTTGGGCGACGGGCTAGATATTCTGATGTCTCCGAGATGATCAAGCTTGGATTCGCTATCTACGGCGTTGATCAAGACTTCCGATCAAGGTGTGGATAAGTGCCAGCTCCGAATCTCAGGCAGATCCTCCAAGTGCTCCACGACGTACCTGGTGTGCTCCGCTAGCTTCTCCTCACACCACGCCAGCAGCTGCCCCGCTCCCGCAGGAATGCGGCCTGCATTGGTGATGCATCGATCACAACGTGATAGCGAGTGACACGGTTCAGAGCCGTCATGTCGAACGGGTCGTGGTCGTACCTCCTCGATGTAGCCGCGGACGTGGAAGCGGTCCGCGTCGGGACGTCCGTGCAGGACCTGGTGAATCGCGCCAAGGAGTCCGTGACAGGCGAAGATCACATCGACTGACTCGGTGATGAGCTCGGCGAATTGTCTCTGGCCCATCCGGTGGGCATGATCTTGCGGCCGGATCAGCTTCATGAGATCGACGACGTTGACGACTGCGTGGCCCGATCGGCGTTGCAAGAGATCAGTGATCAGAAGCTATCGACAGTCCTCTGCCGGCAGTGACCCACTGAGGCACGGCCGTGTCAATTACCGGTCTCAGAAATGATCATGTTCGGATCTCGCCGCTTGGAGGCTGGCGTTGGAGCGGCTTGGCCGATCCTCATTAAGAGAAGGGGATGGAAATCTAGACCAAGCTCCTTGCGAAGGCGTTCGCGCGTGGACGGCACTTCTGCCACTTGGCTGGCGATGCTGACGACATAGTCAAACCGTGTG
>DATDKX010000303.1:0-2017 GCA_036519615.1 Propionibacteriaceae bacterium
CATGCCCGTCAGTGCCGTGAGACCTGCCCGGGTGGATATGGAAGCGGCGTTCGCGTTCTTGACCGAATCCGAGCACCTGATCGAGGTCGCCGGGCCATGAAAGCCGCCCGACCATGAAATCTGCCCAACCATGAAATCTGCCCAACCATGAAATCTGCACTGATCCGGGTCGGCGCGGTCGCAGGCAAGGAGTTCAAGCATCTGTTGCGTGATCCGCGGATGCTGGCGACGGTGCTGATCTTGCCGGTCCTGCAACTGCTGCTGTTCGCGTACGCAATCAGCTTCGATGTGAAGAACGTTCCGACCGTCGTGCTCGACCAGGACAACACTCCGGCGAGCCACCAGTACCTGCAGATGTACCGGTCCTCAGAATTCTTCGACGTGCTCGGTTCGGCCGATGATCTTGCCCAGGTTGACCAACTTTTCGACCAGAACAGGGTGCGGATCGCGGTGATCGTGCCGTCCGGCTTTGCCCGCAGCCTCGACAGTGGGGAGAAAGCGCAGGTTGCGGTGCTGAGCGACGGCAGTGAGCCAACTTCCGCGCAGCTCGCTCAGGCGTACGCAACCGCGCTGAACGCCAGTTACGGCCGACAGGTGGCGGTCGAGTGGGCCGACCGACAGGGCCTAAATCTGGCTCAGGTGGGCGCGATCGAGCCGCGGCTGCGCACCTGGTACAACCCGGAGGGCAAGTCGTCGAACTTTCTGATCCCAGGGCTGATGGTGGTGATCATCATGATCGTCACCGTGCAACAGACCGCCGTCACCCTGGTCCGGGAGCGCGAGCAGGGCACCGGTGAGCAGATGACGGTCAGTCCCTTGCGCCGGGGTGAGCTGATGGTTGGCAAGCTGCTGCCCTGGACCCTGCTGGCCTTCGCAGACATGCTGGCGATCGCCCTGGTCGGCATCTGGGTCTTCGGCCTCCCGTTACGTGGGGGCATTGGTTTCCTGGCGGCTTCGTCAGTGGTTTTTGTGTTCGCTGCGCTGGGCCTCGGCTTGATCATTTCGGCGGTCGCACCGAGTCTGGAGACTGCGAACATCAGCGGGCTCTTGATCGCGTTCCTGCCCGCCTTCTTACTCTCTGGGTTCGCGTTCCCGCTGGATTCGATTCCGATCCCGCTGCAGTGGCTCAGCTACGCGTTTCCTGGCCGGTACATGGTGACCATTACCCGAGGGGTCTTCCTGAAAGGCGCCGGTTTTGCCGAGCTGTGGCCTGAGCTGGTGGCGCTGGCCGGGTACGCGCTGGTGGTGCTGCTGGCATCCTCGGTGCTGTACCGCAGGAGGTCGACATGAGTCTGCACCGCATTCGGCTGATCATCTGGAAGGAGTTCCTTCAACTGCGGCGTGACCCGCTGCTGCTGCGTTTGATCTTCATCATGCCTATCGTGCAATTGATCTTCTTCGGGTACGTGGTCTCGGCCGACGTACGCAATCTCGCGACAGCCGTAGTTGATCTTGATCGAACAGCGATCTCCCGACAGCTGACCGCAGGTTTCTCCGGTTCTGGCTACTTCACCATCAAGGCTTACCCGCAGAGCGAGACCGAGTTGCAGCCGTTGCTGGATCGCGGCGTGGTCAGGGTAGCAATCGTCATTCCTGAAGGCACTCAGGCACGGCTGGACAGAGGCGAGACTGCGCCGTTGGGCGTTGTGGTCGACGGATCGGACAGCAGGACAGCCGCCGTGAGTAGTGGCTACGCCGCCCAGATCGTGGCTCGGCTGAACGCGGATCGGATCACCGAGCAGGGTCTCGCGCCGTCGGGTCCCGGGATCGACGCCCGGGTACGCGTGCTGTTCAATCCGTCGCTCAGAACGGTGAACACGATGATCCCCGGGTTGGTGGCGGCCATCTTGATGCTCTCGGTGATGGCGATCATGTCCCAGGCCGTGGTCCGGGAGCGGGAGAGCGGCACCTTGGAGCAGATGTTCGTCACTCCGATCACCCGCGGGGAGTACCTGATCGGCAAGGTCACGCCGTACGTGCTGCTGGCTGTGTTGCAGATGACGGTCGTGGCCCTCGT
>DATDKX010000304.1:0-3495 GCA_036519615.1 Propionibacteriaceae bacterium
CTGTACCCGCCGTTCGCGGCTGTCTTGGCGGTGCCACTTGCGCTGCTACCGACAACCGTGGTGCAGCTTGGATGGACAGCAGCTGGCGCCCTGGCGCTTGTCGCGATCTTGCATCGTTTCGGACTCCAGAGCTGGCTGCTCAGTGTCGCAAGTGCAGTGGCGGTCTACGTCGTCGAGCCGATTGTGCAGACTCTCGCCTTCGGTCAGCTGGGCATCTTTCTGGTTGCTCTCGTCGTTTTGGACCTTGTCCCGGGTCCGCGCGTGTTTTCCCGACGCTTGCTGCCAGAAGGCGTATTGACGGCCATTGCCACCGCCATCAAACTCACCCCCGCGATCTTCGTCGTGTATCTGCTCGTAGTTCGGAAGTACCGCGCGTTTTGGGTCGCGGTAATCACAGGCATTGCGGTCACACTGCTCAGCGCTGCCGTCGTGCCGGCGGCGTCGTATGGGTTTTGGACCAGATTGGCCCACGGCGACACCGGCCTCGGGCACAGCATCATCTACTACACGAATCAGTCGGTGATGGCCGACATTGTGCGCATCTTCGGGCTTGGAAGAGCGCCGGCGATAGCCGGGCTTGTGTTGTCGGCCGTAGTTGCGGTGGCCGGCGTATGGGCAGCAATGCTTTGGCACCGGCTGGGCGACGTACGGCTGGCGATCAACCTCTGCGGCGTCGCCGGGTTGTTGGCCTCGCCAGTGTCGTGGTTGCATCACTTCGTCTGGGTGGTCCCGCTTGCGATGAGCCTCGTCGAGCGGCGACGAATTGGCCCACGCAGTCTGCCGACCTGGTTCTTGGCATTGGGCTGGCTCTTTGTTGGCTGGGTTGTCGTGGCACCGTTCACCGACCTGCCCAACGGCGCAGATGTCGAGCTCCAGTGGAGCTGGTCGCAACACCTGCTCGCCTCGATAACGGCGGTTCTCGGCGTCCTCTTGCTGGCAGCGGCGATCATGATCGCGCGACCCCGGGTTTTGACGATCTTCGCTCGCGCCGGCAGCAAGCCAATAACGCCGGCTAGGTGATTTCCGGCGGCTACCAGAGCACCCGCACCTGGCGACGCCATTGCTCTACGACGTCTTCGCGTCCCTCGGCCTTGAGGTCTTCGGTGCGATTCCACAGTCCCAGATACAGCTCGAGCGCAGTGCCTGTGATCACCGCGTCCGGTGACCAGGCAGCACCCCGTACGCTGAGCGGCGGTTGATCACTGACGGCGACCTGCCAGCGTTGGTCGGCACCGGTGGCGTGAATTTCGATCACGTACGACGATTGTGATCGCAGCTTGGACTTACGTCGGGGCACGAACCCGCGAAGTAGCTCATCGATCCCGTCCGCCGCCAGCTCCTCGTTGATCATGGTCTCCGCTGGCCGCGGCAGCCGCCCTAGTTCGGCAGCCTGAGCATCGACGGAGTGAATGGTCGTCTCATGCGCCTGCCGTCGCGCCCAGAACAGCCGCGGTGGCGGCGCGTTCGACAAGAACACCATCGCCTCAAGATCATCAGGCGCCTCGATCAGCGTTTCAGTCAGTTCCCGAGCGCCCTCATCGAACCAGGTGAGGAGGTCCGCTGCTGCGGCCGCTGCAGCCTCCGAGTCCTCCGTACGATGCGCGGATTCTCCACGCACGTTGGCAGCCGCCCAGCGATGCACCATGCCTTGATGAGTAACGAGGGCCGCAACGTCCCAGTCGGGGCAGCTCGGAACTGCAACATCTAGCCCCGCTCGCTCAGCGTGATCATGGAGCCGGGCAGCGGCTGATCTTATCGCCGTCAGGAACTGATCAAGTGTGAGGTTAGTAGCAGTGAAGGTCTGGTCGCTCACTCCATCCACGCTAATGCGGGCACAGGCAGACGCCAGCGCCCGGTCATTGCCCCGCTTCATTGGTAATGAAGCCGATGAGCACTGCGGTCCACCAAAACGACTGGGAAAGTCCGGCGAGCAGCATGCCGCGGTGTATGAGCGACCGTGTCGGAATCGGCATTTGCCGTTCCATTTGGCGACTCGTTGCCAGGGCAAGGACTCCGACGATGCCGACGCCGAGCACACAGCAGAGCTTGATCACGACGAGCCATGAACCAAGATCCGGCTTGAGCAGTACCCCACTTGCGGTGAGACCAGCGAGCCCAATCCAGATCAAGGGTGTCATCCGTTCGGCGGTGAGCACCACATCGCCGATGGTGACTCGGCGGGACAGCGAAAGCAGCCCGTACCAGTCGACCGCGAGCACCGAGCCGAAGCCGACTACGAGAGAGATCAGATGGATGAAGAGAGCGACAAGTTGGAGCCAGTGCGGCGGATTCACCAAAGTCGAAAGGAAGATCAAGCCGACAATGGTTGCTACCACGACGCCCAGCAGCCGCGCCTCGGAAGGGGTCACTAAGCCAGTGAGTCTCACCGTCCGAGCGAACATTTGCAGCACAAGTAGCTTCCCCCTGAAAAACTCTCGGCGCGATCCCGCATCCTCGACTCTATCGCTGGCGAAGCATCACGACATCAAACGCTCCGGACGAAATCCAGGCAGTACGAGGCTCCAAAATCCAGGCAGTATGAGGCCGAAAAATCAGTCTGGATACGAGGCCCCACGGAAATTGACCCGAATGCCATAGAGGGAGCTGGTTGCGGTGATGTAGAGGTGGTTTCGCTGGCGGCCGCCGAAGGTGAAGTTAGAGGTGATCTCCGGCAGCCGGAGTTTGCCGATCAAGGAACCGTTCGGGTCGTAGCAGTGCAAGCCATCGTGGGCGGCGCCCCATAGGCGACCGAGGTGATCAAAACGAATCCCGTCATAGCCCTTGTCATCGGCACAGAAAAGATCGCCGCCGCTCAGTTTCCCATGATCAACATTGAACACCCTGATGCGATGCAATTCGCTGTCGACGATGAACAGCCGGCCTTCATCGGGAGAAAAGGCCAAGCCGTTGGGCTCGGCAAAGTCTTCGACTACCGCGGTCAGATTGTCGTTGTCCGGATCGAGGCGGTAGACGTTGCGGGAGCCGATCTCCGATGTTGCTTCGTGTCCCTCGTAGTCGGTACGGATCCCGTAGGTGGGGTCGGTAAACCACACCGATCCGTCCGAGTGCTCCACAACATCGTTCGGGCTGTTCAGCCGGCGTCCCTTGAAGGCCGCAGCCAGCACCTTGATGGATCCGTCATGCTCCACTCGCGTCACCCGACGCTCGCCGTGTTCACAGGTCACGAACCGTCCCTGTCGGTCCACCGCACGGCCATTGGTGAAGCCAGCCTGCGTCATGAAGACATCGGTACGTTCACTGACTTCGTCATAGCGGAGCACACGATCATTTGGGATGTCGCTGAACAGCACAAAGCGCCCCGCCGGGTGATATGCCGGCCCCTCGAGCCAACGACCACCGGAGAAGAGTCTGGCCAAGGAGCGGTCGCCTCCAGTACCGGCAAAGCGCGGGTCCAGCACTTCGAACTCAGCCGGAATGAACTCGACCACGGCCCTCTCCTCTGCTCCCGATCCGCGGGCTTTGCTGGCAGCGGTG
>DATDKX010000305.1:0-13696 GCA_036519615.1 Propionibacteriaceae bacterium
GAACGCCCTGGAGGAAGAGCAGCTCTGCTCGATAGAAGGTTCCAAGTCCAGCGAGGTTTCGCTGGTCCAGCAGGGCCTCACCAATGGTGCGATCAGGCTGAGTGGTGAGCCGCCTGACCGCCTCCTCAGGATCCCAATCAGGTCCGAGCAGGTCAGGCCCAAGATGCCCGACAACGGTGTCTTCCGAGGCTGTCGGAATGAGTTCGACGATTGGTAACCGGTAGCCGACGGCATCATGATCACTGGTCGCGAGCACAGCCCGGATTTCAAAGCTCGGTCCGCCACTCCAGCGCCGACCGCGCGGATAGATCTTCCAAACGCCGTCCATCTTGAAATGGGTGTGCAATGTGAAGTCGTTGCTGAACCGGAAGAGCTGGTGCTTACCGCGGGAGATCACTTCGCGTACCCCAATGCCGGTCAGATCTGTTGCCGCTAGGGACGGGACCCGGAATTCCGATCTGGTCAGCACCCCGCCAGCAAGCACCTCGTTCAGCCGCCGGCATGCCCGCCAGACGGTGTCTCCCTCCGGCACGGCCTCATTGTGCCGTGTCGTTCAAGCTGCGAGCGTCGGAAATCGCGTACCCGCCGTGCTGAGGAGGAGGGAGCAGAGGCGCTCTTTCCTCTGCGAGCGACGACGAAGTAGGCGGATCCGCAGCGCGCGATGCGCGAGCAGCTCCGGAAAATCAAGCTGCGAGCGCCCGCATCATGACCGAAACCCACGTCCTCCAAGGTCGCCAAGTCTCGGCCAAAGCAAGGAGCTCAGCATCCGTGAGCTCATGATCAATCCCGTACGCCTGCTGGATCGCTGCTCGGGATCGAGGCTCTCCTAGGGTGGGCGCGTCGGCATGGCCGCAGGCTCGGATCACGATCAACGAGCTGTAGAACGGGCCGATGCCAGGCAGTTGCTGCAGTTCGGCTTGGGCGTCCTCGGGAGCCATTGCGCGCAAGCGATCCGCATCTAGTACGCCGCGTTGCGCAGCCTGGGCCACAGCATGCAGCCTCGGAATCCGGTCTGGCGGCAAGCCGGATACCGATTCAATTTCAAGTACTGCGCTAGGCGTCGGCACGCTCAGCGTCGCGGGACCAGACAGCTCGAAGCTAGCTCCATACAGCTCCGACATCCTGGCGCGCAGCGTGATTCCCTGGCTGCGTGCTCGACGTGCGCTAATGATCGACCAGAGCCCAGCCTCGTACGGGGAGTAGAACAACGCTGGTCGAAATCCCGGTGCCTTCATATGGATCCGCGCCAGTACCGGATCGGACAGGCACAACTGATGGAATGCCTCGCCATCGTGATCAAGCGATACGACTCTGGCAACTTGCTTGCGCAGTGCTTCGACTTCAGTGTCGCTCAGCTGATCGCCCAGTGACTGCACCTGTAACTCGAGCCGATCTCCGAACTGCTGTGCCGCCACACCAACCTGGCGCTCATAATCGCCATCCAGGCAGAATGCCATCCGCATCACGCCGTCGAAGCTGCGCTCATCGCGGTGCCCGAACCCCATCATGGCGATCTCGCGCAGATCGAACGGGCCCACGATGGGTAGCTCTGTTGTTGTACTCGTCAAGCCTGTTGTCATCATCACAACATCAGTCTGGGCAGCACCCCTGACATTTGTGAGCTGCTCGCGCCGTACCGACGCTCGCAGTCGCGGTGAACTCTTCGTTAGGAGGTGCTCTCACTGCCTTAGCCTTGGGGAGTGCCAGCGCGGACCAGGTCCGGGAAGTGGTGGTGGGAGCCGTTGTCGTGGCTGGTGGCTGGCGCGGGGGTCGCCGGCCTGGCCGCCCTGGCAGGCGCTGTCGCGTTCGTACGGTCAAGAGCTTCCGGCCATATTTATGCCGAATCAGATGTGCCCGTCGCACCAGCGGCCCTCGTGCTCGGGGCGAAAGTCAACCCCGACGGCACACCGTCGGCGTTCCTGACGGCCCGCCTTGATCTCGCCATGCGGCTGTATGACGCCAGATTGGTCGAAACGATCATTGTGTCGGGCGATCGTCTGGCGCCGGAGTCTGATGAGCCGGTCGCCATGCGCAACTACTTGATTAGGGCCGGCTTGCCTACCGAGAAGGTGATCGTTGACCCTGGAGGGTTTGACACCTATGAGTCATGTCTGCGGGCACAACGAATCTTGAATCTCTCACAATTGATCGTCGTAACTCAGAGCTACCATCTCGTCCGCGCGGTTGCGACCTGCCGTGCCCTCGGTATCGACGCGATGGGCGTCGGCGACGATTCCACCCGGCAACACACCATCGCTTGGTGGCGAGGGGCGATTCGGGATCAGCTTGCCTGCCTAAAGACGATTATCGATCTTGTTAACCGCCGAAATCCAAAGTTTGACAAACTAAATATCTAAGTCCAAAGTTTGGCAAACTAACTATATTTCTGGCGGAAATGCGCACATTCAGGTATGGCTCTCCTGTTCGTATGCGCCGCTCATCAGGCTAAACAGCTCGAACGGCGCTCGGACGCGCGCTAAGCCCGAAGCCACATTTCGACCGTTCGACTGCGGACTTTCGAAGCGATTGCGCCTCACACCAGCCAGCGTTTGGCGTGCAATTGCATGCCAAAAAGACCGGTCCGTATCTCCATAACCCGGTGCCAGCAGTAATTCGATGCGTGTCTAAATCGTAATCAACTGGCTTGGTTAACATCCACAAAAATATGAAACGCTTATCAGACTCTCAAAATTAAAGACTCCAACACGCGGTCACGTCGTCTGCCCCGACGTAAATATCCCTACAACGGTTATGAGGAGAACGATGGCGCGGTTCTTGGCTGGGGTAATGAAATTTCGTCTCCTGATCCTGGCTGGCGCCATAGGCGTGCTGGCCCTGGGCATTGTGCAACTGCGGGGCAATTCCATGGAAGTGTTGCCCGAGTTCAGCCCGCCGTATGCGGAGATCCACACCGAGGCACTCGGCCTCTCGGCTGACGAAGTCGAGCAGTTGATCACCGTGCCCTTGGAACAGGACCTGCTCAATGGGGTCGAGGGCGTGGACGTGATTCGATCGGAATCGCTGCCTGGGCTGTCCTCGATCGTCATGGTCTTCGAGCCCGGCACCGACATCTACCGGGCCCGCCAGCTGATCGAGGAGCGCCTGAGCCAAGCTCACGGCGGCGCCCTCCCCCAGGTGTCGAAGCCATCGACGCTGCTGCAACCGCTCTCGTCAGCCAATCGGGTGCTCATGATCGGTATGTCCACCACCGAATTGACCCCGATCGAGCAGTCGGTGATCGCGCGCTGGACAGTACGTCCGCGGCTCATGGGAGTGCCAGGTGTTGCCAACGTCTCAATTTGGGGCTTGCGTGATCAACAACTTCAGGTGCAGGTCGACCCTCAGGTCTTGCGTGATCACAACGTCACCCTGAACCAGGTGATCAGCACAGCGGGGAACGCGCAGGTCGTCTCACCGCTCAGCTTCCTGGAAGCATCCACGCCCGGCACCGGGGGATTCATTGAGACGCCGCAGCAGCGCCTGCAGGTGAGGCATTTGTTGGAGAAGCTGACCGATCCTGCGGAGGTTGCAAAGGTTCCGGTGGAGGGCGCCCCCGGTAATCTCACGCTCGGCGACGTCGCACAGATCAAGGTCGATCATCAGCCGCTCATTGGAGATGCCGTCGTCAACGGCGGACCCGGATTGATCATGGTCGTTGAGAAGTTCCCTGGGGCCAACACTGCAGAGGTCACCAAGGGCGTCCAGGAAGCCCTTGAGGCGCTTCGCCCTGGGCTCACGGGGATCAACACCGACACTTCGTGGTTCGCACCATCCGATTACGTCGCAGCGGCCGCCAACAATCTAGGGCTCGCGATCGCACTCAGTGCCGGACTGTTGCTTCTCACGCTGCTCGCACTGCGATTCCACTGGCGTGCGGTGCTCGTCGGCGTGATCACCGTGCCCTTGTCAGTGATCAGCGCCGCTCTGGTACTCAATCTCCTCGGCTATGGGCTCAATGCATTGGTCGTTGCCGGTATTGCAGCTGCCGTCGCAATCGTGGTGGACGAGGCGGTTGCACCACAAGATGCGGTGCTGCGGCGACTGCGGGCTCGGGGCGACAGCCCGGATGCAGAACCGGCCTGGGTAGGCATCCAGCAGGCTCTGGCAACAGTGCGTGGGCCGCTGATCTATGCCGGCATTATCGCGCTGCTGGCGATTCTTCCGGTGGCCGTGCTCGAGGGCCGGCCCGGAGCATTCTTTAGCCCCATGGTGGCGGCGTACACCACGGCGGTCCTGGCCGCCTTGATAGTCGGCCTGACGGTGGGTCCGGCGTTGAACAGCCTGGTATTCGCACGCTGGCAGCCCAGAACTGGCTCGCCATCTGGGCCAGTGAACTGGCTCGCTGCACGCTACCGCGGCGGATTGCAACGGTTCTCCGGCAGCCTTCGCCCAGCTCTGATCGTTGCCGCCGCATGCGGGCTCGTCGCGGCCGCGATCCTGCCCTTTATTCACACAGCGGTGACACCCCGCTTCCAGGACCGAAATGTTGTGGTCAGGTTGCAGGGCGCGCCTGAGGTTTCTGCCCAGGCGATGAGCCAACGGGCTACCGATATCGGCAACTCGCTGCGGTCCCTGCCCGGCGTTACCGGGGTCGGTGCGACCGTCGGCCGAGCGATAACCGGCGATCGCCTGGTCAATGTCAACTCAGGCGACATTTGGGTCGCCATAGCCGGCGATGCCGACTACTCCGAAACTGTGTCCTCGATCGAGGACACGGTCCGCGATGTGCCGGGTATGACCGCCGAGGTTGTCCCCTTCTCAACACAAGAAATGCGCGACGTTGGGAGCGTGCACACGGGCACCAATACCGTGACCGGCAGCGGCCTGGACGTCCTGACGGGGCTGAACACCCCTATCGCCGTCCGCGTCTTCGGCGAAGATCCTCAGGTCCTTGCTGCCGAAGCCGCAAAGGTGCAGCAGCTCATGACCAAGATCAACGGCGTTGCCAACCCGCGTGTCGAAGGCGCCGCCACCCAGCCGACCATCGAGATCGAGGTTGATCTGGACAAGGCGCAGCAGGTCGGCATTTCGCCCGGTGACGTGCGCCGCGCCGAGGCGACATTGCTCCAGGGGATTCAGGTTGGGAGTGTCTTCGAAGATCAGAAGGTCTTCGATGTCATCGTCCTCGGAACGCCTGCCACCAGGAGCAGCGTGTCTGCTGTGCAATCACTGCTTATCGATCGGCCAGGCGGCGGTCAAATCCGGCTGGGCGACGTTGCCGACGTGAGGATCGCGCAAACGCCGCCTGTCATTCGCCGCGACGCAGTGTCTCGGCGCGTGGACGTCGTTGCTGATCTTGACGGTCGCAGTGCCGGAGCAGTTGCGGCCGACCTCGAGCAGCAGCTCGCGACCATGAGCTTCCCGCTGGAGTACCACGCGGAGGTGATCACCAACTCCACCGCCGACGAAATCAACCTTGGTCGCGTGATCGGCTTTGCCATAGCCGCCATCATTGCCGCCTTTCTGCTGTTCCAGGCTGCATTCAACAGCTGGCGGCTGGCGCTGGTAGCCACGGCGGCGCTACCGCTGTCGCTGACCGGCGGCCTGCTCACCGGCCTCTTTGGCGGCCGCACGTTTAGCCTAGGTGCGCTGCTGGGCTTCCTTGCGGTTCTCGGCCTGGCAGCTCGCTATATCGCGATGGTGCTGTCCACAATCCAGGGTCCCGATGGTAGGCGCGGTAGCGACGACGACGCCGCGACCGTCTACGGCAGGGCGGGGGAATCCTTCGGCTCATTGATCATCAGCGCCGCTGCACTAGCGGCCGTGGCGCTGCCCTTCGTGGTGCTCGGTCCGCGCCCTGGGTTGGAGATCTTGCACCCGCTCGCACTGGTGCTGTTGGGCGGTTTGGTGAGCTCGCTGGTGGTCGCCCTGTTCCTGCTGCCATCGGCGTACCAGCACCTCATTCCGCCACAAGCCGACGAGGCCTCACCGCCGGCTGAGGAAGAACCTGAAGCGGTCGCAGCAAGCCCGGCAGGGGCCTTCTGATGAGCAGCCAGACAACCCTCCGGAGAGCAGTCCTAGGCTGCGTGGTCGCAATCGCGGTCGCGACGTCGGCCGGTTGCGCCGAGATCGAATCCGTGACGGCAGAGCCCTACGAGCCGGCTGCACTTGAGTCGACGGGCCCAGATAACCCGGCGAGGATCATCCTCACTGACGAAGCCGTGGACCGAGTGGCACTCCAAACCACCGAAGTCAAAGCCCTCGGCAAGGACCTTACTGTGGACCACGCTGCCCTCATTTTTGACAAGGCAGGCAAGCCCTGGGTCTTCACGGTGGTAGGGCCTCAGACCTACATACGTGCGGCCATAGGCATCAAAGAGGTCCAGGACAAACTAGTGATCCTGAGCGCTGGCCCTCCCGCAGGCACCCAGGTAGTAACCGTTGGCGCGATAGAGCTCTGGGGCGCCGAACTCGGCATCGCCGGTAAGCACTGAGAGGCGGCGGTGATGCGTACCATCGTCAGAGCAAGTCTCCGATTCCGCTGGATCGTGCTATTTCTGGCCGCCTCCGTTCTGGCTTTGGGCTTCGTTCAGCTCCCCGATACGAAGGTCGACGTCTTTCCAGAGTTCGCTCCGCCGCAGGTCGAGATCCAAACGATTGCACTAGGCAACTCCTCCAACGAAGTCGAGGAGTTGATCACGGTCCCCATCGAAGACCAGTTGAACGGCATTGAAGGCCTAGCTGAGCTGCGGTCCAAGTCGGTGGCCCAGCTGTCGTCGATCCGGTTGATCTTCGAGTCCGGAGCCGATGAGCTGAAAGCACGGCAACTGGTTCAGGAGCGTTTGTCGCAGATCACTCCTACCTTGCCGACCTGGGCGAGCCCTCCGTTCATGATGCCCGCTCTATCGGCCACGAGCCGCATCCTGAAGATCGGTTTGACGTCGGACACGGTCAGCCCGACCGATCTGTCAGCGATTGCGTACTGGAAGATCCGGGCGCGCCTGCTTCGAGTACCCGGGGTGGCACAGGTTGCTATCTGGGGTGAACGTATCCCGCAGCGCCACATCCAGGTCGATCCGCAGAAGCTTGCCGAGCACGACGTCACACTGCGACAGGTCATGGACACCGCCTCAGACGCCGTCGAGGCCGGCCTGCTCCAATACACCGACGGCGCGGTCGTCGGCACCGGCGGCTTCGTCGAGGCGGACGGCCAGCGGTTCAACATCCGCCATGTGCAACCCATTGTCGGACCGGAACAGCTGGGCGAGGTGCCCGTCGTCGAGCGCGACGGCAAGGTGATCCGACTCGCCGACTTGGGTCAAGTGGTGGTCGACCCAGGACCGCTGATCGGCGATGGGGTTGTCGACGACGGGCCTGGACTGCTGCTGGTGGTGCAGAAGTATCGCGGGGCGAACACCGTTGAGGTGACCCGCGGCGTGGAAGAGGCCATGCAGGAGATGCAGCCCGGATTGCCGGGAATCACGGTCGACACCACGATCTTTCGACCAGCCACCTTCATCGAGATGTCGCTTGACAACCTGCGTACTGCGATGCTGCTCGGCATCGCCTTGGTGGCCTTGATCATCATCGCTTTCTTGTTCGAGTGGCGTACGGCATTCATCAGCTTGATCGCGATCCCGCTGTCCCTAGTCGCCGCCGTTTTGGTCTTGGACGCCGCCGGGGCCACTGTCAACGTCATGGTGCTGGCCGGGTTGGTCGTCGCCATTGGAGTGGTAGTCGACGACGCCATCATTGACGTGGAGAACGTGGTCCGACGGCTTCGGGAGGCCCGGGCGTTAGGGAGTACGCAGTCGACGTTCAATATCGTGCTCAATGCCTCGGTGGAGGTCCGGTCGGCGATTACCTACGCCACCGTGATCAATGTGATTGCCGTGGTGCCGGTGCTGTTCCTGGAGGGCCTGTCCGGGTCGTTTTTCCGCCCGCTCGTGCTCTCGTACGGACTGGCGGTGTTGGTCTCCATGGTCGTAGCGCTGACTGTGACGCCGGCCCTGTGCTACCTGCTGCTGTCGCGTGGCAAGTTGGCCAGCAAGGAGTCGCCACTGATGCGGGGGCTGAAGCGGGCCTATGTCGCGGTTCTGGCACCACTGATTCGCAAGCCTCTGCCGGCGATCGCGGTGACCGCCGCCCTTTTCCTTACTGGGCTTGCGGCCGTGCCAACCCTGGGCAGCCAATTGCTCCCTAATTTCAAGGAGCGGGACTTCTTGATGCACTGGTTGACCCAGCCTGGCACGTCGGTGACCGAGGAGACCCGGGTCTCAATCTCGGCCTGCAAGGATCTCCGAGAGATCGAGGGCGTACGCAACTGCGGCTCCCATATCGGGCAGGCGTATCTGGCTGACGAAGTCTACGGCGTGGACTTCGGTGAGAACTGGATCAGTGTCAGCCCGGACGTCGATTACGACAAGACTCTGGAAGAGGTGCACCGCACCGTCGAAGCCTACCCGGGGCTCTATCGTGACGTGCAGACCTATCTCCGGGAGCGCATCAAGGAGGTGCTAACCGGTGCTAGCGAATCCATCGTGGTGCGGATCTATGGGCCCGAGCTTGCGACGCTGCGTACCCAGGCCAAGGCCATCGAGCAGCAAATCGGCGACATCCCAGGGCTGGAGGACGCCCACGCCTCACTGCAGACCGACCTGCCGCATATTCAGGTTGAAACAGATGTGGCCAAAGCTCGAGCGGTCGGCCTGACCCCTGGAGAGATCCGCCGTCAGACATCGGCCATGATCGCCAGCGAGGAGGTCAGCGATATCTTCGCCGGCGGCCGGGCGTACGACGTCCATGTCACCGCGATACCGTCCGCGCGCGACAGCGTCACCGACGTGGAAAATATGCAGCTGGACACCCCGTCGGGCCCTAAGGTCCGGCTGAAGGACGTTGCCGCGGTCACAATGGGTCCAACGCCGAACGCTATCGAGCGGGCGAATCAGTCGCGGCGCATCGATGTCGGCGCCAACGTAGCAGGCCGCCCGCTGAACGAGGTGGTTGACGACGTCGAGAAGCGGCTGGAAGGAGTCGCCTTCCCGCTGGGCTACCACGCGGAGGTGATCGGGGAGTCCACTGAGCTCGACGCCGCAGAAGACACGCTGCTCGCATTTGGCGTCGCCGCTGCCGTTGCGATCTTGTTGCTGCTGCAGATCGCATTTGGCGGCTTCCGGCCGGCTCTGTTGACCTTCTTCTTGCTGCCTATGGCGCTAGTTGGCGGCGCGATCGCTGTCTGGATGAGCGGACGGGTGCTGTCGCTGGGATCGCTTGTCGGCTTTCTCGCGGTCTTCGGTATCGCGGCGCGCAATGGGATCTTGATGATCAGCCACTTCGAGCGGCTGGAGCGCGAAGAGGGCGTGCCATTCGGTCCAGGACTAGTGATTCAGGGCGCCAAGGAACGGCTCGCGCCGATCATGATGACCGCCCTGGCAACTGGTTTGGCGCTCGTTCCCCTCGTAGTCGCCGGCAGCATTCCCGGGCATGAGATCGAGCACCCCATGGCGATTGTGATCCTCGGCGGGCTGGTGACCGCAACCTTGATCAACTTGTTCGTGCTGCCATCGCTGTACCTGGCGTTCGGTAAGAGCAAGCGCGATCGCCAGTCTGAGCCCGCGGAGGCTGCGGCGGTGGCTGCTGGCTGAGCCCTGCAAGGGTCGTTTCGCAGCATCACCGTCAAAAGAACCGCCCGATCGCTGTAAACCGGGATCGTTTCGCAGCACAGGCGTGAAAACGACCCGCCCGACGTCGGCTCACTCGCTGAGCGCGTCGAAGCCGCAGAGGATACGGACGGGCTACGTGCGCTGCGAGCGGTAGTACGTGATCAAGGATTGGGTGGAGCTGTCCTGCTTCGTCAAGGCTTCCTCGTCGCCGGCCACCGCCGGATGTATCTGCAGCGCAAGCTGCTTGCCCAACTCGACACCCCACTGATCAAAGCTGTCAATGCCCCACACCACACCTTCGGTGAAGGTGATGTGCTCATACAGCGCGATCAGCTCGCCCAGCACGCGGGGGCTCAGCTCTGGAGCCATGATCGAAGTGGTCGGGCGGTTCCCGGGAAAGACACGTGCCGGAACGATCGCGTCGGCTGTCCCCTCGGCACGAACCTCCTCAGCAGTCTTGCCGAAGGCCAGCGCCGCGGTCTGGGCAAAGAAGTTGGCCAAGAACAACTCGTGTACGTCGTTGTCCCCGTCCACCAGCGGATGCGCTGGATTCGCCACTGCGATGAAGTCACACGGAATCATCCGGGTGCCTTGGTGAATCAACTGGTAGAAGGCGTGTTGGCCGTTGGTACCGGGCTCACCCCAGAACACCTCGCCCGTTTCTGTGGTGACCGGCGAACCGTCATAACGGACCCTCTTGCCATTGGACTCCATGGTGAGTTGCTGCAGGTATGCCGGGAACCGGTGGAGATATTGGGCATACGGGAGCACCGCATGAGTTGCCGCTTTGAAGAAGTTCGCGTACCACACATTCAGCAAGCCCATCAGTGCAGGGACATTGCTGGAGAACTCAGTTTCGGCGAAGTGCCGATCAATGGCATGGAAGCCGGCGAGGAAGTCGGTGAAGTTCTCCGGTCCAATGGTGACCGCGACCGAAGTACCGATCGCCGAATCGACTGAGTATCGGCCGCCGACCCAGTCCCAGAAGCCGAACGCGTTCTCGGGGTCGATGCCGAAGGCCGCCACTTTGTCCAGGGCAGTGGATACGGCTACAAAGTGCTTGGCCACTGCGGCGTTCGCGGCCTCCTCGCCCTCCTCGATGGCACCTGAGGCGCGCAGTCCATCAAGGAGCCACGCTCGGGCCAGCCGGGCGTTGGTCAGCGTCTCCAAGGTAGTGAAGGTTTTCGAGGCAACGATGAACAGCGTCGTCTCTGGATCAAGATCTTTTGTCTTTGCTGCCACATCGGTTGGGTCGATGTTGGAAATAAAGCGTGCCGTCAGCCCAGGCTTCACGTACGGCTGCAGGGCCTCGTAGACCATCACCGGACCAAGATCAGATCCGCCGATTCCGATGTTCACCAGCGTCGCAATCGGCTTGCCTGTGACACCGACCCATTCGCCGCTGCGCACCTTGTTGGCGAAGGCATACATCTTGTTGAGCACACTGTGCACCTCGGGAATGACATCAACCCCATCGACCACGAGACTCGACCCCTCGGGCGCCCGGAGCGCCGTGTGCAACACCGCCCGGTCCTCGGTGACATTGATGTGTTCGCCGGCCAGCATCGCGTCTCGGCGATCGGCCAAGCCTACCTGATCAGCAAGATCGACAAGGGCACTCAGAATGTTAGCGTTGATCAAGTTCTTGGAGAGGTCGACTAGGAGATCACTGGCCTGGAAGGTGAGGGACTTCGCCCGCGAGGAATCCGCGGCGAACCACCCGCGCAGGTCGGGCTGCAAAGCCTCGTACAGGGCCGTCAGTCTTCCCCAGGCCGGAGTCGTCGTTGGATCCACAGGCTCGCTCATCAGGTTCCCCCTCCATCGTTGGCCGGTACCACGTCACACTACTGAGCCCTTCGGTAGCGTGCCAGCCATGGATGCCCGGCTGGCCAGGTCGCGACCTGAACAGGACCGTCCGTATCCGCCGGGCGAGTCTGAGTTCCGCACCGACTTGGAGCGGATCCGTTTCGCGAGCGCGTTCTCACGGCTGGCTGACGTCACCCAGGTTGTCGCCTCGACGGCGACCAGCGGCGTCGTGCATAATCGGCTGACCCATACGATCAAGGTCGCTGCTGTTGCCCGAGCGATCGCAGTGCAGTTGCTGCGCACCCAAGATTACGATCTGCTCCGCGATCTTGGCGGTCTTGATCATGTCGTCGTACAAGCAGCGGCCAACGCCCATGATCTTGGGCATCCGCCGTTCGGCCACCTGGGCGAGCGAGTCCTTGATCGATTGGCACGGGAGCGATTCGGCCTGGCCGACGGCTTTGAGGGAAACGCGCAAACCTTCCGCGTACTCACCGAGTTAGAGGTCCTTGGACCTAGCGACCAAGGGCTCAACCTTACCGCCGCGACTCGGGCTGCAGTGCTGAAGTATCCCTGGGCTCGCTTCTACTACCCTGATCCGCATCCCACGGACTGGCCCACACCCCCGCGCGGTGCCGGGCACGGGCGTGGCAAAGGAGCGGCAAAGTTCTCCGCCTACATCATCGACCTACCGCAGATGCTTGAAGCGATTAGCGCATTTCCGGATCTTCCGCCTGGGCGGCAGACTTTGGAGTGCTCGGTGATGGATCTCGCCGATGACATTGCTTACTCCCTGCATGACGTCGAGGACTTTCATCGTTCTGGGGTGCTCCAGTTTTCACCGGTCTCCGGCGAATTTCGATCATGGGAGAACGGCCGGGCCGAATTTGCTGATCTTGATGACGATGATCTCAGCCAAGCACGGCGACGGCCCGGAGCGGGCCTGGAGCGGTTGCGCAGACGACTGCAGCGCCGGGACAGCTGGATCTTTGACGAGGAGATCTTTGCGACTGCCGTCCGGACCGTCGGCGAGGAGTTCGTCGACGGTGTCTTGGCCACGCCGTACGACGGATCGATGGCTTCCGACCGTGCTATCTCGGGCTTCACCTCCCGCTGGATCGACCACATGATCAGCTCAGTCCACCCCAACCCGCTACCCGCCGTCCGCTCCGGTTACGTCTCCATGGATGCCCCGGCATGGCATGAAGTGTCGGTATTGAAGTTCGTCAACCAGTACTTCATCTTGGACCGGCCGGATCTCGCAATGTTCCAGCGCGGCCAGGAGCAAACCGTCGAGCACCTCGTCCTCGCATTCGACGACTGGCTTTCTCATCGAATCGACGCGAGCCGGGCGCCGCGACGATTGCTGGATCTGGTGAAGGCGGCGACCATCGGATACACGATGATCGCGAAAGAGCACCCAGAGTGGCTCAGCGGGGATGTATCCGACGCCGAGCTTGCGCGGAAGGGCAGGGGCCGCGGGATCATCGATTTCGTCAGTGGTCTCACCGATGCTCAGACCATCGCGTTTGCTGCACGCCTAAGCGGAGCCACGGGGATGTTGTGGAGCGGCAGCCTCTGATGACCGGTCCGTAGTGACCCAAGGACCCGCCCTTCAGCAAGGGCAGGCGCATTTGGCATGCATCGTTCATGCTTGAGAATGTGGAGCTAATAACGGAGATATGGCACCGGGCGACTGCTGTCCAGCCGCCACCGGCTCCAGTCGTTATCGCCCTGGCAGCCGCCATTGCAGCTGCGCTGGTGCTGTCACGAGTGGTCTGGCCATACACCCGGATGCTCGTCACGATCACCCATGAGGGTGCTCACGGTGTGGCGGCGCTGTTGACCGGCCGCCGTCTGCAGGGCATCCGGCTGCACTCAGATACATCCGGACTGACCGTTTCGAGCGGGCGACCGACTGGGCCCGGGATGGTGATCATGCTCCTCGCCGGCTACCTTGGACCAGCTCTAGTCGGGCTCGGTGCGGTCGCCCTCTTGATCGCCGGGCACAGCCTCGGGCTGCTCTGGCTCTTCGTGATCTTGCTCGCGCTGTTGTTGCTTCAGATTCGCAATTTCTACGGTTTCGTGGTGGTTGTCGGTTTTGCTGTGGTACTGATCTTGGTGCGCTGGTATCTGCCTGCGCCCATGCAGTCCGGGCTCGCGTACGTACTGACCTGGACGCTCCTGCTCGCCGCGCCGAAACCGGTCGTGGAGCTCATCCGGCACCGCCGGCAGCAACGCGCTCCGCAATCCGATGCCGATCAGCTTGCGCGGCTGACCCGCGT
>DATDKX010000306.1:0-10969 GCA_036519615.1 Propionibacteriaceae bacterium
TCCCAGGGACATCACGACGGCCGGCCGCGATGAGCGTGGCCGTCAGATCGGTGAGGTTGACGATCCCATCGCGCCGGGTGCTGGCCGACGTGAGCCAACCAGCGGCCGTAGCGGGGAGCACGTAGAGAGCCTGGAGGCTCGGGTCGTCGGAGCCGGCTGGTGGGCCGATCCCGGTCACCACGACTGTGACGTGCGGTCGATCGGCCAGCGCGGTGATGATGTGGTCTGACTGCTGGCCGGCATCAACCAGTGTCAAGGCGCAGGGTGTCGCCATGCCGTCGGCGAGGAAGTGATCGACGGCCTCGTAATGCGCCACGGTTCCGTCCGGCCGTGCTGCTGCGAGCGCCGCCCGCGGTCCTACCGCTGCGACGCAACCGGGCATGGATGCGGCCAGCGTTCCGAGCGCGGCATCTCCGTGGCGTGCGGCAGCAGCAGCGAGGCGCTGTGGCCAGTCGGTGACCCGCTGCCGCTCAAACCCCGGGTCGCAGAGCCCATTCACACTCGTCCTGCGACCCGCACCAAGCGTGGCCCACCCGGCGGCCGCACAGTCGCCGACATAGCGTGGCCTGACCGACACCGCAGCGAACTGGACTTCGGCGCTGTGGGAGTCAATCAGGACCCGGTCGCTGCCGGTGAGGGAGCTGCGATCCGTGACGCCGACCACCACCACCGTGCCTGCCGGCATCGGGGCCGCTGCCGGCTCCGGCTGTAGGGCGCGTAGGCCGCGTAGGCCGAGAAACAAGGCAAGGAGCACCATCAGCGCCGCCACCCACCGCCAACTCAGCGGAGGTCGCTTGAGCTGGACAGGGTTGCCCGGTTGGTCAGTCATGCTTACCAGAATCCCTACCTGCCGACTGCGCTTCCTCGGCCGGCTGCGATGTCGGCATCGGCGCATCGATGACGACCGCGCCAATGTGAACAGCCAACGCCGCCACAATTTCGCCCGCGGGCACGCTCGGGCCTTCACAGACTCGATCAGCTGGACGGAGCTTCGGCGACACGGCATTGTGGGTCCGCTTGACCAAGCTTGATGGAGATGCCTGCGAAGGGCTTGCTGTCGGCGACGTCTCAGCATCCGCTCGGGTGTGCGACATGTTCACCTGTCGTGATCGCGTCGCAACGTGACGGCCACGAGGACGAGAGCTAACAGCTGGATGGCGCCCACGGTGGCGATTAGGGAGGGTAGGGATCGATCATAGAGTGCTCCGGCGAGCGTTCCACCGGCGATGGCTGCGACGCCTTGGACGGCGGCAAAGACGCCGTAGGCGGTGGCGCGTCTGGTGGTGGGCACAAGGTCGGCGACCAGTGCTTTGACGGTGGAGTCCTGGACGCCGACGGCGCCGCCCCAGATCAACACGCCGACGATCGCCAGCACGGCCGAGTTACTGAACGCCAACGCGGGGATCACAGCGATCAGGATTGGGAGGGTGAGTAGCACACGACCCCCGTGGCGGTCGAACAGCCAGCCGGACAGGAGCGCGGCTAGCGCAGCAGCGGCCATGGCAGCGGCGTAGATGAGCGGGACGGCCGCGACGGGCAGGACCTGGTCGCGGGTCAGGTGGTAGGAGATGACGCCGAAGGTGACCAGTCCTGCGGTGGCCATCCCGCAAGCGGCGGCAAACAGCCAGAACACGGTGGGAAGGGAAGTGGCCGACCGCCAACGCCACCGTGGGCGCGCCGCGTCCCGGGCCATAGTTGAGACTGTTGCCGCGCTGGCGTTCTCGGAGACGGCCGGGTCTGGCATCTTGCGCCGGATCCACGCCAGCACCAGCAGGGCCGCGGCACCGGGAACGATCAGCACAGCCATGGCCGGCCAAAGCGTCCCGGCGAGGGCGGCGACCGCAGCAACCAGGAGGGGTCCGGCAACGGCGCCGGCTTGGTCGAGTGCCTTGTGCACAGCGAATCCCCGGCCAAGGCCGACCGCGCCGGCGGCGTGCGCCAGCAGCGCCGTCTTGGCGGGACTGCGGACCGCTTTCCCGGCGCGTTCGGCCAGGATGAGCAGGCAGGCGACCGCGAGCCCGGCACCGGCGAGGAAGGGGGTGATCGCCAAGGCGGGCACACAGACAGCGGTCAGCGTGTAGCCGGCGAACGTCAGCGTCCAATAGCGGCCGCTGCGGTCGGCCAAGGGCCCGAACACAACGCGCAGTACTAGCGCCATCGCCTCGCCAGCCCCGGTGATGAGGCCCACCAGGACCGCGGTTGCGCCCAGCGACGCGAGCAGCGGCCCGGTGATCGAGCGGGCTCCCTCATACACCATGTCGGCGGCCAGACTGACCACCCCGAATCCGACCACCGCGCGCCACGGCGACCAGCCAACCAAGGTGGGCGCGTCGCCCACGGTCGCGGCATTGACGAACGTTTCGGCGGGTCGAGTCATCGCTCGGCCGGTGCCGCAGGGGCGCGGTCGTCAGCGTGAACCGGGGTGGATCGGTCCCGATCGTTTCTGGTCCGCCGCTGCTGGCGGAATTCCCGCCAGGTCAGCATCAAGATCACGACATCGAAGATGGTGAGCGCGATGAGGCCGGCGGTCGGGGTCAGGCTGATCCGGTACAACTGATAGCCGATGAACAACAACAAGACGACGATCATCCAGGGATAGGCCCACAGCTTGTTGAGCAGCAGCGCGACGACCAGGACAACCTTGACCGCGCCATGCGCCAACAGATAGACCGCGCCGAACAGGACCGCATTCCCCGTCAGGCCGTTCGTGGTGTGCAGCAGATGCGTAGCGATGAAGTCATGCGGATCCTCCGACAGCTCCACCCGGGTCAGCGACACCGCCAGCTCGCGGATCCGGTCAGGCGTCACGAACAGCAGCAGCAGCCCACCGAGCAGCTCGACCGCACCATTCAAACCCTTCCCGATGATGCCGATCTCAAAAACACGATCCAACCAGTTTTGCGGCTTGAACATCGCTACCCCCACCGCGGCGGGCAATGCGGATGTGTTGGCCCGCTCGCGCTAGGCATCAGGGCTGCTTAAGGCGGCGTAGACATGCTCGGCGTAGATCTCGAACTGCTCCTCACACAGCTTCAGATCGGTCGTGGAGTCGACGGTGGCGGGCACACCCAGCAGGTCCCGGCTGCGGAGCTCGCGAAACCAGCGGCGGAGCCTATCCATACTCTGCTCCTCCTCCTCCAGCTCAGCCAGCGTGTACTTGCCGATTCGCTCCTCCTTCTCCAGCTCGGCCAGATACTTGCCGCAATCGGCGTGGAACTCCGACCACTCCGACTCCCGAGCCTCCGCGTAAAGCTGATCCAGACGGGCGGCGTCCCGTGCGGCATAACCGCTAGCGGCCATCACCAGCAAGGTTCCGGCGGCAGCATCGACGAGGCCAGCCACGCGGTCCAGCAGCGGACGCACCGCCGGCAGATCCGGCAACGCCCACGTCGCCTGCCCCAACGGGACAGCACCCGACCGGCGCAGCTCGCGCCACAACGCCATGCGATGCCGCGCCGGCTCAGCCGGCAGCCGGGCCAGAAGCACCAACCACCGCCGGCCCGTCTCATCACCCATCACAAAATCAGATTACATACGTAACACCACGATCTGTTCGTCGGTTACAACAACGCATACATCCTGGTCCCCACAATCCCGGGCGAAGCAGTCATTGATAGCGCCTGTTCTGTAGCCCTCCCACTCCGGGTCAGACTTTGGGGCTGAGGATCAGCAAGGCTCACATAGCAATCACGCGCATTCGACCACCAGCTATCACCGTCCGAGGCGACGGCCAGGATTAGCTGTAGGTTGCATTCATCGTGCGCGCCTCCCTGACGTAGTTGAGCCGCAGGAGCCGTTCCGCCGCTCGCTTCAAGAACTCGCGTCAGAGGACGCTGATCAGCGCAGCGCGTGTGATCAGCCGAACCAGTCGCTGCAACGGCGATTTCTCATGTCCGGTCGGACGGTCTGTGGATCGCGTAACCATGAATCCAGGTCTGCCTCGACTGAGATCTCCTCAGATCCTTGCCGAGTCAGCCGCGAGTGGGACCCCGCACGGCGCGGCCGCTGATCTTGCGCGGCTTGATCTCGATGAACAAGTTCCGAACTCCGTGGGCCCACGGCACCGGGCCGGTCTCCCAGGCTGACATCAGCAGGTAATTGTGAGCCATCGCCTCGGCGAATCCGAGTACCAGAACGCTCCAGCCAGACTTGTTCTGCTCATCGATGCCATCGATCTCGAAGGCGACACTGGTTCGCCGGACCAGGTCAGCGAGAGGACCCACAGGAGACGTACGGAAGATGACGCTGCCGTTGCGATATTGATAGGTCACTGGCAAGATCTGCGGGCCCTCTGGGGCCATGAAACCGATGCGGCCGGCGCTGTGCTGCTCCAGGAGCTCCTTGCACTCAGCCTCCGAGAGCTCAGCGAAATTGCTGCTCGCAGTGCTCTTATCCGCTGGTGAGGTCATGGCAAGACTCCGTTCATCGCGTTAGGGCGGCCCAGATGACTGCGTCTCGCCGCTTTACCGCCCGTTGTTAGCGTCCCGCTCCCGCGTGTGTCAGACAAGGGTCGAAAGGTCGCAGACTTCTGAAATGGCCCACGGCCTTTCGGCGTCTGGCCCTCGCCGCAATTCGATCGACGCCGGATTCTGAAAACGATGAGGTCGATCCTGATCGTGACATCGACGTGGCGGTCGACCCTGACATTCTGTCGATCTCCGCCGAGCGTCGGGAAAGCAGTAGCGAAAAGCAAGGGCATCCATAGCGAGTCGAGAGGGGTTCCGCTACCGACAGAGAGACGACGATCTCCTGGAAATCCGAATGCCTAAGCCTCGGCTGAAGTGGCCCCGCCGTATCCAGATCCAGCGCGGCTGAAGGCTGTGTTCCTATTTGGAGGGCGGGACCTCCGTCGATTGCACTAACAGGCAGCCCGCCAGATTTGCGTGCTTCGTCGCTAGCGGGGCACCTGACAGTCTTCGACGCAGCCCAGCCGCGAGGTCCTCAAGTCGGCGAAGCGGACCGCCTGTAACGGTGCGCAGCATCCTGACCGTGCCGACCTTTCGGTAAGAGGACTTTGGTCCCGTACTCGTGTCTCCTTCGGCACGTGTATAGCAGCGCGGTAGCCGAGACAGTTGGATCATCCTGTTGAGGAGCGCTGATCGCGAGTCATGACTTTCGACAATCCGGGATGGTCGCTGCTCGACCGTGGCGGACGCCTCGGAACCCTGGACCGCGACGAATGCCGACGCCCTCTCGGTTCTACTAACTCGGCCGCCTCGGACACGAGGGTCGTTGCTGCTGCTCGACGTGCGGCAGGAGTCGCAGCCTTTGCCGCAGGGCAGACGAGGGCTCGTCGTGCAACTATCGCCAACGATGATGGCGGGCCGCCGAGTCGACCCCGTCCTAGACATCTTGGGGAGGTGCGCAGTCCATGATCAGCCCATCCGCATCCGGAAGGCCGGACTTCGATGACAGTGAGGAGCGCCACTTCGATGCGATGGGGCGCCAGCAATGCCTCGATCTCATCGAGTCGCATCATCTGGGTCGCATCGCATGGCAGGCCGCCGACCTCCCACAGATCCTGCCCATCAGTTACGCGATGCACCAAGGCTCGGTCTACTTCCGTACCTTGCCCGATGGGCTGTTGGCGGAACTTGCCCAGCCGACCAGCGTCGCGCTTGAAGTGGATGATCTTGATCAGCAAACTCGGACCGGCTGGAGCATCGTGCTGCACGGTCATAGCAGCGCCGTACGCCAGCCCGACGAGCTGGCCGATCTGTGGGCTTCGGATTCCCTGGTGCCGTGGGCATCCGGGAACCGCACACTGTTTATCCGCATCCGTCCCGACCGGATTGAAGGCCGGGTCGTGCGACGGCCAACCTGACAGCCGAGGGTGCACATGGCGGCGAAGCTTGGGGACAGCGAGCCGGGACCTTCATTCTCGATGGATCCCGAAGATCATCATCGGCTGTCGATTGAGCTCCCGATAAGTCAGCCGGTGGAGCAAGCGTCGTTGATCATGACAACCCAGGAGCGGCTCCGTCGCCTGCTCACTGCTAACCGCTCAATCGTCCAGGAGCTTTCCCTGCCAGCGGTATTGCGTCGCATCGTTGAGACGGCGCGCGATGTCGCTGGGGCCCGGTACGCCGCACTGGGAGTGATCGGCGCTGACGGTTGGCTCGAGCAGTTTTTGCACGTGGGCATTGACGAGGAGGCAGTGCGGGCAATCGGTGAGCTTCCCAAAGGCCGCGGTGTGCTCGGGGCACTAATCGAAGAGCCCAAGCCCATCCGACTGACTCGGATCGCCGACGATCCTCGTTCATCGGGCTTCCCGGACGGCCATCCAGAAATGAGCACGTTCCTCGGTGTCCCCATCCGCAATCGCGACTCTGTGTTCGGCAATCTCTATCTGACGGATCGCACCGACGGTGGCGCTTTCACCGCTGAGGACGAGGAGCTCGTTTTGGCCTTGGCCGCGACCGCGGGGATTGCAATCGAGAACGCTCGACTCTATGAGGAGTCACGTCGACGCCAGGAGTGGTTGAGGGTCGCGGCCGAAATCAGCCGGCAATTGCTCGACCCCGAAGCTGAGTACTCGGAGACCCTGCACCACATCGCTACGAGCGTAAAGCGGCTGGCCGCAGCCGATGTGGTCACTCTGGTGCGACCCACCCACGATAAGCCGAGCCAGTTGGAGGTAGTGGTGGCCACGGGTGCCGCCGAACGTGACCTCGTCGGACTTCGTTACCCGAAACGGGACAGCATCGCCTGGCAGGCAATGCAGGAGGGTCACGGCGTTCGGATCGAGGCGGTTGATCAGAAGCCGGGTGTCTATCTGCACCTACGTCCGCACGTTCCGGTCAGCCAGGCCATGGCCCTTCCGCTCAGGGGCGAAACCGGTCCGCGCGGTGCAATCGTGGCGGGTCGGATCATGCCGCACTCGGCCTTTACAGAAGCCGACCTCGACATGGCCGAGACATTCGCGGGTCAGGCCGCCCTTGCCCTGGAGCTCAGCGATGCTCGGGCCAATCAACAGCGGCTCGGTGTCCTAGAAGATCGGGACCGCGTTGCCAGTGATCTTCATGATCACGTAATCCAGCGGCTGTTCGCCGCGGGACTCAGTTTGCAGAGCCTCACCTCGACCGCGAACGACGAGGTCCTTGAGCAGCGGCTCACCCGCACCGTCGATGAGCTCGACGAGACGATCCGACAGATCCGGACCACGATCTTCGCACCTCAAGAGAATTCGCCGCGGTCGCAGCGTGGCACAACGCTCGAAGTTGTTGATCAGATTGCGCCACTACTCCCAGTGCGGCCGGACACTTAACTGGTAGGGCTTTTTCCTGCACGCTGGCGGAGAGTGGCCCCGTACACCGCCGCCTGGGTACGCCGTTGCATACCTAGCTTGGTGAGCAGACCGGACACGTAGTTCTTCACGGTTTTCTCGGCCAAAAACAGCCGATCACCAATCTGCCGGTTGGTGCATCCGTCAGCGATGAGATCGAGGATTTCTCGCTCCCGCACGGTCAGACTGCCGGCCACCGGGTCTGGCTCAATAGGATTCCGGAGCCGGTCGAGCAGCTTCTGGGTTACTGCCGGATCCAGCAAAGACCGGCCGCCGGCGACCCGTCGGATGCCTTCCACAAGGCTGCTTCCACCAATTTGCTTGAGCAGATATCCGGAGGCGCCGGCCATCACTGCGGCGAAGAGCGCCTCATCGTCATCGTATGAAGTCAGAATCAAGCAGCGGACATTCTCATGTGCGGAGCGGATCTCCCGGCAGACATCGATGCCGCTGCCGTCGGGAGCCGGGCATCGAGGAGCGCGACGTCGGGAGCAACGGCGGGAATGCGACGCAATGCATCGCCGGCGGTCGCGGCCTCACCGACGATGATCACATCGTCGGTCGATGTCAGGAGCTCGGCAAGTCCTCGCCGAACCAATTCATGATCATCAAGGATGAAGACTCGGACAGGCTTGTCCCTGGTCACAGGTGCAGCGTAATCGACCATTGCAGCCGGAGCCCCTCCGGTGACCTGCCGACATCAAGATAGGCGCGACGACGCTCAGCCTCCGGTTCAGGTTCCCCGGGCCGCTACGGCGGGTGCTTAGGTGAAGCAGGCCAGTGTGTAGCCGCGCACGAGGACGGTCAGCTGGCCCGAATCTCAACTCTACGGTGAACTGCGGTCGGATCGCGGAAGTCGAACGGGGCGGGGATGAAGCCGGCCGGTCGGGGCCTGACAGTCATGCCGCGAAGGGAAGGTAGTCCGTTGGAGTAATCGACCAGAGTCCCTGTAATTGCACCGTGGCCGCGAAGGGTCAGATTCACTTCCGCTCCGCCGCTGGGTAGGCCGAAGTAGAGCAGCGTGAAACGTTGACGCCGATGGGTCGGGATGTCTGCGACGTTGACGGGCTTGCCGTTCACCGTGGCCCCGATCAGCTCGCCGGGAAGTGCTAAGTCGAGATGCGCGTATGGCGCATTCCGTGGTGAGGCGATCCTCAGCCGTACCATCCGCTGATCCCCTTGCTGCCTGCTCTCCAGGACCATCAACGTCGGTGCTGGCAGATCTACCTGCGGGGCTCGGGCGGTGATCACGTCGTGCTGCTGGTCGAAGTAGTACCCGGGCGAGAAGGGGGCGCGGCCCGTCGCATAGCCATTGGCGAAGAACTGCCTGGTCCAGTCGTCTGGTTCGCTGCCTGCGCTGAGCCAGGTGGCTTGCCCAGTGTCGGCATCCAAGCTGTATTGGACGTAGTCGGGCTGTGGCGTGTCGGCATCGAACCGGGTGGCAATGAGCTGCCCGCCGAGGCATACGGCGGCCAACGCGACCAGGGCGGCGGGAATCGTCCAGCGGTGTCGTGGGGCTAGGAAGTGCAGGTGCGGCACGAGCGCCGGGCTCAGGGGGGCGACGATCAACAGCGCGAGGACCGGGAATATTGGCGACTGCCGCGCGCTTCCCGGCGCCGCGAAAGCCGAGTAGATCAGGTACACGGGAATGACAGCGACCGCCGCCACCACCAACGCGACCACCGAGAGCCCCGCCAGCCGCGGCCAGGGCCGGCTAGCGGCCGATGGGGCGAGGACGGTCCAGCCAAGCAACCCGATCCCGGCCAGCGTCGGCCAGGCGAAGACGTAACTAAAGGCTGGCAGAGCGGTAGCAGTGAGGAGGCCAAGCAGCAGCGGAACCGCGAGGGCACCGACGGCAACATTGAGGTCGGACCGCGCCGGCCGGAGCAGCCGTCGGCCCAGTACGTACAGTGCTGCGATCACCGCGAGAGTGACGAAGGCCAGAAACAGCAGGGTCCAGGCCGGCCCGTAGTAGTCGCGACCCATTGGGGCCCGGTAGGCCGGATTGACCGCCATCACCGCCAGCCAGGCGAGCACGTCGGCGGCAAGCGCCACCGGGAGGCTGACCAGCGCAAGGCCGAAGCCCAGGACGAGGCTCAAGGGCGTCAAGACGTGTCGCCGCAGGCCGAGCCCCATCAAGGCGACGAAGAGCCCAACTAGCACCACGGCCAGCGTCACAGCCAACCCCCTGCCGTAGTTAATCACCGTGTTCGGTGGCACAGTGAAAGCCACCAGCTCGGGCGAAGTGGGCTTCGGATCGAGGGTTCCGTTCCCGAAGTAACGGGCAAGTGCGAGAGCGTTGTCGCCGTAAGCCTGGAGACTCGCAACGTCGAGGTTCGCCGGGTTGTCCCGCATTGTGTGGTACGCGTCGCCGCCACCGACGAGGAGCGATCCGATCCCGCCAGCTCCTGCATCCTTGGTGGCGATGCTCAGCTCGGGGCTGGCGATCTGCAGGTCGTTGAGAGCCAAGGCGGTGAACCGGTGCGGCATCGCTGACAAGGCAGAACGCAGCCAACTGCCGTTCGCGGCGGAGGTATACGAGCCTGATGCGTTCGGGGTGCCCTGGCCGGCGTAAGCAAGGGCGACGGCACCGCGGTTGCTGAGGCTCTCCAGAGCAATGCCGACAGTCACGTCCTTCGCCTCAGGGTGGCGACGGAATAGGTGCGGTCCTAGTGCGGGTGTTTCGTCCCCATCGGCGAACACGATGAGCAGGTCGTTGTGCAGCGGCCCTTCGGCACGTATTGCCCGTACGGTCTCCAGCACAGCTGCTACCCCGGCGGCTCCGTCGGCGGCGTTGTTGGAAGTTGGGACCGAGCCGTAGTGCCCGTAAAGCATTACCGTTCCCGTGCTGGCGGTTCCGGGGAGCCGTGCAATTACATTCTGCAAGTGCGCCGCCGAGACCTGGCTTGGATCGAGATCCGTGTCGTAAAGCAGGCCGGTGTCGTCTTGCACCTGCGGCGATAGGCCGAGATTACGCAGCTCGCCCACCAGGTAATTCACAACTGCCCCGTGCTCGGGCGAGGCAATCGGATGTGGTGTATCGGCGATGGCGTGCACCGCAGCCATGGCGCGTTCGGCGGAGAACCGATCCGCACTCGCCGACGCCGCCGCAACGTCAGGACGAGTGTGCAAAGGCATTACGGCGAGTCCCACCACAACGATCAAAACTGCCACCAGGGCCAACCGCGCGAGCACCGGAGGCGCCTCGTCATCAAACGGCTTCGTCTCACTGCTGGCGGAGCGAACCCCGTCCTCGTCGGTGTGAACGGTTGGGCTTGTAGGGCCCGACGACGACGGGATTGCGTCGCGAGAGGTGGTAATCAGCTCTTCCTCTCTATGTGGCTTGCTGACGCGCGCGACCTCTTCAGCTTTTCCCGCGTGCGCCTCAGGCGTTTAGGGCCAGAAGATGCAGAGACGACGTGCCCTAGGTCCCACAAGGCATCGGGAGAGCGTCTGGGTCGAACCCGGGCCGATGTTCAGCCGTAATGGCCGTTCGACCCAGGCGGGCGGGTCTTCCGCCTCTGGCCACCGCCGCCATTACCCAGGCACCGTTAGTGAGGTCCCCGCAGGTAAGGAGCCACGATGGACCGAGCCACGACATGGCACATTGAAATATTCCTCTCTGAGGAAGGGGATCGGACGCGGGCGGCGGCGGTTCTGCGCACCAGTGCGGGGACCGAACTC
>DATDKX010000307.1:0-7566 GCA_036519615.1 Propionibacteriaceae bacterium
GACGGGCCGGTCAGGACCGCCTTGCCACCACCGAGGATATTGCCGTTCTTCTTATAGAGATAGAGCTGTGTGACGGCCATGTAGCCCTGCAGGTAGGGCTGCTGGTCGATGTAAAACTGGATCTTGCCGTCCTGCACAGCCTGCGCCGCGTCCGGATTCGTGTCGAAGGTTCCGACCTTGGCCTTGCTGCCGGAACCCTCGAAAGCCTTGAGGGTGTCGAGGGCCTGTGGGGCGCCCAGGGTGATCACCCAGTCGATCGCTTTGTCCTCACTGAGCTTGGCCTGGATCGCTGAGGTGACCGCGGAGTCGTCCGCGCCGTTGACCTGCAGGTTCTCGGTGTTCGGGAAGCTGTCCTTCACGCCCTTGCAGCGGTCCTCGAGCGCGACCGAGCCGGTCTGCTGGATGGTGCAGAGGATCTTGGTGGCGCCGGCGTCCTTCATCCTCTTGCCCGCTTGCTGTCCGGCGAGGAACTCGTCGGAGGAAAAGTGGGTGAGAGCGCCAGCCTGCTGCCAGTAGGCGAATCCGGAGTTGAAGCTGTCTACCGGAATCCCTGCAGCGATTGCCTTCTTGACCGTGGGAATGAGGGCATCCGGGGTGACAAGCGTTGTCGCGATGCCATCGACCTTGGAGTCGATCGCGTTCTGAATGAGAACAGCCTGCTTAGTGGCGTCGGGATCGGCCGAGTACTTCAATGTCGAGCCAGTGTCCTTGGCGGCCTGCTCAGCACCAGCCCTTATCCGGTCCCAGAACGTATCGCCAGGCGTTTCGTGGGTGATCATGGCGAAGGTATAGCCCGAGTTGCCGCCGCCACCACCGCCCTGGCTAGCTTGCGTCTCGGGGGCGCCGCCGCCGCTACATGCGGACAGTGCGAGTGCGGCAGCCGCGATGAGGGCGGCCGCAGTCAAGCCCTTTCGAGATCGGCCGTGCGCCGAGCCCTTTGCGGATCGAATCATCTGCGATTCCTTTCGTTGTGTTTTGCGGGCCAGGCCCGGACGCGCGAGATGCAGTGAGCGGGAGCTCACGAGGTGAACGTAAGCAAGTGAGGAGGCTGACGCTAGGAGAGAGGCGAGATCGTCGCCTACATGTGATGCGGTGCCCGTTGTTAGGGCCGTAATGGCTGTCACTGGTTCGGCAACAACCGGCACAGGCGAGCTGCTTGTTCGGCGATCGTACCCAGGACCGAGCAAGCCAGGGTTGAGACACACGCAGGGCCATTCGATGGGCTCGCTCGGAGGGTCGAGAGGCCGCAGATTGTGGGCTACTCATTGAGCTGTCCTCCGGTGTTCAGGGTCTGTCCCCGTGCCGATGGGCCCTAAGCGTTACTTACTCACCGAAGTGTTGTCAAGACTTTGTTCTAACATTCTTACTTGTAGCTGACTTGGGGTGACGCCAGCGCGCGACGCAACAAGTTGCTACTTGGCGTACTTGGCGAGTCCGGCGGTGTCTCCGCGTGCAATGTCGGAGAACATGGCCTTCGACCTCGCTGGATCCCATAAGACCGCCGAGCCGACGGGCGTCGGCGCACCTGTGCTGGACACCGGCACTGTTAGCGTGAGCCCGCCGCCGCCTGAAATTCGCTTCATCGCGTACGCCAGCCAAAGCGCCTCAGGCAGTGTGGTGTCGCGGCCAAGCTTGATCGCATCTGCAGTCGCCATATTGAACTTCCAGTACCGCACCGGATTGAGCACGGTGGCCGGTGATGCCGCCTTGTTGGCGACGGCTGCCAGCATCTCGCGCTGCCGCTGCACTCGACCAAGATCGCCAAGTGGATCAGCCTTGCGCATCCGCACGTAGCCCAGCGCTTCGGTACCACTCAGCGTCTGGCAACCCTTCGGCAGATCGATGTGGCTATCGCGATCTTTGATCGCCTTCGGCAGACACATTCGGATGCCACCAAGCGCGTCGATGATGTTGACGAAACCGCCGAACCCGATCTCCATATAGCCGTCCATTCGCAGCCCGGAGTTCTGCTCCACCGTCTGTACCAAGAGCTCAGGACCGCCGAAGGCGTACGCGGCGTTGATCTTGTTCTTGCCGTTCTTGGGAATGTCAACATAGGAATCACGCGGCACCGATATCAGCGCCGGCTTCCCACCTGGAGGTAGGTAGACGATCATGATCGTGTCCGTGCGCTGACCACCGGTGCTGCCGGTTCCCAGTCGCTTTTGCTCAGCCTTGCTGAGACCAGCGCGGGAGTCCGAGCCAACGATGAGGAATGTCTTGCCTGGTTGATCAGCTGGCCGCTGACCGGCAGGAGCGGCATCGACGCGGGCTATTTGCGTCCAGGCGTACGCGGGCACGCCGACGAGCCACAAGATCAGCAACAGCAGCAAGATCAACAGCACGCGGAAAAAGTTCCGAACCGGATGCCGCCGCCGCGCAGACTTGGGTTGGGGAGCCCCCGGGTAGGGTCGGCCGCCGGGTCCTCGGGGTGGGGCAGCGGGTGGCATCCCTGGCCGAGGTGGCGCAGTTTGGGATCCGCCTGGACGGGGCGGGGCGTACCGCGCGCCACTCTGCGGCGAGTCTGGTGCAGGCCCCAACGGGCTCGGCATTATGCGGGTGCGCTCCGGCTGCACCTGTTGGCGTTCGCGTCCATAGAGCCAGTCCAGATCCTCGTCGCCGCTCGGAGACATATCGCTAAGGTACCTGGGCGCTCACGGCGGAAGCCGACAGCGGAGTGAGGCATTGTCGGCGTGCCTTCGGCCTCGAAACAGCAGAAACCACAGATACTGACAGGGTTCTTCCCCGATTTCCTTCCCCGATTTTCCTCCCTGAGAGGCACACCGAGTTGCCCCCTCAATTGCGAAGCGAACGCATCAAACGCCGCCGCGGCATCACATTGCTCGCCATGACCCTGCTGTTACCTGGCTCCGCCCAGCTGGTGGCTGGTAACCGCCGCGTTGGTCGGCTAGCGCTTCGCGTCTGGGCGGCTTTGGGGTTTCTCGCGCTGTTCGCCGGTCTGCTGGCCCTGTTTAGCCCGAAGCTCCTACTTTCCATGATCACCTTCGGCCCGGCCCTGACCGCGATCCAGATTGCGCTCATCACATTCGGCCTGGGCTGGGCTGCGCTCATCGTCGACGCCTGGCGGCTCGGGCACCCCCAAGAGCTCGGGCGCTCCGGGCAACTGGTCTTTTCAGCACTCGGTCTGGCACTGGCTTTCACGATCTTCGGAGGCTTTATCGCTGCAGCCTCGATGGCTTCAGCGCAACACGATCTGACGACGGCTGTGTTCTCCGGCGGCGGTGACCAGACCGCCGAACATGGACGCTTCAACATCTTGCTCATGGGTGGTGATGCAGGACCAGACCGCGTTGGACTCCGACCAGACAGCATGACTGTGGCGAGTGTGGACACCGAAACCGGCCGCACAGTCTTGATCAGTCTGCCGCGCAATCTGCAGTTCGCGCCGTTCCCCAGCTACTCACCATTGCATGATCGGTTTCCACACGGTTTTCACTGCTCGGATGACTCCTGCATGCTGAACGCGATCTATACCTATGCGTCGGAACATCGCAATCTTTATCCCGGAGTACAGAATCCGGGCGCACAGGCTACCCAGGAAGCGGTCGAAGGTGCCACCGGCCTCAAGATCAACTATTGGGTGCTGATCGATCTCAAAGGTTTTCAGTCTCTGGTGGACTCAGTCGGTGGCATCACCATGGACGTCTACCGCCGGGTTCCGATCGGTGGTGGTAGCAGCAAGATCTCCGGTTACGTGGCGGCTGGCAAGAACCGGCATCTGAACGGTTTCGAGGCATTGTGGTTCGCCCGATCACGGTCCGATTCCTCCGATTACGACCGAATGGTGCGGCAAAAGTGCGTGATGCGAGCCATGCTCAATCAACTTGACCCGATTACCGTGTTGACCAGATTCAACAAGATCGCAGCAGCCGGCAAGGAAGTCGTGGCGACTGATATCCCGCCGTCAGAAATCGCCACCATGATGGATCTAGCGCTCAAAGCGAGGGCGTTGCCAGTGTCGAGCGCAGCCTTGGTGCCTCCGCTGATCAATCCGGGCTCGCCTAACTACGACATTGTCCACGGCACGGTCGAAAAGACCATCGCTGCATCGGAAGCGATCGACAATCCAACTGCGGAGCCCACGCCGGCACAGAGTCCCGACGCGACGCTGAAGCCCAAACCGACGGCCTCACCGACCCGCAGCGCCCAGACCGATGATCTGAGCAAGGTCTGTGCGGCGTGATCACCCCTGACAAGATGAATGGGTGACTTCGCCCGTCAACCTCGACGACGTTAGGACACGCTGGCCCGGTGTCTCGGTCGTCATGCCGGTGCTGAACGAGGAACGTCACCTGGAGGCCGCTATTTGCCGGGTTCTTGACCAGGAGTACCCAGGTGAGCTCGAAGTGATCATCGCCGTAGGCCCGAGCAGCGACCGTACTCGCGAAATTGCCGACGCGCTTGCGGCGACAGATCCGCGAATTCGTGTAGTCGACAATCCGGCGGCGCGTACGCCGACCGCGCTGAATCTCGGCATCGCTGCCTCCAGACACAAGATCATCGTCCGAGTCGATGGACACGGTGAACTGACCAACGGCTACATCCGGCGAGCAGTGGAGCTGCTTGTGGAGACCGGCGCCGCCAATGTCGGCGGCGTCATGGATGCACAGGGCACCACCCCGTTCGAAGAGGCGGTAGCCACCGCGTACACCACCCGACTTGGACTGGGAGGCTCAGCGTTCCACCTGACCGAGTCACCGGCGGCAGAGGCGGAGACCGTGTTCCTCGGGGTGTTTCGCAAGGATGCACTGATTGCGGTCGGCGGCTTTGACGAGACCATGCACCGGGCGCAGGACTGGGAGCTGAACTATCGCCTGCGCGCCAGTGGCCACAAGATCTGGTTCTCTCCAGAGCTGCGGGTGACCTACCGCCCGCGGTCCACGCTGCGTGCTTTGATGAAGCAGATGTATGAGACCGGCAGATGGCGTCGCGAGCTTATGAGGCGTCATCCCGAGACCGCGACGCCGCGCTATTTGGCTCCTCCCATTGCGGTGCTCGGTGTGCTCGGAGGCTTGGTTCTGGGCCTGCTCGGTGTGGCCTGCGACTCTCGACTGCTGCGAGCCGGTTTTCTTGCCCCCGTTGGCTATTTCACGTTGATCATGGCTGGATCACTGACCACCCGGCGACCGATGTCGGCGGCGGCACGGGCGCGGCTACCGCTGGTGTTGGCCGCGACTCACCTTTCGTGGGGGGCGGGTTTCCTAATAGGCCGACCACCTCTAGAGTGAGCTAGTTTAATATTATGTCCTAACAAAGTTGCCTTGCTCGCGCTGGTTGTCCGAATCGACGCCCAGAAGGGCTGCCAAGCGGCTGGAAACTAGGCGTGCCGTGGGTGCCATCCATGACCATTTGTCTGTACAAAGTATTGACAGGACGCACACGGGCCAATACGGTGCTTCGAGAGCCACAATGCGGCCCCGATCTTGATCTCAAAGGAGAGCCATGAGCAGCGATCCTCAGGACCGTCCGGATGCACAGATGGAGCCGCCGCTGGACGTTCTCACCTTTGGTCGCAGTGGTGTCGACATCTATCCGTTGCAGATAGGCGTCGGGCTCGAGGAGGTCCAGACATTTGGTAAGTACTTAGGTGGGACAACGGCCAACGTGGCCGTCGCCGCGGCGCGACTTGGAAGAAGGGCGGCCATCATCACCGGCGTGGGTGATGATCCATTCGGCAGGTACGTGCGCAAGGCCCTGCGTGAGCTGAATGTTGATGATCGTTACGTTGTGACGAACACCGAGTACGCCACGCCGGTTACGTTCTGCGAGATCTTTCCGCCCGATAATTTCCCACTCTGGTTCTACCGCAAGCCGACGGCGCCGGATCTACAGGTCAGACCATCAGACATCGACTTCGACGCGGTACGCGCTACTCGATTGATGTGGTTGTCCGTGACCGGTCTCAGTGAGGAGCCGAGCCGAGAATCGCACTTCGCGGTCTTAGAGGCTCGGGCGCGCAAGCAATTCACCGTACTTGATCTTGACTACCGACCGATGTTCTGGGACACCCCGGCGCACGCCACCGAACAAGTGCAGCGCGCTTTGCCGCACGTCACGGTCGCGGTGGGCAATCGTGAGGAGTGCGAAGTCGCAGTCGGGGAAACCGAGCCGGAGAAGGCTGCTGATGCGCTACTCGACGCCGGGGTGGAATTGGCGATTGTCAAGCAGGGACCGAAGGGAGTGCTAGCCAAGGCCAGAAGCGAGCGGGCCGAGTCGCCGCCGATACCGATCCGACCACTTAACGGCCTTGGTGCCGGTGACTCGTTTGGCGGATCGCTCTGTCACGGCCTACTTGCTGATTGGTCGCTGCAGAAAGTGCTGCAGTACGCGAATGCCGCTGGCGCGATCGTTGCCTCGCGACTGGAGTGCTCAACCGCCATGCCGACCGCAGCCGAGATCGAGACTCTGCTGGCGGGTGGGGATCCTAACGAGCATCTCGCCGACACGCTTGCTGTGCACTTCGCGACTCCGAGCGCCACCCGATGAGCACTGTGACCGACGCGTCGTCGGGAACCCAGTTCGCAGGCTCGATCGGTGAGCTCAATGAGATCCGCAGCCGTGATCCGCAACGCATCAGTCAACTGCTCCGAGGTCGGCGCAAGCGTGAGTTGTTCGGGCCTGACGGGAAGTTGATGATCATCGCCTGTGATCATCCGGCCCGCGGCGCCCTGAGTGCGGCGGGCAACCCGACCGCAATGGCCAGTCGCACCGACCTGCTGAATCGGCTAGTGACAGCGCTGACCCGACCCGGCGTAGATGGTCTGCTTGCGACAGCCGACATTGCCGAGGACTTGCTGATGCTGGGTGCCTTGGAGGAGAAGCTCGTGTTCGCCTCACTCAATCGAGGCGGCCTGCAGGGTTCGGTCTTCGAGATGGATGATCGCAACACCGGTTACGACGTACCTGGCACCATCGAGGCGGGGTTCGAGGGCGCCAAGATGCTACTGCGAATTGATCTTGAGGATCCGGGCACTGTGACAACACTTGAGCGATCCGGTCAGGCCGTGACCGAGCTCAATCGGGCCAAGCTGATCGCGATGGTGGAGCCGTTCATGTCCAGTCGCTTCGGCGGCAAGATCGTCAACGACCTCTCCGCAGATGCAGTGATCAAGTCGGTGCACATCGCACAGGGCCTGGGTGCCTCCAGCGCATATACCTGGCTGAAGCTGCCGGTGGTCCATGAGATGGAGCGCGTGATGGATGCGACGACGCTGCCGACGCTGCTCCTCGGCGGCGATCCCGACAGCGCGCCAGACGAAACCTATGCCGCCTGGCAGGCGGCCCTCGCGCTGCCGTCGGTGCGCGGTCTCGTCGTCGGCCGCACCATGCTCTATCCGGCGGACGACGACGTTGCGAAGGCGGTCGATACCGCTATCTCGATCGTTCGGTAACAATCATGGAGTCGCGCTACTTGCTGCGGTCCGGTTTTGCCGGCTCGGGTCCGTACGAGGTCTACGTGACTCCGGAATCCGCGGGCTGGGGGTACTCCTCGCTCAAGATCATCTCTCTTGAGCCGGCGGGCAGTCAGAGCTTTGAGACTGGCCC
>DATDKX010000308.1:0-2770 GCA_036519615.1 Propionibacteriaceae bacterium
CGGAAGATCGCGAGGATCGCGAGCGTAAAGAAGATCTTCTTGCGTAGGTCCGGAGTTCGGAACGCGTTGGCAAACGCCGCGAGCACCCGTGCCCTCCCTTTCTCGTCACAATCCTGTACGCCGCGCTGAACTGCTGCGCCTTGCCACCCAGAGGCGGCCGCGCGAACAGGACCGACCGACTTTATCAAGAACCGGCTCCGAAGCCCGCATCGTCTCGATGGCCTCTAGGGGAGCCGTTCCCTGCGAACCTCACTCTAGGTGGACCACACCAGACCCCGGTACGCTCAGCGGGCCGGAACAATTCTTCAGCTGCCCACGCATCGCGCTTTGGACCCGCCGCCGCTGGCGTGAGCTTTACAGGGACGCCCGACGTCTTATCCGGTGACCTCAGGTGGTGCCGAGGACTTACAGAAAGGCAGCTGCAGTGACACTTAGCCGCCGTAGCTCGCGGCAACCAGCTGACGACCACGCCGCAGCGTGGCATCCCCCTTTTTTGGGGCGTTCGCGCATCGTGCAGGGAATCCGCCTACTTCGTCGTCACTCGCAGACGAAAAACATGTCTGCTCGCTCCTCCTCAGCACGGCGGCCCACGATTCCCGACGCTTACGCCCCCGCGGCACACCTGGTGACCGCTTTGGCGTGTTTGCTGGTCCTAGTTGTCCTGACTGCTCCGAATGAGCTTGGCCGGCTCACTTTCGGCACATTTGTCACAGTTCCACTCGAGGCATTGCTCGCCGGCGCCCTGCTGCTCATCTTGCCCGAGAAGCCCAGATCGGTGGCGTCGCTGCTTTTCGGAGTCGCCCTGGGTCTGCTGGCAATCATGAAGCTCCTCGACATGGGCTTCTTAGCCACGCTTGCTCGGCCGTTCGATCCGGCAGCCGATGGGAGTCTGCTGAACGACGCCATGAGGTTCCTCGCGGGCGCAATCGGCCCATATGCAGCAATCAGCTGCCTGGCAGCGGCCATCATTTTCTGCACTGGTCTAATCATCGCCACGACGAAATCGGTCCAAAGACTGACCGAGGTGACAGCCCGGCATGATCTGACCGCGAGCCGCGCCCTGGTAGTGATCGCGACCCTCTGGCTCAGCTGCGCAGTGTTCGACACCGAAATCGTTCCTGGCGTACCCGTCGCAAATGTGAGCTCCGCCGCCTACCTCGAACACCGCCATCCGCCGACGAGCACGACTGTGAAGGATCAGGAAACGCTTGCCACGAACGCTGATGTCGATTCTTTTGCCAACACACCTGATGATGAGCTGCTGACGGCATTGCGCGGCAAGGATGTCGTATTGGCCTTCGTCGAGAGCTACGGACGTAGTGCCATCGAGGACCCAGAATTCGCATCCCAGGTCGGGGGCGTGCTCGACGCCGGAAATCGACGCCTGCGCGCAGCCGGCTTCGAGTCCCGGAGCGCCTTTCTCACCTCACCGACCGCGGGCGGCGGCAGCTGGCTCGCACACGGCACATTGCTTTCGGGTTTGTGGATCGATAAGCAACAGCGTTACGACGGCCTTGCTTCCAGTCGGCGCCTGACGCTCACCATGGCGTTTCGTCGCGCGGGCTGGCGCACCGTCGGTGTCATGCCAGGCAACGACGCTGGCTGGCCTGCGAGCCAATCCCTGGGCTATGACTGGATCTACGACGCAAAGGACATGGGATACCGAGGCCCGCGGTTCAGCTGGGCCACTATGCCGGATCAGTACACCCTGCTGAGATTCGAGCAGACCGAGCGTGCCACGCGGAGCCGGCAGCCCGTCATGGCAGAGATTACCTTGGTCTCAAGCCATGCGCCCTGGGAACCAGTACCGCGACTCATCAACTGGGGCGACGTCGGCGACGGCTCAGCCTTCGATGGCATGGCTACGGCGGATGACCCACCGGCGGCCATTCTGACGAGAAAATCCGGCCGGGTTCGCGCCGACTACCGCGCCGCCATCGAATACTCGCTGAGCAGCCTGATCTCCTATGTGGAGGCATACGGCGATGACAATCTTGTGATCATCTTCCTGGGCGATCATCAGCCCTCACCGATCGTCACAGGGTACGGAGTCAGCCGGGACGTACCGATCACCATCGTTGCCCGAGATCGAGCCGTGATGTCCCGTATCTCGACGTGGGGTTGGCAGCCTGGCCTGGAGCCCAATTCAGATGCCCCGGCCTGGCGGATGGACGCGTTCCGAGACCGATTCCTTACCGCGTTCGGACCTAAGGCTCAGCCAGCGAGCAAACCCCAACGAGCGAGCCACCACTAAGCGCTGCGAGCGTCGGGAATCACGCGCCCGTTGTGCTGAGCCTAGGCTGGCGCGCCGCTGTCCCGGACGAGCGAGCGAGCGGACAAGCTTTTCCTTTGCGAGCGGCGACGAAGTAGGCGGATTCCAAAGCGCGATGCGCGCGCAACGCACAATAGAGGCTGTCAGGCCTGTGTAGTGCTGCCGCCGGCGGCGGTGATCTTCTCCTTCGCTGAGGCGGAGAATGCGTGGGCAGTCACCTGCAGTGAGACCGAAACGTCCCCGGTGCCGAGGATCTTGACGCGCGCCCCGGGGCGTAGCGCACCGGCAGCAACCAGATCCGCTACGCCCACTGTGCCGCCGTCAGGGAACAACTGGCCCAAACGTTCCAGGTTGACAACCTGGTATTCCTCGCGGAACGGGTTCTTGAAACCCCGTAGCTTCGGCAGCCGCATGTGCAGCGGCATCTGGCCGCCCTCGAAGTTTTCGGGCACGTTGTGACGTGCGCCGGAGCCTTTGGTGCCCCGACCGGCGGTCTTG
>DATDKX010000309.1:0-12598 GCA_036519615.1 Propionibacteriaceae bacterium
GGACGCCCACGATCACTGATCAGCTCGGCGGTGCCGTGTCCGGTGTGTCCCGGCAGTGCCTCCAGTGAAATGCGCGAGGTCACATCGACTCTCTCGCGGAAGGCGAATGTGGTGATGCCAGCCCCGATGATGAGTCCAAACAGCGCGGCGGCGGCAGCTACGAGAAACCACCTTCGCCTCGGGATCCGGTCGGGCAGTTTAGTGATTGTCGCCGGCGTGGGCGATGGATCTGCAGATGTTGTGATTGTGGCAGGAGCTGATGGACCACTTCCGATTTGCGCTTGGATCGAATGCCAGATCGACTCCATCTGAACGGGCTGGGAATCGGTGTGCTCCGGTTCACCGCTTAGCTCAGCGATCCGGCTCAATTCCGCAAGTTCTTCTCGACATTCGGCGCAATTGACCAGATGATTTCTGCTCGACTGGGGTCAGTGGATCGTCAGTGCTGAGTGCGTGCCCGGCCAGCCGATCAAGACTCAGATGGGTCACGATGTCACCTCCGCCAGTCGCGTCCGGAGGTGGAGCAAGCCACGCCGGACGTGGCTTTTGACCGTCCCCAGCGGGAGGTCCAGTTGCGCTGCGATCTGGGGGTAGCTGCGTCCCTCCCAAAAGGCGAGCTGCAGGATCGTGCCGCGTGGGTGCGGGAGCTGCCGAATCTCCTCGGTGAGCACGAGCCGATCGATCAGCGTCGAAAGTCCCGCGGACTCAACCTGTACGTCGGTCGAATTGGTCACCGCCTGGACCAGCCGCAGGTCGCGCCCGCGCGCCCGCAACCGGTCGGCAATGCGATGACGGGTAATCCCGATCAGCCAGCCGGACAGGCTGCCTTTCTCGGCCTGATAGCCTGCGCGACCCCGCCAGGCGCTTACGAATACCTCTTGCGTGATCTCCTCACCGTCACTCGAGCTGCCCACTGCGCGATAGGCAATGGTGTAAATCAACGGCGCTATGCGGCGGAATACCTCCTCCAAACACGCTTCGTTTCCTCGGGCGAAGCCGACCCCGAGCTCCGCCTCGTTGGCAGTGCGCCAATCGACGCGTTCCTCGATCACCTCCGGATCAAGAGGTGCGTCGTCAATCACAGAATTACCCTAATGCGGACCGGCTGCGAGCAGCCGCGCGTGAAGCGGACCACAGTCACCGAGGAAGCGCCGTCACCACGACATTCGCCTGATATCCCCCCTGTGAGCGACGGTAGGTTCCACCGCAGGTGATGATCCGCAACTTGGGAGCGCCGTCCCGGTCGAACACGCGGCGGACGTCAAGGCCCTGCTTGCTGATCAGCTCAACGGTGATCACCCGAAACCGCTCCGTACCGGCATCTGTGGTGACGATGATGTCGTCGCCGCGTCGAAGCCGCTCGAGAACGACAAGCGGTCCCACCCCGTACTGACGGCTATCGACGTGACCCCCGAGAACAGCGGATCCGCCTGGACCTCCCGGTCGCGGTCCGTACGCGTACCAGCCGATCTCCCTGGGCCTGGGCGGTAGCGCCATAGCGCCCTCGGGGTCGATTGTCACAGCCTTAATGGGCATCTCCAAGCCAAGACGCGGAACGACGAGTCTCCTCGGCCGCCCTGGTCCTTTTTCCTCGGATTCGGCCTGGACCGCCGCATGCGTGGTCCAGCCGTACGCCTGATCGGTCGACCGGCCGGTCGATACGTCGAGGCCAGAATGGGGAGCCGATCCCGACCGAGCTTGGCCGTCGGACGTGGCCGGTGCCTCCGCTGGCGGCGGAGGAAGGTCTCCGCGGCCAGCGCTGTTGGTGGCCATCGCGAGGCGCCATCCGGCGATCACCACCACCAAGCACGAGACGATCAGGGCGATCCACCATTGCCACCCACTGGGGTGTTTGGCATCGATGATCACCGAACCGGTTGTGCGCGGAGCCGGTACAACTTCGAGCCGGCAATCGCCACACCAAGGGTTGCCACTACTAGCAGTGACACCCACAGCGGCACCTGGCCGGATCTCGCGGCCTGCCCTCCCGTGCCTCCCGGAACGCTGTCGGGCGAGCCGTGCATGCCGCTGATGGTTTGCACCGCGAGCTTGAGATTCTTCTCGTCAGCCGATCCCCATGCGTAGACGATCGTGGTCGTCCCCTCGGCCAGCTTCAACGAGGCCGGACCGATGACCACCTTGTCGGTGCCGGCTAACACAACGTCGGCCTTCACGGTGCCGGGATCAACCTCCGCGGACTTTTCCTTGGGATTCTTCAGATTGGTAAAGACCGGCTCGCCACCAGCTCGGATGTCGACCGCCGGCGCTGCCGCGTCATGCCGAACAATCACCCGCGCCTTGCCGGCTGGAATCGTAGATACATCGTTGACGTACGGCGTGAGGATTGGCTCGCCACCAGCGGTGAGATGGGCCACGACGGTGATATTCGCGCCGCCGGGAACCTTGACGTTGTTCGCATTCATGATCGCCTTGCCGTCTGGGCCGTCTCCTGCCTTGACTACCTTCAGGTCGTAGCTGCCCGCCGGCAGCATTTGTGGGTCGGTCAGGGTGCCGGGCTTGAAGTTCTTCAACAGCGCCTTGCTGTTTACGTAGACGTCGACTGTCGCGTCAGGCACGCCGTGCACGATCGACACGGTCACGTTGGATGCTGCACGCGCGGGCCCGATTCCCACCGCCGCAAATCCGAACGCCAAGGTTGCCGCGCTGACCAGACTGAGTAACCGTCGTTTTGTTGTCATTCAACCTCCTGAGGACTGTTAGTTGGAGTCCTCTTCTTTGCGTCCGCCGCACAGGCTTCGGATGCGGCTGGGGGTCAAATGTGTGCTGATACGCGAAGCAAGGGCGGGAATCCTAGGAGGGGATAGAGATCATCGCGATGGAACCGGGTGAGGGCCGTGATGTGTTCGCCTGCCAAGGTGAGAACGAACACTCCGGCGGGCTTCGCTAAAGGTTCGCGGCGATCGGCAAGGTAACTGGCGAAGCAGGGCTGGTTGTTTGCCCGGCCAGGTAAGAGATAAACGCCGCGTTTGCCACGGAACCTGAAGCTGGCGTCCAGAAACGATCGGATCGCGTCCACGCCGTGGTATTGGTGCGGGGCCGGAGGCATGGACAGCCAGGCGTCGTCGGTGAGCAAGCTCAATACGCCGTCGATGTCGGCAGCAACGTACGCGTCAGCAAAGCGGCGGGCGAGATTGCGCTCCTTAGCTGACCCTACTGGCAAGCGGTCAGCGGGCCGCGAATTCTCCAGGGCTGCGCGACCTCGTTGCAAGGTTCCCTTGACCGCGGTCTGGCTGGTCTGGAGCATTGCGGCAACCTCGTCGGTGCCGAAGCCGAGAACGTCGCGCAGCAGAACGGTAGCCGCCTGCCTCGGCGGCATGCGCTGCAAGCCGGCGACGAACGCAAGCTCGACTGCCTCCGTCTGGCTGTAGCGCGCTTCGGGGCCCGGCGCCGTGTCGGCGACTCCGTCGAGCAAACTGTCCGGATAGGGCTGCAGCCACCTGATCTCGTCATGCTGGGTTGGTTCCGGCGGCTGGAACGGTGGCGTCGGCTCGGTCGGAACCTGGCGCCCAGTGGATCGAATTGCATTGAGACATGTGTTCGTGGCAACGCGGTACAGCCAAGACCGCAGCGAGGAACGTCCTTCGAACCGTGGCAGCCCACGCCAGGCCGACAGCAACGTCTCCTGCAACATGTCCTCGGCATCGGTCAGCGAGCCGAGCATGCGATAGCAATGGGCCAACAGCTCACGCCGGTACGGGTCAATGAGCTCGCGAAACGCCTGCTCGTCGCCGGTACGTGCGCGCTGCAGCCCTGCTTGTTCGAGCGCTGCCTGGCCCACGCACCTCAGAATGCCATTTTTGATTGGAGCAGCTCGCGTGGCGTTCCGTTCCCGGCCGTCGTGGTGTCTACATAGGTAGGAGGAACCACATTCGCGTCCAATTCCCCGACGGAAGGAGAGCATGATGACCGAATCCACGAGCCCCGCACTCGAGGTCGCGCTGGCCTACCACCACGCCTGGACTGGTCATGACCTCGACAAGGCGATGAGCTACATCGCCGACGACATTGTCTGCGACGCCCCGGCCGGTCGCCTCGAAGGGGCCGCCGCGTACCGGAACTTTATGGGTCCGTTCGTACAGATCCTGACCAACTCAGAACTCCTTGCCGCGTTTGGTGACGATGTGAAAGCAGTAGTCATGTACGACACTGAAACCGTGCCGGTTAAGTGCGCCCCCGGCGCCGAGTGTGTGACGGTCAAGGACGGGAAGATCATTCGCAGCCTGTTCATCTTCGACCGTGCCCCCTTCGACGCCGCGCGCAAAGCCCAAGCTGAGGCTGGTAGCTGAGCTGCCCCGCATCCTGCACGAACCAAGCTGACATTCGAAGCCTGCATACAGTTGTGGTAAGCGGGGGCAAGGGGGTCAAGTGGCACGGAAGGCGACTGCACAAGACGTAGCTGATCTTGCCGGCGTGTCACGAAGTGCTGTCTCACTGGTCCTCAATGGCCGCGCCAAGGGCCACATCGCGCGTCACAAGCAGCAGGCGATCATCGAGGCAGCGCGTCGGCTGAACTACACCCCGAATGCAGTGGCCCTCAGCCTGCGCAGCCGGCGCAGCCGCACGATCGGGGTGCTGACTTGGCTCGGCCAAGGTGGATTCTCGGTGGGCATGCTGCACGCGACGCTGGAGAAGGCAACAGCGGAAGGCTATCTGTTGATCTTCATGGATACCGCCAACGATCGTGATCATCAGAGCCGGGCGTTGGCCACACTTCATGATCGTCAGGTGGATGCGCTACTCGTGATCGCCCCAGATCTCATCGAGTATCAGCCGGCCGAAGTCATGTCGACCATTCCGACGATCTTGGTCAACTGCGTTGCTCCGAATGGCGGCCTGACCAGCATCGTTGCCGACGAGTACGGCGCTGGATCAGCCGCGGCACGAGTCTTGGTTGACGCCGGACACGACTGCATTGGTGTGGTAGCGGGATCCCTCGACGCGATGGACAGCCGCCTCCGGCTGGAGGGGATTGAGGCGACGGCCGACGCGGAGCACATTGGCATTTCGGTTCACCGAGTTCCCAACCGCGACATCCGGTCCGGCTTCGAGGCGGCGAGTGCGCTGCTGCGCGGGCCGAACCCGCCGACCGCATTGATCTGCATCCACGAGCGGCTTGCCATGGGTGCGGTCCTTGCTGCCGCAAACCTCAACGTCGCCATCCCGACCGAGCTGTCACTGGTCAGCATGGAGGACGGTGAGCAGTTGGCCTCACAAGCCGTTCCACGACTGACGACGATCGAGCGGCCCGATCGAGCAATGGCTGAAAAGGCGGTCAGCATGACGCTGCAGCGCTTCGATGAGGGCAGCGATTCCTCGATTCAGCAGCTCACTTTTGGGTGCTCGGCTGCACTGCGGGACTCCGTCGTAGATCCGCGACGCCGGTTGCGTCGGGGCCCTTGTGGCCCAGCCGATACGCGGTGACAGTGGCGCCTTCCACGACCCAGCTGCTGCTGATGGTCGGATAGGCGCGCGTGGTGCAGCTTCGACTTCGATGAAAGGTCTCCACGATGCTGCCGTCGACCAGAATTCTGGCTGGATCGGTTGGTGTGCCGTCAGCCGCCGCTACCAGCGAATCGACACCATCGTCAATCAACCGCAGAGCAACCGGCCCGCTCGCCATGAGCTCGAAGGCAGACGCCTCGAACGGCACACCGGGCCGCAATGCGAGGCTGGCTCGGCGCAGCTCCTGAAGCTCAGTTGCGGGCCGCGTGCCGAGTTGACCATCGCGCACAAATAATTCACGCGGAAATGTCAGTACGCCGGCCCAGCCCGCTTCGGCAATTTCCAGGGCGCTGCGGCGTAGTTCCCAGGCCCAGCCCCACAACAGCGTGCGGTCCTGCTCGGCCAGCAGCTGTGGAGCGTAGAAGGCCGGGCCGTCGTCGAGCACACCTCCCGAGGTGGCCTTGAACGTCCATCCGTGGCTCTGGGGGACCAGGTCGCCAAGCAAATAGCGCACTCCGACCGGCTTGCCGACATGATCAGATAGCTGACCCAACGAGACCAGCAACACCCACTGGCCATCGATCTGCACCAGATTCGGACACTCCCAGATATTGGCGGATGCAACCTCGGCGGCGATCGGCTCGTGGAGGGTCAGCAAGGTCCCGAGCTCTGCCCAATGGCTCAAGTCGTCGCAGCCATACAGCTGCAACCGCGGTTGACCGGCTGGTTGCCCGGCGCCTTGTACGGCGTACCGATGACCGTCGTGGACGAAGATGAAGGGATCCCGGACTTCATCCAGCCCAGAGGCTGCGGAGATGCCCGACACGGGCGATTCATCTTGTTGCCAACGGGTCAACGACCGATCCGATCGGGCGAGGGCTACCACAGCATTTCTGGCATGGTCGGGATTCGCCGTGTAAACGGCCGTCGGTACGCCGCCGTCGTCGACGACACAACCACTCCAACACCCCGCATCGTCGATGAGGCTCGGTCGGGGCGCGAGCGCGATGGGATGTTGCTGCCAGCGGAGCAGGTCGGTCGAGCTGACATGGCCCCAATGGATGGCGTCGTGCATCGGCGCCACAGGGTTGTACTGGAAGAAGACGTGATAGCGGCCGTCAATCCGGCACAAACCATTGGGATCGTTCAACCATCCCCGTCGCGGCCGGATATGGAGGGTAGGGAAGCTGGGATCAGCCACGAAGGGAAACGCTACGCTCGTCCAGCCGGTTCCAAAGAGAAAGTTCGTACCCCGACGCTTGGGTAGGCTTTCGGCACGTGGTGGATGGATTGCGCGTGCTGGTGATCGGCTCCGGCGGACGGGAGCACGCACTCAGCCTGGCGCTCAGCCGCGACCCGGCGGTCGTCGAATTGCACGCTGCGCCGGGCAATCCTGGCACCGCAGAGCTGGGCCCGAATCATCCAGTCGACCCGCTCAACGGGTCTGCGGTAGCCAGCCTGGCCCGGCGACTCAGCGTCAACCTGGTCGTCGTAGGACCCGAGGCGCCGCTGGTGGCAGGTGTCGCCGATGCCGTGCGCGAGATTGGCATCGCCTGTTTCGGACCATCGGCGGCCGCAGCGCAGCTGGAAGGCAGCAAGGCCTTCGCCAAGCAGGTGATGGCTGCGGCTGGGGTCCCCACAGCACGTTCCCGAGAATGCCTGACAGGCGACCAAGTTGATCAAGCGCTTGGCGAGTTCGGACCACCGTATGTTGTCAAGAATGACGGGCTGGCAGCCGGCAAAGGCGTCGTCGTCTCCAGTGATCGACATGTTGCTGTTGATCATGCCTTGAAGTGCGGTCGGGTAGTGATCGAAGAGTTCCTCGACGGGCAGGAGGTGAGCCTGTTCGGGATCACCGACGGGCGCACCGTACGCGCCATGCAGCCAGCGCAGGACTTCAAGCGTGTCGGGGACGGAGACACCGGGCCCAACACTGGCGGCATGGGCGCGTACACCCCACTGCCGTGGGCGCCCGATGACCTTGCCGAGGAAGTCACCCGGACGGTGCTGCAGCCAACCATCGATGAGATGGCGCGGCGCGGCACACCGTTCAGCGGATTGCTGTACGCCGGCCTGGCACTGACCTCTCATGGCGTCCGTGTCGTCGAATTCAATGCCCGCTTTGGCGACCCGGAGAGCCAGCCGTTGCTCGCTCGTCTGGATAGCCCGCTTGGGGAGGTGCTCCACTCGGCGGCTGTCGGTGATCTTGCTGCGCATCCTGAGCTGCGATGGGGGAGTGGCGCGGCCGTGTGCGTGGTTCTTGCAGCGCAGGGCTATCCCGGAACGCCGATGACCGGAGGCGTGATCACCGGTCTAGAGGCAGCGAGCAGCAACAGCAGCGTGATCATCCATGCAGGGACCGCTCGAGATCCGCAGGGCAATCTGATTAGCGCCGGCGGCCGAGTGCTTGCCGTTGTTGGGCTCGGCGAGGACATCGAGGCAGCCCGCGGACGGGCCTACGAGTCAATCGGGGAGATCCAGCTTGAAGGTTCCTTCTATCGCAGCGATATCGCGGCAGCAGCCGCGCGGCTGGCAGTGGGCTGAAGCGTGCCGATCGGCAATGTATTGGCCAACCGCTACGCCTCCGCAGCGATGCGTGAGGTCTGGTCGCCCGAAAACAAGATCATTGCTGAGCGCCGGCTCTGGCTTGCGGTGCTCGCTGCCCAACGGGATCTTGGAGTGGACTTCGGCGGCGATGATCCCGCTGTCGTGATCAAGGCATACCAGGCAGTCGTCGAGCAGGTCGATCCGGGGAGCATCGCGGCGCGGGAGAAGATCACCCGCCATGACGTGAAAGCGCGGATTGAGGAGTTCAACGCTCTGGCCGGCTTCCAGCACGTCCACAAGGGCATGACTTCGCGTGACCTGACCGAAAATGTGGAGCAGGTGCAGGTCCTCTCCTCACTCAAGATCAGCCGGGACCGGATGGTTGCGACCTTGGTACAGCTGGCCCAATTGGCTAGCGAATACGCCGACCAGCCGATGGCTGGACGCACCCATAACGTCGCTGCCCAGGTCACCACGCTGGGGAAGCGCTTTGCGACGGCGGCGAATGAACTGCTGATGGCGTACCAACGGATTACGGAGCTGATCGATCGCTATCCGCTGCGCGGCATCAAGGGGCCGGTTGGCACCAGTCAGGACATGCTCGACCTGCTAGACGGGGACGTCGACAAGCTGGAGGAGCTGGAGCGGCGGATTGCTGATCACTTGGGTTTCGGGCACGTGATGGTGAGCACCGGCCAGGTCTATCCGCGTTCGCTGGACTTCGATGTCGTCACTGCGCTGGCCCAGGCAGCGGCGGCACCATCGAATCTGGCCACCTCTATCCGGCTGATGGCAGGCCATGAGCTGGTCACCGAGGGCTTTCAGCCCGGCCAAGTTGGTTCGAGTGCCATGCCGCACAAGATGAACACGCGATCTTGCGAGCGTGTCAACGGACTAGCGGTGATCATCCGGGGCTACGTCTCGATGATCGGCGAGCTCGCCGGTGATCAATGGAATGAGGGCGACGTGTCCTGCTCGGTGGTCCGCCGAGTTGCATTGCCGGACGCGTTCTTTGCAATCGATGGGCTATTCGAGACCTTTCTCAACGTGCTGGAGGGATTCGGCGCATTCCCGGCCGTGATCAACGCTGAACTGCAGCGCTACCTGCCGTTCTTGGCCACAACGAAGGTCTTGATCACCGCGGTCCGACACGGAGTCGGTCGAGAGACGGCACACGAAGCGATCAAGGAGCACTCGGTCGCCGTTGCCTTACAGATGCGAGAGACCGGTCGGGTTGATAATGACTTGCTTGGTCGCCTGGCTGCCGATCCGCGGCTGGGTATCACTCGCGCCGAACTGGAGGCGGCGATCACCGATCCGATCGAATTGACCGGCACGGCCGGCCAGCAGGTGGCGACTCTGGCTGCCGAGATCGAGAAGCTGGTTGCGGCTCACCCGGACGCAGCCAACTATCGTCCGGGTCCTGTGCTGTAAGGACCCTTTCCATTGTGCGTACCTATCTGCTGCTGGCGGCGGCGGAGTTTCGGCGATACAGCACTTATCGGTTGGCCATCCTGGCCGGCGTTACCACGCAGTCGGTCTTTGGGTTCATCAGAGTCAGCGTCTTGTTCGCGGCTATTTCCTCCGCCGGCGGCACGCTGGCCGGTTATAACCAGCAGTTGGCTTCCACCTACGTCTGGCTAGGCCAGGCGCTGCTCGCCCCCATCGCGCTGTTCGCATGGATCGATATTGCCGAGCGCGTCAGCAGCGGTGAGATCGCCGTTGACTTCGCCCGACCCGTGGACCTGCAGCTCGCCTGGTGGGCACGTGACCTGGGCCGTGCGTCGTTCCAACTGCTGGCACGCGGCCTGCCGCCGCTGTTCATCGGCGCCGTGACCATCGGCCTCGCCTTGCCTGATTCCTGGAGCGCCTATCCGCTGGGTGCGATAAGCATGTTCCTGGCCGTCTCGATCAGCTTCATGCTCCGATTCCTCGTCAATCTGATCGCGTTCTGGACGTTCGATGTACGCGGATTCATAGGGCTCTACCTCGTCGTCGTCGGTCCATTCAGCGGTCTCTTGATCCCGGTCCACCTCTTTCCGACGTGGCTCCGAGTCGTGGCCTACGCCACGCCGTTCCCGTCGATGCTGCAGACGCCGATCGATGTGCTCTCCGGCTGGGTTCTCGGCTGGGCCGCCGCGGCGCTTGTCGCCAGCCAGCTCGGCTGGCTGGTTGCCCTCGTCGGCTTCGCCAGGCTGGTGCAGTGGCGGGCCACTCGTCGTCTGGTGGTGCAGGGTGGCTGAGCTATCGGCCGGAGAGGCTTATCGCATCCTCCTCGGCTCCCGGATCCGCAGCCAGCTGGCATATCGGACCAGCTTCTGGCTGAACGTCGCCACGTCGGTGGGCATTGGGCTGGTGGAGTTCATCGAGATTTACGCGATCTTTTCCAACGTGCCCGTCTTCGGCGGTCTCGATCTGAGACAGAGTGCGCTGGTTTTCGCCCTCGGCAACATGGCTTTCGCGCTCGCGGACACGATCTTTGGCCAGCTGGACACGATTCCCAGCTACCTGCGTCTGGGTCGGCTGGAGGTTCTCCTCGCACGGCCCATGCCGTTGCTGCTGCAGCTCGTCACGTCGGAGGTTCAGCTGCGTCGGCTGGGCCGTCTCGCCGTCGGAACTCTGATCGTCATCATCGTGCTGCCGGGGCTTGACCTCAGCTACACCGCTGGCACGATCTACCTGCTCGCGCTTACCCCGTTCGTCGGAGCGGCCATCTATGGTGCCTTCTTCGCCATGGCCGGTGGCTTGCAGTTCTTTCTCATCGACGGTCCCGAGTTCACCTCCGCATTCGTCTACGGCGGCGCCTATGCGGGTCAGCTCCCAGGTAGCGTGTTGATCACGCCGATCCGCATCTTGTTCACTTTTGTCTTTCCGGCGACCGTTACCGCGTACCTTCCGTCCTTGCTGATCATGGGACTCCCAGGACCGAGGTTCCTCCCTGCCTGGCTCGGCTGGTTTGCGCCGGTGTTCGCGGTCTGGGCTTGGCTGCTGGCGTGGCTGGCGTGGCGTGCCGGTATCCGCAAGTACACCGGGGCAGGAGGCTGAGATGACAACCGAACCAATCGTCGAGCTCGAGGACCTACGCCGTTCGTTCACAGTACGGAAGAAGGCTGGCCGGCTGCGCCGGCAAACGAAGGTGGTGCACGCCGTCGACGGGATCAGTGCATCGATCCAGCCAGCGGAGGCGGTGGGTTACATCGGAGCCAACGGTGCCGGGAAGTCCACCACGATCAAGATGCTGACCGGCATCCTTGTTCCCTCCAGCGGGCGGGTACGAACCTGCGGCTACGATCCGGTGCCGCAGCGTCGGCGGCTGGCTCGAGAAATCGGAGTGGTCTTCGGACAGCGCAGCCAGCTCTGGTGGGACCTGCCGCTACGCGACTCATTCCGCATCCTGGGTGCGATCCATCGACTGCCGACTGAGGAGGTCACTGTCAGGACCGAGCAGCTGGTTGACCATCTCGGACTGGCTGACCTACTGGACACGCCCGTACGGCAGCTCTCGTTGGGCGAGCGCATGCGAGGCGAGGTGGCGGCGGCCTTGGTCCATCGCCCCCGGCTGTTGGTGCTGGACGAGCCCACCATTGGTCTGGACATGATCAGCAAGGAGCGGCTGCGTCATTTTCTGATTGCCGAGCGGGCCGAGTTCGGCACTACGTTGCTGTTGACCACGCACGACATGGGTGACATCGAAAGGCTCTGCGACCGGGTGCTCGTGATCGACCGCGGCCGTCTGGTCTTCGACGGGACGCTACCCAGCCTGGCCGAGCGTGTGGCGCTACAGCGTGTGCTCGTGGTCGATCTGCCGGAGCCGAGCCCAGACCTCCAAGTGAGAGCGGCCGCTCATATCGGCAGCGATCTTGATGGCCAACGGCAGCGGCTGGCCTTCAGCCCCAAGGAGACCACAGCAGCGAGGGTGCTTGCCGAAGTCAGCGCCGTGACGGAGGTGGTCGACCTGACCCTGGAGGAGCCGGCAATCGAGGACATTGTTCGGACCTTGTACGGGGTCGGCTGATCGCGTAACGAAAAGGCCCCTCAGTCGATGAGACTGAGGGGCCTTTCGGCGGTGGGGGATCAGGCGACGATTGAGCTCTCGTCCGGCATGAGCAGCCAGGCGACGAGGTAGATCAGGATCTGTGGGCCCGGGAGAAACAGGCTGGCCACGAAGAGGATGCGGACGATGGTGGGGTCGAGATTGAATCGGCGAGCGATTCCCGAGCACACGCCCGCGATGATCCGGTCGTCACGAGGGCGGTAGAGCGTCATGTCGAATTGTCCTTCCTGGACGGCAAAAGCTTTCTGAATTACTTCCACTTTGCCGCACCAATTCGCGGCCAATCGCCAGATTGCTGGCCAGTTCCGGGTCGTGCTCAGGGCCCAAGACGTGCCTTCCCTGAGACAGATTCCGCTGCTGCCCCAAAAAGGTTGACGAACGACACATCGCTATCGACGGCACGACCCGCTCAGGACTGAGAGGATGTGCCGGTGGACTTCCCCCGGCGAGCGCTTCTTGAAGAGCCTGACGACGTTGAGTCGTACGTGGCAAGGCGGTCGCGTGGCTTCACTCCAGCCGACAACACCGACCAGT
>DATDKX010000310.1:0-2799 GCA_036519615.1 Propionibacteriaceae bacterium
TCGCGTCGATGCCGGCTATCTCGCGCGTCTGGTGCTGGAGCATCGGCTAAGCCTGGACGAGGCAGTGGAGACGGCCATCGACCTGACCTACAACCTGCCCAAGGAGTCCTACGCACGACCCTCCTGAACTTCAGGGAGCCAAGTTTCTTCAAAGATTCCCTGGTTTCGCATCACCAGTGTCGGCAAAGGTGCCTGATCGAGACCATTTCGGCTCAGTGGTGATGCGTTTTCAGGGCCCAACCCAAAGCGCTCGGCCTAACGCGCGTACGAGGCAAATGGCGTCAGATGCTTGACGAAGTGGTCCGCGATGATGCGGTAGTGCTCCTCTTCGTTGTCGTTCCACAGCTGGTACATCTGCGGCCCGAACTCCTCCAGGATCGCTCCGTAGCCGACGTGCAAGACCTGCCGTGAGTCGACGCGGTCCATCAATTGAGCGACTTGATCATCGGTCGGATCTGTGGGGATTTTCGTCGGATCGCAGGACAGGTGGTAGCTCTTGCGGTTGGCTTCGAAGCTGTCGAGGGCGAGTGCAAGCACCTCTCGCATCAGATCAGGATCATTGTGCGCAATTACGCGCAGTGCCTCGGCCCAGCTGGTGCCCGCCGTCTTCAGATGCACGACACCATTGGTGGCTTCTGCAATCAGCGGATACGTGGAGTACTTGTCAGAGCCGGAGTGCAAGGACAACTTGTACGGGCCGAGCGCGCGGGCAATCTCGGCGTGAATCTCGAAGTCGCGTCGCAACTCGTCAAGATCGCCGATGTATTCCACGCCCTTCTCGAAACGGCCGACGAAGCGCGGTGCGAAGGAGACGAAACCCATACCGAGGCGGTGCAGCTCGCTGACCACGACCACATGCTCGGCCGGCTTGGTTGGATAGTCGGTTTCGTCGACGGCGAACTCCACCTCACAGTCGATGCCTTTCTCCATCAGGCGCCGGTACATGGCCATGGCGTGCGCAAGGGAAGGGCCATACTTCGCCATCGCGCGAACGACCGATTCCTCGTCTAGCTCGATCGCCTCGTGCTCGAGATCGATGCGATGCCCGACGTAGGACTTCCTAAACGTCGGCAGGTCAGATTCCAGACTGGGCCAGTCGAGCGCTTCGACTTTCTGCAGGATCACCGCAGCGTCGGCGTGCTCGGCCTCGGAATCGACTTCAGCCTTGGGATCCAGCGTGTAGAACACGAAGCCAGCGGCCACGGTGTCGTCGATGTCCTCGAGCTGCTCAAGATGATCGGCGTCGCCGCCGACTGGCGTGCTCCAGCCGGCCTGGAAGGCTCCCCAGGTGGCGTCGTCGAGCACATTGCGCGGAGTCCGATGGCAGCGGCCCATTTCGCGGATCGACTGCTGGGCGAAGACTGGGTTGATTGGCCCGCCGACCGTCTTGAGGGCTCGTACATGACCGGGTGTCGCCAGTCCGAGACGGTCGCCGAAGCCGACTGAAGTATGCAGTCCGAAGCGGGTCGGCGTCAGCCAGGGCAGCACCGACCGCAGCGCCTGGGCATTCTCCGGCGTGGTGTCTGCGACGAGCCGGACCTGGCCATTGGAAGGCTCCGTAGTTCCCGCGAAGCGGCGGAACGCCGACTCATCATCGGCCACGGCTACGAGCCGTTTGGCACCGTCGACCGATCGTTCCAGCCAATAGGTGGCACCCTGGTAGCTGACTGGTGACTCCGGATAGGCGCCATCGTTGAGCAAAGTGGCAGCGGACGGGTCCAGCGCATCAGGTCGGGTAGTCATAGCGTTAGGCTATCCGAAAGCGCTTTCTCATCGAGTAGTGGGTTTGACGGGAAGGTCTGAGGCAATAGACATCGATGATCTTCGCTTGAGGTTCGCCGACCCGCCGCGGTCTACGGCGCCTCACATGCGCTGGTGGTGGTTCGGACCGTCGGTGACCCGAGAGGAACTGAACCGCGAGCTCACCGCGATGGCCGACTCCGGAATCGGCGGAGTCGAGGTGGCGTACGTCTATCCACTGGCGACGGCTACCACCGAGTTCGGTTCGGATGCCTTCCTGGCCGACCTCCGCTTCGCCGCCGAACGAGCACACGAGCTCGGGCTCAGCTTCGACCTCACACTGGGCAGCGGCTGGTCATTCGGCGGGCCGCACATTTCCACGGAGCTGGCTGCCCGGCAGCTGCACTGGGAGCGACGCGAGATCGGGCCGGAACCGCTAGAGGTTCCCGTGGTCTCAGCCTGGCCAGGCGATGAACTGATCACCGGGTACGTCGGTGCCGGGTCGCTGCAGGAGCCGCCCACTTCGTATCAGCGGCTGCCCGTCGACGACGGACGGATCCTGATCAGGGCCGGGACCGGTCCCCGGGTTGTGCTGCTGGCGTACGCCCGACTCACTGGGCAGAACGTCAAGCGCGCCGCGCTCGGAGCCGAAGGTCCGGTACTGGACCACTACTCCGCGGCCGCCACCGAGGCCCACCTGCAAGCAGTCGGCGACCCGATGCTTGACGCTGTCCCAGCCGACCTGGTCGGCTCGGTCTTCTGTGACAGCCTCGAGGCGTATGGCGCCGACTGGACGCGTACGTTGCCGGCGGAGTTTGCCCGGCGCCGGGGCTACGACATGCTTCCGGTGCTGTATCGGCTCACGGTCGACGAGCCTGGCGCGGCATGGCTTCGCGCCGACTAACACCACACCCTGGCTGAGCTGTATCAGGAGAACTTCGTAGCGGTGTGTCAGCGCTGGGCGGCCGGGCGGGGCGTGCCCTTCCGGATCCAAAGCTACGGAACGCCGCCCGCCACCGTCAGTAGCTATCGGTTCGCGGATCTTTGCGAGGGTGAGGG
>DATDKX010000311.1:0-7196 GCA_036519615.1 Propionibacteriaceae bacterium
GCTGACCGCGTCGATGACCCGCTTGAGCGCGTCTCGCAGCATCTGCGCCACAACGGCCGGGTCGAGCTCTGCCGAGTCGACAATCCGGGCGATCTGGTCGTTGAGATAGCCGCGCAGCCACGGAACTGCGGCGAACTGCACCCGGTGAGTTTCCTCATGCAGGCAGACCCAAAGGCGAAAGTCGGCCGCATCGACGTTGAGCTCGCGTTCCACTGAGACGATGTTTGGGGCGACCAGCAGCAGCCGGCCGCCCGGTGCATGTGGATCAGTCCCGGGAAAGAAGGGGTCAAACTGACCGAGGACCTTTGAAGACAGGTAGCTCAGCAGCGCGCCCACTTCCATCCCTGTGATTCGCGGCCCCAAGTTGGCCATGGTCGGGCTTGACTGCTTGAGGCGCTCGATCACCTTGGCGTTCAGCGGCAGCAGGATCTGGCGGAAGCCATCGAGATTGGCCTGGATCCAGCGCGGCCTATCGACCACGAGCACTGGCGCCGTGCCGCTGTCAGCTTCCATCCCGGTGACCTCGTGGACGTACGCCTCTGCCCGGGATGCGCAGTCGCGCAGCTCGGCAACAACGGCCGCTGCACCTTCGCGAGAGATGTCCGGGCCCGGCCTGACGAGCTTGGTAGCGGTATTGAGGGCAACGGTCCAGTCGACTATCGAGGCTGTCACGCGAGCGAGTCTATGTGGGGGGCCCGCGACGGCTCGGTTGCCGGGAGCCGGTCGGGGCGTCGTTCTCCGTATGAGGCCACGTCGTTGGACATCCCAAGACGGTTGGCGATGGCCCAACTAGCGACACCCGCAGGTACTGAGCGCGGTAGTCACACGGTCAAGCCAGACCATGGCGTTGTATTCGTTCTTCGGCTTGTTGATCAAGAACGCGTACGCCAGTACCGACCCGTCAGTGGCACGCAAGACACCCGCCCGAGCCCGGACCTTGTTCAGCGTGCCGGTCTTGCCGCGTACCACCCCTCGGCCAGCCAGGCTCTGGTCGTCGGAGTATTGGCGCTTCAAGCTGCCCTCGACTCCCGCCACCGACAGCCCGGTGATCACTGGACGGAGCTCCGGATGCTGCTCGCCAGCGGCCACCCGCAGCATTTTGACCATTGAGTCGGCAGGCACCTTGGTCTGCCGGGCCAGACCGCTCCCGTCGCTGATTGTCATGCCGGCGTCCCAGATGCCGAGCTTGGTGAGCTCGGCCCGTACGACCTTTGTCGCCTCGGCAATCGATCCGGGCCTCCCAGCGCCGATGGCAGCTTGGCGGAAAATTACCTCCGCTGCGTCGTTGTCGCTCACCATCAGCAGATGCTCAACGATCCGCTCTAAAGACATTGAGGAGACTCTGGCAACGACCGGGGCTGCCTTCGGCGCGCGCGCTGAGTGTGTGCCGGTGACTTTGATCCCTTGCTTGGACAATGCAGCCGCAAAGGCCGTGGCAGCTTCCTTAGCTGGGTCCTTGTAGCGCCCCCCGCTGTAGCCAACATGGCCCTCATCCACCCAGAGAGCCGAGGTGCGCGAGACCTGGTCACCGTAGAATCCGGGCCAACGCGAATTCCAGGCCGGGCCTTGGAACAGCGAGGCGTCATAGCCGAGACTGACTTTGGAGATCTTGTCCTGCTTCAGTTCGCGCGCGACCGCCCGAGCCAGTCCAGTAATAGTGGCTCGCTTGGGATAGTCCGAGTGAGCCTTCCTCGCAAGGTAGGGATCACCGCCGCCGACCAGGATGATCTGACCTCGTTTCGGACTGACTACCGAGGTCTTGAAGGTGTGATCAGGTCCCAAGATCGACAGGGCCGCGGTCGAGGTGAGCAGTTTCATGGTCGAGGCCGGGATGTAACCGCGTGTGGCGTTGTGGGCGTAGAGCACCTTCCCGGTAGTCACGTCGACGACCGAGCCGGAGTAGGAGCCGGTCACACCCTTCACCTTGACCGCTCGGATCTTGTTGGCAACGGCGGCCTTGTCGGGAACGACACGTGGCGAGGCTGCCGCTAGCACCGGTCTAGGCAGATCTGATTTCGGAACCGTCGGCGTCGCCGTCGTCGGGGTGGGACTAGCCGCCACCGGGGTGGCCGCTGGGCTAACCGGGGAAGGCGGCGCGGTATAGCTTGTCTGAGGCCCAGCGGCGAACCGATTCTGGCGCGGCAATACCGCGATCGCTCCCGCGATCACGGCAATCACGACGCCAATCACGGCACTGACCGCGAGCACGACTATGGCAATCCGCTTGGGACCCAAAGGGTTGATCCACCTCCTTCACGCTAGGCTCAAGCCGCCGGACAATCACTGATGTGAACTCTCGCAGAAATCAGTCCTCATCCTAAGGAGGTCACGTGACCGCACCCAATGTCGAGCGAGATCAAAAGCCGCTCAGCGATTTGAGCTTCGATGTCACGGTCGAGATTCCCAAGGGTCAGAAGAACAAGTACGAAGTTGATCATGACACGGGCCGCATCCGGTTGGACCGTACGCTGTTCACCTCGACCCAGTATCCCGCCGACTACGGCTTCATCGAGGAAACCCTCGGTCAGGACGGCGACCCTCTTGACGCATTGGTGATGATCAGCGAGCCGACGTTTCCAGGTTGTTTGATCAGATGCCGGGCAATCGCGATGTTCCGAATGAAGGATGAGGCGGGTGGCGACGACAAGGTGCTGTGCGTGCCCGCATCTGATCATCGGCGCGACCACGTACGTGATCTCTCTGATGTGCGCGAGTGGGTGCTCCTGGAGATCGAGCACTTCTTCACTGTCTACAAAGACCTGGAGCCGGGCAAGTCCGTGGAGGGCGCGACCTGGGTCGGCGCCGACGAAGCCGAGGAAGAAATTCGGGCGAGCTTCGCCCGGGCGAAGGACCAGGGCTATAGCGGCCATCGCCACTAGCGACCTCACTATGTGACCCGTGATCAGGCGGGAATGGCTGACCATTTGATCTTGCTGGCGCCCTCGGCTAATCGGGTCTATGCGTCCGAGGCCAATCGGCTGGTGGCAGCTGAGCTGAAGATCATGTTGGGCGTTGATGATCGGCCTGCCATCGAGCCAGTCAGCTTGGCTGGTATCGGATATCTCGCATTGGCGACCGAGAGCCTCGATGAGCGGGTTTGCCAAGCACTGGGGCGACTTTCTGGCTGCTATGCCGCCTTCCGCCGCGAGCACGATCGACTACAGCCGATCCAGCTGACGGCTCCGGATCTCTTCGATGAGGATCTGGTCACCATTCCGAAGTACCCCGGCAAGACCAATGAGCAGTTCACCCGATTGTTGATCAATGTCACCCTGGCCTCGATGCGGCGCGCGGCCAGCGGACCGATCTCGATCTTGGATCCGATGTGTGGTCGCGGTACCACATTGAGCACGGCGATGATGCTGGGCTGCAACGCCTCCGGTGTTGAGGTAGAAGCCAAAGCCGTTGATGCGTACGCCGCCTATTTAGCCACCTATTGGCGCCGCAAACGGCTCAAGCACACTCTCGACGTGACCCCGGTACGGCGCGAGGGCAAGATCATTGGCAAGCGTCTGGACGCGGAGGTTATCCCGGCCGGTCGGGAACACCCGCTGGCCCTCACGGTCTTCTACGGCGACACCCGGCAGTCTGGGGCGCTGTTCGGCAAGCGGCGGTTTGACGCGGTGGTAGCCGACGCACCGTACGGCGTGGTGCACGGGAGCCACACCGACGTACGTGGTGCCAGCGGCAAGCGGGATCGCTCAGCAGCCGGCCTGATCAGCCAAGCCCTCCCTGTCTGGGCTGGACAGCTGAAAACCGGCGGTGCACTCGGCTTGTCCTGGAACGCGATCGGCCTGAAGCGAGACCAAATGATCGAACACCTTGCGGCAGCCGGCCTGGAGCCGCTGGATTTCGGGCCCTACCGAGACTTCGAACATCGCGTCGACTCCTCAATCCGCCGCGACATCGTGGTGGCGATCAAGCCGTAAGCCAGCGGACGGCCCAGGACTACGGCGGTCGCAAGGATTCCGAGCTGTCGGACCCAGCGCCCATGGAGGCGGTGGATCTGGCGGCGGTCAATGATCAGACCATCGCGCGACAGCTGGGCAGTGAAGGTTCCTTCTTGCGGGTCGAAGCGGATTTCGGCCTCCTGGTGGTCCAGCCACTCACCGACCAGGGGGAACCATGCCTTATAAACGGCCTCTTTGGCGCTGAACAGCACCCGGTCCCAGTTCGGGCCGTCGGTCTCCGGCCGGGTGGCGGTGAGGCGATCCCGCTCGGCCGGTGTCGCGATGAGGTCCAGGACGCCGTCGGGAAGCGGCGCGTCGGGTTCGGCGTCGATGCCGATGGCAGAAATCTGCGGGAAGGGGGCGACCGCGGCCGCGGCGTAACCGGCGCAGTGCGTCATGCTGCCCAGCACCCCAGCCGGCCAGCTGGGGGCCCCGCCGAGGCCGGGCAGGATTGGAACCGGCTCGTAACCCAGCCGGCCGAGACACGCTCGAGCGCAGCTCCGCACCGTGGCGTACTCACGCCGTCGTCCCTCCACGGCGTGGGCGATGATCTGCTCCTCCTCAGGAAAGAGAACTCCACCGGGTGCCTCGCCGAAACGCTCCGCACTCTCCACACCAGCCGGGAGGATCAGCTCCAGCATCAGCCGTGCCGGCGCAGCTCGTGGAAGAAGTCGTCGATGACGTGCAAGTCGCCGGCAGACACCACCTTGTCGTAGACGTACTTGCCGACCGCGAGATCGAGCACCCCCAGGCCGAAGGGTGAGAAGATCACCGGCCGATCCGCCAGCACCGACACCCGCCCGGCCATCACATCATCCAAGGTGCCGAGCAAGAAATCCCGGTTGCCGGCGAGCTGCTCGACCAGATGCGGTGAGGTATTGGCCTTCAAGCAATGCTCGATGTCATCCACAATGTTCGTTGAGGCGAGCAGAATCTCCGGCGCCAGGTCGCGCAACGAGATGTGCAACACCAACGGATTGTGGGCAAACCAAGACAGGTCCCTGATATGCGGCTCAGCGGCCACGGTAGCGAAGACCACCAGGTCGCTGGAACCGATCAGCTCCTCGGCGCTGGCATGCACGGTCACCCGGCCAGCGGTGCCGACCTGTTCCAGGTAGCCGCGGAAGCCCGTCGCACTGTCGGCGGACAGGTCATGCACACCTATCTCGTCGAACGACCAACCGGTGCCGGCCAGGAACGTATGGATGTAGCGGGCGATCAAACCCACCCCAACAAACCCCACCCGCGTCGGGCGCGGTCGGCCGCGGCTCAGCCAGTCCGCAGCCAAAGCCGCCGACGCGGCCGTCCTGGTGGCGCTGATGATCGAGCTCTCCAGACAGGCGAACGGATAACCAGTCTCATGATCATTCAAGATCAGCACCGCCGAGGCCCTCGGAATCCCAGCCGCCACGTTCTCCGGGAAACTGGAGATCCACTTCAACCCGTCCACCTGAATCGACCCGCCGATCGAGGCCGGCAACGCGATAATCCGAGACGACGGACGATCGGGGAAACGCAGAAAATACGACGGCGGATTCACCGAATCCCCAGCGCCGTGCAGCCGGTACGTGGCCTCCACGAGCTCCACGATCTCTTTCTCTTGTCCCTGCAGCGCCCGTTGGACTTGGGCACCGGAGATCACCGCGAACGGGCGCACACCTAGCGAGACGGAGATCGCGGATTCGGCTGAGGCGGGATGGGTGGAAGTCATCCGGTGGTCACCGCAACAGTCGGCGAGCAGTCGACCAGGCGTACCGCGTCGGCCATCCCAACGAGCACTTCCCGCGGCCCCTCGTAGGCCTCCCTGCTGTGCGCGGTGCGGATGTTGTCAACCAGCATGAGGTCACCGGGCTGCCACGGCTCGCGCACAGTGTTGTCAACGTAGACCTGATTCAGCAGCTCTACGACTTCCTCGGTGAGCGGTTCGCCGGTGCCGAACCGGGTGTTGAACGGCAGCCCGTCTGCGCCGTACATGTCCACCAGGTACTCACGTACTTCTGGGTCTATCGTCCACTCGTTGAGGAAGGCGATCTGGTTGAACCAGCAGCGCTGACCGGTGACCGGGTGATGCACCACGGCGCTGCGGCGTTGCCAGGTACGCAGTCCACCGTCAGGTTGCCACTCGAACTGGATCGCGTTCGCGCGACAGTAGCTCTCCACGGCACGCCGGTCGTCGGTTCCGAACGCCTCAGCAACGGACGCGCCGATCTCGTCGTTATAGCTGCGGGTGAGAATCCAACCGTCCCGCTCGAACCGTGCAACCAGCTCGGCCGGTAGTGCGCTGAGCACCGCCCGCGAGTCGGCCACAGCCGTCGCCCCACCCGCGGTAGGAGCGTTGAGACACGCGAACAGCATCAGGCCGGGAAACTGGAGGGTGTAGCTCAGTTCGTGGTGCATACACATCGGCTGGTTCGGTGGCCACGTCGATGAGGAGTACACGCCGTCGGAGTAGATCCGCCGGGACGCAAAGGCCTCTTTTTCGATCATCAACCCGGTGGACAGCCGTCGGAAGACAGCACTGACCTCCGGCGCGTTATGCAGGTCGAGGCCGCGGACCATAACCGAACCGTGCTCTGCAACCGCAGCGCGTAACACGTCCCTATGCTCGGCCACCCAGCTCAGCCCGTCGCCGGGCGCCTCGGCGCGGACGATCGGAGCCTTGCCGGGCTCCCGGTCGATGTCGAGCACGGACACCGGGAATGGGTATGACATATATCTTTTCCTTTCAGTTACGCCTCAGGAATAAGCGAACAACTTGGCGGCGCCGAGCACGGCAGCTGCTGTCTGGGTCGGTCGGGTACGCACGAAGTAGTGACCGCCGTCGGGCACCACGTGCAACTCAACGTGCTCGGCCAGCAGCTCCCAGTCGCGATGCCGTCGCTGGAAGTCCGACGTGATGGGGTCGTCGGCGGCAGCGACCACGGTGACCGGCACAGGCAGCTTCCTCACCGGCGGGCTTTCCAGAGCATCGGCGAAATAGCCATATGCGGACAGGCAGTCGTGCCGGTAGGCAGCAGCGACATGCTCGGCGCGTTGTGCATCCAGTTCACCGAGATCGGTGTAGCCGCTGTCCGCGCTCAGATCGGTGACGATCTCCGCATTGCTCCGGTCGGTCAGCTCGGTGATGGCGGCGCGCCGGTCGGCGGCGTCACCGAGCAGTTGCGCAGCAAGGAAAACGCGCTGCACCTCCACCCCGCGCTCCTGCAGCCTGTTGGCTGTTTCCACGGCAAAAGCGGTGCCGGAGGA
>DATDKX010000312.1:0-3689 GCA_036519615.1 Propionibacteriaceae bacterium
TGCGAAAGTCCTCGGTCGTGGGCAGGTCGGGATTCCACACCGGCATGGGCGTACTCACTCGCGGTTGGATGCGGCAGCCGAACAGGCCGGCCACTGCCGAACCGTGGGTGCCGTCCACCTGGAATTCGACCAGCTCGCCGCGGTCGACACGAACGGCCCACGACGAGTTGATCTGGGCGATCACGTCATCCTCGAGTTCGAAGATCGCGTATGCGGCATCGTCGCCAGTGGCCGCGTATTTGCGCCCCTGCTCATCCCAGCGCTCTGGGATGTGGGTGACCGCTTTTGCGGTGACTGCCTGTACCGGCCCGAACAGGTTTTCCAGCACGTAGTTCCAGTGCGGAAACATGTCCAGCACCATGCCGCCGCCGTCCTCGGCTCGGTAATTCCAGCTGGGCCGCTGGGCAGGTAGCAGATCGCCCTCGAAAACCCAGTACCCGAACTCTCCACGTACCGAGAGAATGCGACCAAAGAACTCGGCGTCGATCAGTCGCTTCAGCTTGATGAGGCCCGGCAGGTAGAGCTTGTCGTGGACAACGCCGTTGATCACGCCTGCTTCCCGAGCCGCGGTCACTAGCTCGATACCCTCATCGACGGACTCCGCGATGGGTTTCTCGGTGTAGATCTGCTTACCGGCCCCGATCGCCTTCAAGATCGACTTCTTGCGCTCTGAGGTGACCTGCGCATCGAAGTAGATGGAGGCTGAGTCGTCGCTGAGGGCCTCGTCCAGGTTGGTCGTGAAGTCGGCCACACTGTGCTCGGCGGCTAGTCCGGCCAGCTTCTCCGCGTTACGGCCGACCAAGATCGGCTCGACGGTGATCCGATCGCCATTGGCTAGGCTGACGCCGCCGTCGTCTCGGATCGCCAGCACCGAACGGACCAGGTGTTGGCGATAGCCCATGCGGCCGGTTACCCCGTTCATGATCACTCGAATAGTGCGCTCTGCCACGTCATCTCCTCAGTTAGTAATCACCCCGCATGAAAGCGCTTTCGAAATCGCTTTAGGTACTATACGATCGGCAGTGGAGAAAGCACAACCCGGAGGAGGCCACGGTGTCTGCTTCGTCAGGGCCCGTGCTGTTGAGCGATGTGGCAGCTGCCGCGGGCGTGTCACTGGCCACCGCTTCGCGGGCGCTTAACGGCCAGGCCGGGGTTGGCACTGCGCTTGCCGAGAAGGTTCGTGATGTGGCACAGAACCTCGGCTACGTAGCCAATGTCCACGCCCGTACCTTGGCCGGCGGCACGACGTCGGTGATCGGCCTTATCGTGCACGAGATCGACGATCCTTACTTCACTGAGATCGCTGGTAGCGTCATCCGGTCAGCTCTGGCCGAGAACCTCATGGTGCAGGTCTCGCACTCCGGCCGAGATCCTCAGCAGGAACTCACCCGGATCAACAATCTGGTCGTCCAGAATGTCGCCGCCATTGTGATTGCCGGCTCCGGCTACGTCGATGCTGCTCAGGAAAGCCGGGCCAAGGATGTGCTGCGGGCGTATCGGCAGCGTGGTGGTCGGGTGGCGGTTATCGGCCGTCACCATCTGGGAGTCGACGCGGTTCTCCCCGACAATGTGGCAGCTGGAGCCGCAGCAGCCCGACACCTGGTCGAGCTTGGTCATCGCGAGATTCTCGTTGCCGCCGGCCCGAAAGAGTTCACCACGATCGCTGATCGTCTTTCCGGCATCTGCTCAGTCTTTGAGCCGCTCAGGATCCGGCCCACCGTGTGGCACGACATGTTCAGTCTCGAGGGCGGTGTGCGGATCGCCAGCCGGATCGATGAGCTGCACTCGCGTCCAACCGCAGTTCTGGCGCTCAGCGATGTGGTCGCGATCGGCGTACTGCAGGAGTTTCGGCGCCGCCGAATCCGGGTTCCCGATGATGTTTCCGTGATGGGCATTGATGACATCGCGGTCGCCAAATCACTCGCGCCGGCTCTCACCACCGTCGCACTGCCCCTCGCTGAGATGGGTCAAGCCGCGTTGAGTATGGTGCGAAAACCGTCTGCAGCCAAGCCTCGACGGAGGATTGTCCCGGCTCGGTTGGTGGTTCGCGAATCAACCGCCCGGGTATAGCAGAAGCGACGCGTTCGTCAGCCGCGTCACCGAAATTCACAGGTCTCATTCTCGAAACGAACATTGACAGCCCTCAGCGAAACCGCTTACGCTCAGTCACGAAAACGCTTTCGTGCGGTATGGATATCGTACACAGCAATGAAAGGGAGAAACGATGGCTTTGAACCGAAGGCAGTTCTTGATCGGTGCCGGCGGACTGGCCGCTGCAGCCACGACGATGGGCTTATCAGCATGCGCCCCTGGATCGAGTGGTGGTGGTGGTTCCCAGGGTGGCGGCGGTCAAGGAGGCGGGACCAATCTGGCTTTGGCCTGGTGGGGCAACCCGACGCGCAACAAGAACACCCAGGCGATGATCGATGCGTACATGAAGGCCAATCCCGATGTGAAGATCTCGGGTCAGCCGGGTGAGTTCAACAGCTACTGGGACAAGCTGGCCACCCAGACAGCCGGCGGCCAGGCTCCCGACATCATTCAGATGGACATGCTCTACATCGCCGAGTACGGCAGTCGTGGCGCGCTGCTGGATCTGGGCAAGGTCGACACATCCAAGTTCGTGGAGGGCACCGTGGACTCGGGCAAGATCAACGGCAAGCTGGTGGGCGTCAACGCCGGCATCAACAGCGCACTGATCTTCGCCAGCCCAAAGGTCTTCGAAAAGGCCAAGATGGATCTGCCCGATGACAAAACCTGGACTTGGGACCAGATGATCGAGATTGGTGCGGAGGTCGCCTCCAAGGCGGGAGTCCCCCTCGGCGTTGCGTCGCTGTTGCAATCAGACGCACTGTTCGGCACGTTCGTACGCCAGCGCGGCAAGGAACTCTTCACCGAAAACGGGCTTGCGTTTGACGTCGCTGATGCTCAAGCCTGGTTCGATTTCCTGCTCAAGGGTCAGAAAGCCAAGGCTTTTGGTACACCCCAGCAGACCAGCGAGGAGCAACCGAAGCCGCTGGACCAGAGTGCCATTGTGGTCGGGAATGCTGCCATGCAGTACTACAACTCCAATCAGCTGGAGGCTGTTAGCGCTGCTGCCGGGCAACAGTTGAAGATGCTGCGGGGACCGAGCACGACCGGCAAGGCAACCGACCGCAAAACCTGGTACAAGGCAAGTATGCTGTGGTCCGCGTCGAGCAAGAGCAAGAATCCAGATGCGGCAATCGCGTGGATCAACTGGTTTGCGAACTCCCCGGACGCCGCAAACATTGATCTAGCTGAGCGGGGCATCCCGCCGAACACCGAGATACTGGCCGAGGTCAAGCCCAAGCTGTCTCCTGCTCAACAGGCCGTCGCCAAATACATCGAGGACATCAAGCCCGAGGTGGCCACTACACCAATCGCCCCACCCCCCGGCGGCGGCACGATCCAAACCGTTTTGTTCCGTCACGGGATCGATGTCCTCTTCGGGAAGACGAGCGCAGCTGACGGCGCGAAGCAGTTCGTGGACGAGCTGAAGTCGAACCTTCAGGTGTAATGCCATGAGCGCCATCTCTGAACTCTCGACGATCCATCGCACAAAGGCCAAGACGCCAGAAGAGAAGCGGCTCCTGGCTAAGGAGGCGGGTCGGGACAATAAGGCCGGCTATCTATTTCTGCTGCCCTGGCTGATCGGACTCGTGCTGATC
>DATDKX010000313.1:0-2770 GCA_036519615.1 Propionibacteriaceae bacterium
GTATCGGACCGACGCCGCCGTGCTGTTGGAGGCATCGGTCGGATAGTTCGACGGCACTCCCACCGTGCGTCGCATGAAAGCGTCGAAGGTGCGGTCTGGGAGGACGTCGTGGAGGAAGATCATCGGTTTGGCACCGAAGCCGACGGCGTAGCGGGTCTGCGGCTTGTGTGCCTGCACGGCCTTGGCGATAGTGCGTGCGATCAGTTCCGGGGGTGAGGAGCGCCTCTGGTTGGACTCAGAGGAGAGGGAGTTGGCAACGGCGTTGCCCTGGGGTGCGTATGGGCCGTCGCTGGAAACGGCGCGGACTTTGTCGGCGGCGATGTCGGCCCACTCACTTCTAATGCCGCCGGGCTCGATGACGATGACGTCGATGCCGAAGGGTTTGAGCTCCAAGCGCAGGCAGTCGCTGATGGCTTCGAGGGCGAACTTAGTGGCGTGGTACCAGGCGCCGAGCGGGGTGTGAATCTTGCCGCCCATGGAGGTGATGTTGACGATCTTGCCTGACCGGTTCTTGCGCATGTGTGGCAGCACGAGCTGGGTCAGCCGCGCGGCGCCGAAGACGTTGACCTCGAACTGGTAGCGAGCTTCGTCCATCGGGACATCTTCCAGCGCGCCGTAGGAGCCGTAACCGGCGTTGTTGACGAGCACGTCGATGCGACCGGTGTCGGCGATGATCTTCTCGACTGCTGCCTGCATCGAGGAATCGTCGGTGACGTCCATCGAGATGGGGCGAATGCCGGACTCGGTGAGGTGGTTCATGCGCTCGACGCGGCGGGCGGCGGCATAGACGGTGTAGCCGGCCTTGGCGAGTTCGAGGGCGGTTGCTTCGCCGATGCCGGAGGAGGCGCCGGTGACGAGGGCGACCTTGCCCGCAGTTGTGTTGATCATTCTGGGTTCCTTTCGTAGGACGTAGGTGGTTCAGAACGAGCCGACGACGGCCTTGGACTCGAGGTATTCCTCGATGGATGTCAGTTCGAAGCCGTTGCCGGGCTATGTCGCCACGCTAGGAACTACGAGCTGTTCTGCCACTAGCGCAGAACGCCGATTGACTTGCTATTCACGCCAAGAACCGGTGACGTGATCTGCATGCCAGTTGGCGGTTTCGGCGAGCCACGTCGAGCCGCTTCTGGCTACGCTGATCAGGTGGCGGGTGAGCGTTTTGATCTAGAGCCGAGCATCAAGACACTCCTGCGCGACCTCGGCATCCCTCCGGCACGGGTGCTACGCCGCTCCGGCCTGCCGGCCGACTTATTCGCGCACCGACCCATCGAGTTGTCAATCCCGGAGTACTACCGCTTCTGGGAAGCACTCGACGCCGAAGCCAGCCCCACCGGCGAACGCGACCTCGCGGTCGAGATCGGCAAAGCCATCTCAGTCGAGATGTTTTCACCGCCGATCTTCGCAGCGCTGTGCAGTCCGAACCTTACGACGGCCGCGCAGCGGCTCGCCGCCCACAAGCCACTCATCGGGCCGTTGCGCTTAGACCTCGACACCAATCACGGACTCACCATCACCTACAAGTGGCCCGCACGCCCGCAACCCCCGGCACTGCTGGCCAAAACAGAGCTCATCTTCTGGGCCGCGCTGGCTCGCATCGCCATCCGGGAACACATCCGACCCGCCCGCGCTACCGTGACGCACCTGCCCGCCGAGCACCGGGCGATGGATGACTACCTCGGTACCCGGATCCGCAAGGGCGACAACGACACAATCACATTCACACCCGCCGATGCCTCCCGACCGTTCCTCACAGAGAACGACCAGATGTGGCGGATCTTCGCCCCCGACCTACGCCGGCGCCTCTCCGACCTCCAAGCCTCAGCTACGGTCTCGGACCGTGTCCGGGCTGCCCTGAACGAGACCCTACCCGCGGGTGACCCCTCCATCGGCGCGGTTACCGCCCAGCTCGCCACCAGCGCCCGCACGCTCCAAAGACAACTCAGCCAGGAAGGCACCTCCTTTCAAGCGGTCCTTGCCAACACGCGCGAGAACCTCGCCCGGCACTACCTGACCAACGCAGGCCTGCGAACCTCCGAGATCGCCTTCCTCCTCGGCTTCGCCGACACCAATTCCTTCTACCGAGCATTCAAAGGCTGGACCGGAACCACACCCGAATCAGTACGAGCAATGGCAACCAGCAACCCCTGACGGCCCTCACTGTCAAAGCGATGCAGTCTGGAGCGGACGCGGCACCGTCACCGTCGTCCGCTGCTTCGAAGCCAACACCTTCGTGACGTCCGTCCGAGGCGAAGACGTCATGGGACGGGTCCTTGTCATGGACGGCGGCGGCTCCATCCACACCGCCCTGATGGCGACGTGATCGCTGGGATCGGCCATCACCCACGGATGCCCTGGCATCGTCATCCCAGCGACTCTGGCGGAGCCGACGCGCAGATCGAGTGAGCGACCCAGCAACGACGGCTCGGCGTCTGACCGCCGAGATGCTAGAACTTCGCAACACCGACGACTATCCCTGTCGCCACGTCACGAGGCTTCTCCAGTCGACTCAGCACCTTCCGGGACCCTGTTCTGCGTACCCCAACCAGATCTCAGAATTCGATGTCTGACACACCTGATGCACGCGGGGATGTACCCCCGGGTCGGCGTGACCGCCGCGCGCGCGGAATCGCCTTTCGGGGTTGTGACGATGAGTGTGCACAAGCTGACCGCCGGGTCTGGGTATGACTATCTGACCCGGCAGGTCGCGGCGCTGGACGCGACTGAGAAAGGTCATGTCGGGCTGGCGTCGTACTACACCGAACGGGGTGAG
>DATDKX010000314.1:0-7792 GCA_036519615.1 Propionibacteriaceae bacterium
GGCCGCGTACGACCAGTTCTTCACAGTCGGGATGCGGCTAGCTGGCCGTCACCTCACGTGTCCAACAGTCATTCATTCCTCGGACCACCTCCTTTCCCGTGTCCCACCAAGGTATGCGCGCTCATGCATCGGGTCAACGGACTTTGCGGAATGTGGTCGCACACACAAACATGCTCGTGCTATGAAGCATCGGTGACTCTCGCCCAGCTCACCGATGTGCTAGGCCCGGCGGCAGCGTCTGGCACGGGTCTGGGAGCTTTCAATGTCTTTAGCATTGAGCACGCCGAGGCCTTTGTCGCTGCCGCCGAAGCTGCCGGGACACCGGTCGTACTGCAGATCTCCCAGAACGCGGTGCGCTACCACCGAGCCCTAGCGCCGATAGGACTGGCCACGCTTGAGCTGGCCCGCAATGCAGGCGTGCCTGTTGTCGTCCACCTGGATCACGCCACCGAGCAGGGCCTGGTCAGCGAAGCAGTCGCGTTGGGGTTCGGGTCGGTGATGTTTGACGCCTCGACGATGGCGTACCAGGAGAATGTTGCCGCGACGGCCGCCGTCGTACATCAGTGCCACGATGCCGGGCTCGACGTCGAGGCCGAACTCGGCGAGATTGGCGGCAAGGACGGTGTCCATGCAGCCGGCGCGCGAACGAGTCCCGAGGAAGCGAGGGCTTTTGTGGAGGCGACCGGCGTAGACGCCCTCGCTGTGGCCGTTGGCACATCGCATGCCATGACCGAGCGCCGCGTCGCTCTGGACATTGACCTGATCGCCGCGCTTCGGGCCGCCGTAGCGGTGCCTTTGGTATTGCACGGCTCTTCGGGCGTTCCCGACGAGGAGCTCGTTCGGGCAATTGAAGCCGGCATAACCAAGATCAACATCGCGACGCATCTCAATCAGGTGTTCACCGACTCGATTCGCGCGACGCTGGCAGCAAATGCGGGAATGGTTGATAGTCGCCGCTATCTTGGCCCGGCTCGTGACGCCGCGTCCGCTGAGGCGGAACGGTTGCTGCGCTTGATCGCCCGCCTTCCCGCCGTGTCAGAACCCAGTTGACCGATAGCTCAACTAGGTTCTGACAAGTCGGCGCAAAGATGCAGAATGTCAGCGTGAGCGACTTGATCGACACTACCGAGATGTACCTGCGCACTATCTATGAGCTGGAGGAGGAAGGGATTGTGCCTCTCCGGGCCCGGATCGCAGAGCGCCTACATCAAAGTGGACCGACAGTGTCGCAAACCGTCGCTCGAATGGAGCGGGACAACTTGGTACATGTTCTCGGTGACCGCCATCTCGAGCTGACCACGGAGGGACGCGCCCGGGCAACACGAGTGATGCGGAAGCATCGACTGGCTGAGCGGCTGCTCATTGACGTCATCGGGCTGGATTGGGAAAAGGTTCACGATGAGGCTTGCCGCTGGGAACACGTGATCTCTGAGGATGTCGAACGCAGACTTGTCGATCTATTGAACACACCCACCATGTCCCCCTACGGCAACCCGATTCCGGGGCTCGATGAACTCGGAGTCACCGCGGCCACCGAGCCGTTCCGGGACGGCAATGAGCAGTTGCAGGACGTTGTGAGTAGTTCGGGATCTCCGATCAGAGTCGTCGTCGAGCGGATGAGCGAGGAAATCCAAAAGGACGTGGAGATGATGGGCACGCTGCGCCGAGCTGGCATTCAGCCCGGTGCCGAGGTCCGCGCCGAGACGGGGGGACTGGGAGTCAGGCTCACCGTCGACGGTTTGCCCAGCTGCGAGATAGACCGCGAAGCAGCCACGCACCTGTTCGTGTCACGCGTCTAACGGCGCCGCGAGGAGCTTCGCGGTGAGCAACGATGACGTGAACTGGCGGAAGTACCTGGCCGATTTTCACCGGGATCGAGCCGGGATCGCCGAGGCCGTACTGTCCCGGACCTTCGCTGGTGACCATTCCCCGTATCGATGGCTGGCGAGAGCCGTCTCGGCAACGGCGACCGTCGTAGTGGATCTCGCCTGCGGATCAGGGCCGATGTCACGCGAGTTGGCTCAGCCGGGGCGTACGGTCATCGGTTTGGATTTGTCTGAGCATGAGCTTGCGCTAGCTGCCGAGCGTGGGTCCGGACCGTGGATTCAGGCTGATGCGTTGCAGCTGCCCTTCAAAGATCAGAGCATCGACGTCATCACCAGCTCCATGGGCCTAGTAGTCGTCCAGCCGCTGACTCGAGTAGTCGAGGAGGTTTCTCGGGTCTTGCGCCCCGGCGGCGTACTCGCCGCTATCGCGCCCGCAATCCGTCCTCTCGCTCCGAGCGATCTGAGGGTGCTGACTCGGATCAACGGCCGCTTGCGGACCAAACCCCAGTTCCCGGGCCCGGTCGAACTCACCGGTTTCGCCAAGACGTTGACGCTCTACGGCATGCGAGCCGTCGAGGATGCCCGCGAGCGTTATCGATTCAGCATTCGGTCGCGAGCTGACGCGGAGTTGATGATGTCGGCGCTCTATCTGCCGAACACACGCTGGTCGCGCGTGGAGCGGGCGATCGAGTATTTGGAGGACGCCGTCGAGAAACGCGAGGTCGTCGATGTGGCTATCCCGATGCGGCGCCTGGTGGCCATCAAGTAGTGGGGTATGGAATAGGCGTACGTCGTGTGCGGTTGACACAGTGGCTGCCGCGAAGCCGCAGATGGGCAGCCGATCTTCAATGAGGAGCACTGCATGGCAACGATTGAGATCTCCGCCGAGAACTTCGAGGAGACCATCACCGACAACGACATTGTCCTGGTGGATTTCTGGGCCGACTGGTGCGGACCGTGTAAGCGGTTTGGACCTGTCTATGAGAAGGCCTCTGAAGAGTACGACGGGATCGTCTTCGCCAAGTTGGATACCGACGCCAATTACGAGCTAACCAGTCAGCTGGGCATCGAGGGCATTCCTACCCTGATGGCCTTCCGAGAGGGTGTGCTGGTCTTCAACCAGGCTGGAGCGCTCCCAGGGCAGGCCTTGAAGCAGGTCCTGGACGCTGTCAAAGGCCTCGATATGGAAGAGGTACACGCCGAGGTCGCCAAGCTCAGGGCCGAACACGAACACAGTCACGAATAATCTTCCCCCCTAGGCCGCGTAGGCGTAGACCGTTTCCACGAACGCCGACGCGGCCTTCGTCACGTCTAGATCCGCAGCGAACCTGATTCTCGACTCCGACTTGTCAGCACCCAGTTGAGCTATTGGCGCACTAGCTTCTGACAACTGGGTCTGACCGCGGCCGGCCCCCTGCAGGTGGACTGCTACGTTTCGTTCCTCGATCACAAAGAGTTCCGGATTAGTGAGCAGCACCATGGCGCCGGCATCCCCAAGCAGGCGCAGCTGCTCATGATCAGAATCGTTGTGTCTTACGTGACGACGATGGAGCAGCTCTCCGGCAAGCCAGATTGCTGGGTGATCATGGGTACGCAATAGGCCGACGTCGGCCCGATCTACCACGAGACGGTCAAACAGGTCGAGCCCGTACATCGTGATCGGAACGGATGACTCGAGCACAAGCCTTGCGGCCTCGGGATCTTGCCAGACATTGAACTCAGCGACAGCCTCGCTTGCCGAGCCGCCCATGAAGATGATCTGTTCAAGTCTCGTGGCGATGTCTGGATAGCTCGTTAACAGCAGCGCCAGGTTTGTCTTGGGCGCCAATGACACCAGACTTACAGGCTCAGCGCTCGCCATGATCAACTGATGCAGCAAGTCGACGGCATGCATTGGAGATGGATGGCTTAGGGGCTCCGGTAGCTGAATGCCGGCCAGCCCATCGGGGCCATGAGACCCGCCACCTTCGCGGCGGGCCTGCTCGATGAGCGGTTGCGCAGCCCCCGCGGCAACTGGGATGTCTCCCGCGCTAGCGGCGTCGAGCACCTTGCAGGTATTGATCACTGCCTGGTCGACGGTGACATTCCCGATCACACAGCTGATGCCGCGGACATCCAGATCCGGGTGGCGTACGGCGTAGAGAATCGCTAAGGCGTCGTCGGTGCCGGTGTCGACGTCAATGATGATCGGTTTCACACGTCGATCAGTACCTTGCCGACTGCTCCGTTCTGCACCGCCTGGTGCGCGTCTGCGGTATTGGCAAGCGGAAATCGGTGCAGCGGCAGGCCGGCATCCTCCCCGACCGGCAGCGCTTCGTCCGCGAGGGCGAGGGTGATGTCTTCCACGGCCGCCGTTAGGGCGGCGTCGCCGACGCTATACAGCAGAACGAATTGATAACGCAGGTTCTTGATCATGTTCTGCCTGACGTCCAGCTTGAACTCCTCGCCACCGTCGTTGGCATAGATCGCAATCGTGCCGCGTGGCTTGAGTACCTCGATGTCGAGCTGCGCATTAGCCGCGATCGCGACCTCGACAATGAGGTCGACACCGTCTGGGGCGAGTTTGCTGATCGCGGCTGCTGCGTCTTCGTCCCGGTAGTTGATCACATGGTGGGCGCCGGCGGCCGTTGCGAGCTCCGCCTTGATCGGGCCGGAGATCGTTGTAATCACGGTAGCGCCGGCCCAACGCGCGAGCTGGATGGCGGCGTGACCCACCGCACCCGCACCTCCGGCGACCAGCACAACCTTGCCGGCGAGGGCATCGGGATGCAGCCGCTTGGGTCCGTCTTCGGACACTGTCAGGGCGCGGTGCGCGGTCATGGCCGGTACGCCGAGGCTCGCGCCGATGTCAAAGCTCGTGTTTGCGGGAAGGCGTACCACTCGAGCCGCGGGCAGGTTCGTGTACTCCTGCGCGGTGCCGGTGGGCCGCTGGTGGCCGGCGAGGTAAACCCAGACCCGATCGCCGACGGCAAGGTTCTCAACACCCTCACCGACTGCGTCAATGACACCCGCACCGTCTTGGTTCGGAGTCACCTCCGGGAAGGGCGGCGCTGCACCGGCACCGGAGCCAACCCGGGACTTCCAGTCGGTGGGGTTGACGCCGGATGCGACGACGCGGACACGGACCTCGCCAGGCGCTGGTTCGATCACATCGCGATCGACAAGACGAAGGACCGACGGGTCACCAGTTTGGGAGTAGACGACAGACCTCATGCGCGCGAAAACCTCGTCATCTTTCCCATCATTCCAGCCCCGGCCAACGAACGTGCCGGCAACCAGGGAAGGCGCAGGGAAGGCTGCCCTTCTAGCGTCGCCGCTGTCATGGTCCACCAATCGAACGGAGTTCCCTTCATGACCACAGCAACGGTTCAGCGACCTCCTCGCAATGGCGTCGACGTCCCGACCCTGTTCGCCACCCTCGACGCGGTCAAGGGTGCGCCGCAGATTGCCCAGTTCCAGTTCCGTGCGACCAACGAATGGATCAGTGGCACCCACAACCGCTCAACCATTCAGGGCTTCTACGGCGCTGGACAGGAGGACACGTCCCGCCCGGTCCCGTTCAGCTTCGACGCCGATCACCCTGCGGTCCTCGTGGGAACGAACCACGGCCCAACGCCGGTCGAGTTCCTGCTGCATGCGATCGCCGCCTGCATTACGGCAGGCGTGGCAAACATTGCCGCGGCCCGAGGCATCACCCTGCGGAGGGTCACCTCCACCGTCGAGGGTGACATTGACCTGCTCGGCATCCTTGGGCTCTCCGACGTTGTTCGCAACGGCTACCGGCAGATCCGGGTGCACTTCGATGTCGACGGCGACGCGTCGCCGGAACAGCTGCGCGCGCTCATCGAGCAGTCCCGGCGGCGTTCCGCTGTCTACGACGTGTTGGTCAACGGCACCGATGTGCAGATCGATGTCAGCACCCCTTGACCTCCGCCAGGTGAGAAGGGCCTGGGATGTGATCATCATCGGCGGCCGAGTAGCCGGCGCCTCGACGGCCCTGCTGCTCGCTCGCGCTGGCCTTCGGGTGTTGGTCGTCGAACGCGCGCGCCGCGGCTCGGACACCGTATCCACCCATGCACTGATGCGCGGCGGAGTCCTCCAGCTGCATCGCTGGGGCTTGCTGGATCGGGTAGCCGCCACCGGTGCGCCGCCGATCCGCCGGGTCACGTTCCACTATGGCCATGACTCCATGCCCGTCACGTTGAAGCCGTACGCCGGGGTGGATGCCCTCTACGCTCCACGGCGAACCGTCCTTGACGCTCTGCTGGTCGGCGTCGCCGAGGAGGCCAGTGCGAGATTCGACTTCGGACTGGCGATGACCGACGTCGCTCGAGATCACACCGGGCGGGTGGTCGGTGTCGTCGTGCGTGACCGCCTCGGCGCGACATGGACCGAACGCTCGGGCCTCGTCGTGGGAGCTGACGGGCGTACTTCGCTGGTGGCCAGGCAGGTTGGCGCGCCCGCTCTCGTCACCGGCAGTCATGCCGCGGCGTACGTCTATGGGTACTGGCCCGCAGTGGACCTAGACGGCTACCACTGGTACTACGGCGACGGACTCTCCGCAGGCGTCATCCCAACGAACGATGGCATGGCATGTGTGTTCGCTGCCGGCCCGGCCGCGGTGGTCGATGCGCGGATGCGCCACAGCCGCCCGCTGGATGCGGCGCGCGATCTCCTGGCGCGACTCGACTGCCGGCTTACCGACCTCACCTCGGGCGCACCGCTAGGCCCGGTCCGATTCTTCCGCGGCCTGCCAGCCCGGATGCGACGTCCGCATGGAACGGGCTGGGCGCTGGTCGGGGACGCCGGGTGGTGGAAGGACCCGCTCTCCACGTACGGAATCACCGACGCGTTCCGTGATGCCGAGTTGTTGGCCCGAGCCGTCGTCGCAGGTGCCGGGTCGGAGCACGCGATGCGGATGGCCCTCTGCCGCTACCAGGCCGAACGTGACCGCCAGGCGTTGCCGATGCACCCGATCGTCGACCGGCTCGCCTCCCATCAGTGGGATTTGGACCAAGCCCAACAGCTGCTCCGCGAGCTTTCCTCTGTGATGGCGGACGACGTGGAAGGCATTCGAGCTCTCGATCCCGTTGGCGATCATGTGGTCGACCCGGTCGGCGTTTCTGCATCGACCGGCTGACCCTGCCACGATGCTAGGGAGTTACATTCGCTGTGGAGCAACGATGAATGTCGAGATCGACCTGCTGGGGGGTTTTGCCGTCCGGGTCGACGGCCGGCCAATTCCTGCCGGCGACTGGCGCCGCCGAAAAGCGGCGTCGCTCGTAAAACTGCTCGCCCTGGCGCCCCGCCGTACGCTGCACCGAGAGCAAGTGATCGAAGCGTTGTGGCCTGACACCGCGATCGACGACGCCGGTCCGCGGTTGCACAAGGCGGCGCACTTTGCCCGCCGGATGCTGGGCGACTCGACCGCGCTGGTCTTGTCGGGGGAGACTGTTTCGCTGTTTCCCGCCGCCCACGTGGTCGTCGATGTCGATGAGTTCGAGCGCAGCGCCAAGCAGACTCTCGCTGCCCTAGACCGCGACTCCGAACGATGGGCGGCCGCCGCTGCTGACAAGTGGGCCGGCGACCTCCTCCCGGACGACCCGTATGAAGCCTGGCTGGAAGCTCCCCGCGACCGGTTGCGGCAGCTTCATCAAGAGCTGCTGCGGCGATCCGGCCGCTGGAGCGAGCTGGCCCTGGCCGACCCGGCCGATGAGGAAGCCAACCTCGCGCGTGCTCGGCAGCTGGCTGACAGCGGCAATCGAGGAGCCGCGCTTCGCCAGTTGGAACGATTGGAGCGGGCGCTGCGCCGCGAACTAGGCGTCAGGCCGGGACCTGCGGTGGCATCACTGCGGGCCGAGTTGCTCGCGTCCGATGCTCCCGAGACCCAGCGTCGTCCGGCGAGGATGCTCTTCGGCCGCGACACCGAGCTGCGCCGGATCGACCGGTTGATCGTCGCGGCTAGC
>DATDKX010000315.1:0-9448 GCA_036519615.1 Propionibacteriaceae bacterium
TCCATCAGAGCGGGATCTGAGGGATGATCATTGGCCGGATACCACCATGCCGAGCTCTCTGGCTCTCCGGCAATGATCCACTCACCATCGCCAGCCCGCCAGGGTTGCTCGTCACCCTGGCGAACCTCGGCAGGCCTGCCCGAGTAGCCGACGACCACCTGGAATGTGCTATTCGCCGCGATCGGCTGTGCGGGCTTGATATAGACGTCGGAAAAGCCTCTCGCAATGGATGCCGCGGGTGCCCCATTGACGCTGACTTTGTCTGTGTGCAAGGCCAGATCGAAGTAGAACGAGTTGAGATGCTGGGTGGCACGCGCACTGATGGTCGTTGTTCCGGTGATGTTCTGTGTCCGAGGATCCCAGTTGATCATGATCTGGTACTTGATCACGTCATAACCGCTGTTGCCGGCCTGCGGGAAATAAGGATCGCCGAGTCCGGGTTCTCCGTCAGTGGCATTCGGATCGAGCGGGGGAGGCGTGGTGACACTGCTCGGAGGTTGCCGCAGCCTGTTAATCGTCCAAGCCAGGCCGAGAGGTGCCGCCATAACGGCCAGCAAGATCACCGGCATGATGACCGCGAGTACGTAGGCCACCCGGTGGGGTCGCTGCGCAGCCGGCTGTTGCGGTGGGAGCTGCGCTGGTGGCACGGCCATGAACGCTTGTGACTCGCGGGGTGGCGGCCACCTCGGATCAACGCTCGACATGCGCCAGGGATCTGAGGCTACGGTCCAGGTGCCAGGCAACGAAGGCGGCGGTAATGCCACTGGCCTCCCGTGCCACATGATCATCCACCTGTCGCGTGTCGCGCCAGCGACCCTCGAGCAGCGCACCGAGCAGAGGCAAGGTCTCTGGGGCGGGCCGCGCCGCTCCGGCGGGACGGCATCGCTCGCAGACGGCGCCGCCGAGGGCAGGAGAAAATGCCCGGTGCGGCCCAGCGATACCACAGCGTGCACAGTCGGAGAATGAGGGCGCATATCCGGCAACGGCCAGCGCTCGCAACAGATAAGAGTCCAAGATCAAGGTTGCTGGGCGTTGCCCGTCGGAAGTGCCCTGGTTCAGCGCTCGCAGGGCTCCGACGAGGAGCAGGTACTGCTGAAGTGCTGGTTCGGACTCCTCGACCACCAAGCGGTCGGCGGTCTCCAGCATCACCTGGCCAGCTGTATACGCGCGATAGTCATCGGTGAGCGGCTCACCGAAGGCGTCCAGCGATTCGACTTGGGTGATGATGTCGAGCGAGTGCCCGACGGCCAGCTGCAGGTCGATATGGGAGAACGGTTCGAGTCGGGCGCCGAACTTTGAGGTGGTGCGCCGTACCCCTTTTGCGACCGCGCGAATCTTGCCGTGGTGTCGGCTCAACATTGTGATGATTCGATCCGCCTCGCCGAGCTTGTGCGTGCGAAGAACCACTGCTTCGTCACGATAGGTCGGCACCTCGATATTGTCCCTGACGTGGCCAAGCTTTCCTCGACTGCGCCGCGCCCGACCCCGCGCCGCAAGCGGTACGCGGAGCCGGAAGCCAGCGGTCGCCAGCCTCGTCCGCCGACACCACATGCCAGCGGCGCCCGCTCCCCGCAGATACCTCGGGATCGACTGCCGACCCATGTGGCGATCGTGATGGATGGCAATGGACGTTGGGCGAAGGCTCGCAACCTGCCGCGTACCGAGGGCCATGCCCGCGGCGAGGCGTCGCTGTTCGATGTCATTGAAGGGGCCATCGAGGTCGGAGTGAAGTACCTCTCGGCGTACGCCTTTTCCACCGAAAACTGGAACCGCTCGCCGGATGAAGTCCGCTGGCTGATGGGCTTCAATCGTGATGTGATCCGAAGGCGGCGCGATCAACTCGATGCCATGGGTGTACGCGTGCGCTGGGCCGGCCGCAGGCCGCGGCTGTGGCGGAGCGTGATCAGCGAGCTCGAAGACGCCGAGCGTCGCACTGTCGGCAATAACGTACTGACCCTCCAGTTCTGCGTGAACTACGGCGGCAGGGCCGAGATTGTGGACGCCGCCCGGCGCATCGCAGCGTTGGCCGCGGAAGGGCGACTCGATCCGCGCAAGCTCACCGAGGAGCGATTCCGGCATTTCCTCGATGAACCGGATATCCCCGACGTCGATCTCTTCATTCGCTCGTCTGGCGAGCAGCGAACGTCCAACTTCTTGCTGTGGCAGAGTGCCTATGCCGAGCTGGTGTTCCTTGATCGATTGTGGCCTGATTTCGACCGCCGCGACCTTTGGCGGGCGATTGAGACGTACGCCGAACGTGATCGGCGCTACGGCGGTGCGGTCCCCAATGTCGTGAACAGCGACGCAGCTGATACCTGAATCTGCTGCAGTCTCTGACATCTTTACAGTCCCGCGTTCTCGCCTAGCCAGGCGAGCGCCGGACCCACCGTTGGGGCGTACGTGGAGAAGTTGTGGCCGCCGCGTGGCAGCACGATCGTGCTGACGCCTGGGATCCCATTGGCGGCGGCGATGGCCTTCTGGGCATCGGCATAGTGCACGCCGTTCCAGGACTCGCGGTCACCCCTGGAGGTAATGATCAACAGGTGTACGGGATAGCTCAGTGTGTGCCTGATAAGCCACAGCGGGGAGTTCTGGTTGCGGAGTACGCGGCTGTGGTTGAACAGGTTGCCGGTGGAATGGTCCTCCTCCGCGTTGAAGTAACCGCCAATGCTGACGGCCGCGACAAAGGAGGTCGGGTGGCGTAACAGCATCTTGCTGGCGCAGAAGGCGCCGGTACTCCAGCCGATCGTCGACCAATGTGCGGGGGTAACGCGGAAGTGCTTGATCACCGCCTCCTTGACGTCGGTAGCCAGCCAGGAGTCGGCCTGCGGACCTCTCGGAATGTCAGTGCACTCGGTGTCGCGCGGCTGCGCGACGGACAGTGGCGGTATCACGGCAACGAACGGCTTTGCCTGACCGGATTTGATCGCCTGCATTGCGGTGCTTGCGAGGTTGAGGGTCTTGAAGATTCCTGCTGGAGTGCCGGGCTGCCCGGGCAGCGCCATGAGGACTGGAAACCTAGTCTTCGCCTCGGCGGGGTCGGCGTACTGCGGCGGGAGCCAAATGAGTACCTGCTCGGTCGCTCCGGAAACTTTGCCATGCAAGGTCAGGATGCTGATCCGTCCCTGGCTGCCATCGACTGGAACCAACTGTCCGGCATCGGTGACGGCGACTTCGCCGCCGCCGCGCTCATGTCCGAGAAGCTCATCCCAGGAGTCGTAGAACAAATAGGCGCGGTTCACTGCAGCGAACACAGCTAGGACCGCGACGGCCTGGCAACCAAGGATCATCCCGACACGCAGCGCCGCGCCGCTGACGCGACCCGGGAGCCGTCGCCACGCCAGCGCCAGCGCGATCGGCAGAATGACTGCTGCTGCTATCAGCAAGATCAACAGGGGAGCCCCGGTCAGACTCACATTGATAGCACGGCTAATGATCCGGTTGGGTTCCGTCGTGATCGTGCACCTGCAGAAGCCGGCCCGCGCCGACGCACTGGGTTGGGTGGAGCTGTGATCCTCCAGCACCATGGTCGTGATCTCCTGTTGAGCCGACCTCAGCAGGTGTCGCAGGTACCAAAGATCTCAAGATCGTGGCTGATCTCGCGGAAGCCGTACTCTTCGGCAACGGCGTTGGCCCAGCGCTCGACCGCTGGTCCAGAGACCTCGACCGTACGACCACAGGTACGACAGACCAGATGATGATGATGGCCGGTCGAGCAGCGGCGGTACGCTGTCTCGCCCTCGTTGCTCCGGATGGCGTCAAGTTCGCCGGCGTCGGTCATGAGCTGCAGCGTGCGATACACCGTGGTAAGGCCTATGCGCTCGCCAAGATGTCGCAGCTCGTCGTGAATTTGTTGCGCGGTGCGGAAGTCGTGCTGATCGGAAAGGATCTCCGCGACTGCGGCGCGCTGTCGAGTCCGGCGCTGTGCACCTGACGGCTTGGCCCCGCTGGCCGCAACCGGCCTATTCGTCATTTCAGTGCTCCTCGATGGCGTCGGCCGGGCGGGGCTCAGTGCTCGTCATAATGATCAGCATGAGCGGCATGTCGATGACCTTCATGGATGAAGTCGGTGTGGTCACCATGCTGTACGGCCGGATGCCCGCAGCCGCGGGCATGGCGGTGAGGGTGGTTCTCGGTGACGGTATGCGGGCTCACTAGTTCATCGTCGTCAACCGGCTCAGGGAGTACGGCCGCGGCGTAGCGCCGTCGCAGGAGGTAGGAGATCGGCCAACTCAGTATGAAGACCCCGATAGCAAGTAGCACGATGAAGGCCCCGGGCGCGGCATCTACCCAGAACGAAGCTGCCGCGCCACCGACCGCCGTGGCAACCCCAATGCCGATGGCACACAGAAGGCCGGCCGTGAAACCGCGTACCAGGTTGCGTGCAGCGGCGACAGGAACGACCATGAGCGCACTCACGAGCAATAAGCCAACGGTTCGCATCGCCAGTGCGACAGTGACAGCGGCAAGGCTCACTACCGCGATGTGGTAGAGCCGCACGCGCAGGCCCTGAGTCCGAGCAAACTCCTCGTCAGTCGAGACCGCGTACAGCTGCGGTGCTAATCCGAGGGTGGTCACCAAGATCACGATGGCGAGGATGGCGATCAATCTCAGATCGGTTGATGTCACCGTAGTAAGCGAGCCGAAGAGATACTGCGCCAGGCCTCCGGCACCGACACCAGAGATGCCAGACAAGAAGACGCCGGCGGCCAGGCCGCCGTAGAACAAGATGGCGAGGCCGACGTCACCGGTGGCTTTACCGCGCTGGCGGAGAATCTCGACGACAACCGCACCCAGGACACAGGTGACTACAGCAATCGGAATTGGTGCCGCGCCCGTCAGCAGTGCTAGACCGACGCCTGCCAGCGCTACGTGGCCCAGCCCGTCACCAAGCAGACTCAACCTGCGCTGTACGACGTAGGTGCCTATAGCGGGTGCGATGAGACCAGTGAGCAACGCGGCGATCAAGGCCCGCTGCATGAAGGGGTACGACAAGATCTCGATCATGGCTCCATAGCACCGCCCAAGAGGGGGTCCTTGCGTCGATCATGGTCGTCATCTCCCTGCCGGGCATGATCGTGATGATGGCCGCCGACTCCACGATGGTGCTGACCAAGATCGCCTAGCGGGCCCTCATAGACGACGCGGCCGTCGCTCAAGACCACAGCGCGGTCAATGAGGTTGGCAAGCGGTCCGACCTCGTGCAACACAACCAGCACGCCGGTGCCCGCCGCCAGCAATCCGGCCAGCACTTCTGTAAGCACCCGCTGCTGCTCGAGGTCAACTCCAGAGGTGGGCTCATCCAGGACCAAAAGATCTGGCTCACCTGCAAGCGCCCGGGCGACCAGCACCCGCTGCTGCTGCCCACCTGATAGTCCCGCAATATCGGCGTTGAGCCGGTCTGACAGACCAACCAGGGCGACGGCGTTGTCGATGGCGTCTCGGTCGGCTGGGCTCAGTGGTCGGAACGGCCGCCTGCGTGCTAGCCGTCCTGCAGCGACGACCTCCTTCACCTTCGATCCACCGAGCGGAGCGAGCGAGCGTTGCGGCACGTAGCCGATGCGCGACCAATCCCGGAAGTCGCGCAGCGGTGAACCGAATAGGGTTATGGCGCCCCGCCGGTGAGGGAGCAGGCCGAGCAGCGTACGGACCAAGGTGGACTTTCCAGAACCATTGCCTCCCATCAACGCGACGGCCTCTCCAGCGCGTACCGAGATACTGACGCCGCGCAGCACCGGAAGTCCGCCACGCTCGACCGTTACGTCGTGGGCCGCTAGCACCGTATGTGCTTCTAGGAGCATCCTCCCGCCTTTCGCAGCGCCGCCAAGTTGGCAGACATCACTGACAGATAATCGTGCCCGCGCGACTGATCAGTGATGCCCTCGACGGGGTCTAGCACGTCAGTGACGAGACCAAGATCACCGGCAATCGCCTGGGCGACAGCCGGAGAGGTCAGTGTCTCGGAAAAGATCGTGGTCAATCCGTGCTCGGTGGCCAAGCGCTGGACTTCAGCGACCCGTGCCGGCGAAGGCTCGGTGTCAGGATTGAGACCACTGATAGCGATCTGGATCAGGTGATACCGCTGCGCCAGATAGCCAAAGGCCGCATGAGTCGTAATGAACTCAGTCCGTACACAGTGCGTCAGACCTGAGCGGAACGAGCGATCGAGAGTCCGCAACTCCTTGTTGAGCGCGGCTGCATTGCGCGCGTAATCAAGAGCATGATCGGGATCGATCGTCGAAAGTCGTTTCTCTACCACTCGAGCGATCCGAGCGAGGGATGTCGGATCAAGCCATACGTGCGGATCCAGATCTGAGTGATGATCAGCAGCCCACTGTCCAGTATCAAGATCATCACTACCGCTCGGCAACGGGCGTAGCGGGACGATGGTCGTGGTATCGATCACTTGCCGGTTCTCGCTCTGTCGCACAGCCTCATCGACCGCCGGCTGAAAGCCTCTTTCATAGATCACCAGGCTGGCAGTGGTCAGGCTTGCAACCTGCCGAGGCGTGAGCTCGAGGTCATGCGGCTCGGCTCCGGGCTGGGTCAAGTTGGTGACGCCGCCGTGGGCGCCGGCAACGCGCTGAGCGACGAACTGCAGCGGATAGAACGCGGTCACAACGGTTAGCTCACCGTGAGTTCTGGTGGAACTAGCCGATCCGGCGCTTGCGCACCCTGTTACGGCTAGCAAGGCGAGCAGGCAGCTAAGCAGACTCAGCTGTCGAGCGCTAACCGACATGAGAACCATTTTCATTAAGACACAGCACGAAGTCAAACTCATCGTCGGTTTGACAGAGTTCTGTTATGCCCCAGGACTACTTCGGCGAACGCATTGCGGAGCGCTATGACGAGACAGCTGCCGACATGTTCGACCCTTCCATGGTCGGCCCAGTTGTCGATTTTCTCGCCGATCTGGCCTTCGACGGTACGGCGCTCGAGCTCGGGATAGGTACCGGCCGGATCGCGCTACCTCTAGCACAGCGCGGTATCCGCATTCATGGCATCGACCTCTCGGAGGCAATGGTGGCAAGGCTTCGAGCCAAACCGGGTGCAGAGCAGATCGATGTCAGCATCGGTGACTTCGCCACGACAACGGTGCCGGGACAGTTCTCAGTCGCCTACCTGGTCTTCAACACGATCATGAATCTGACGACACAGGAGGAACAGGTCGCTTGCTTTCAGAATGTTGCCGCGCGCCTGGCGACAGGCGGCTGCTTCGTGATCGAAGTAAGCGTGCCGGACCTGCAACGGCTGCCACCCGGCGAAACGATCCGGGCTTTCACGGTGAGCGATACCAGACTTGGCTTCGACGAATACGACGTTGCAGCCCAGGGTTTGATCTCACATCACTATTGGGTCGTGGACGGCAAGCTCGAAATCTTTTCGCCGCCTTTCCGCTACGTCTGGCCGGCAGAGCTCGACCTGATGGCGCGGCTAGCCGGAATGTCGCTACGGGAGCGCTGGGCCGGTTGGAAACGTGAGCCATTCACCAGCGACAGCACGAGCCATGTCTCGGTCTGGCAGAAAGCGAACTTGTCAGAACCCAGTTGAGCTATAGATCAACTGGGTCCTGACAAGCCGGCGTCAGATGGGGCTGAGCTCCCGCTCGGTCACCTCGGTGAGCCGCTCAAGCAGCCGGTCGAACACATGCGCGCGGTCGAACTGCACGGCGTGCGCGCGAGCCCGCTCAGCCATCGCGGCATGTTCATTGCTCGGCATGGTGACCGCCACATCCAGCGCGTCGGCGATCGAATGGGGGCTACCGACCGGGACGATCATGGCCGTGTCGCCAACGGCCTCGGAAATCCCGCCTGTCGTGGTTGTGATCACTGGCCCCCCACCCGCCAGCATCTTCTCCACCAACGCGATCCCGAAGGTTTCGACGAACTCGGGCCGCGGCTTGCTAGGCAGTACGAAGGCAGCGCAGCCAGCCATCAAGTGCGGCTTCTCGTCGTCGTCGACATCGTCAAGGAAGCTGATTCGGTCCGCCGCCGGCACCTGTGCGGCGAACTGCCGCAGCTGCTGTGCCTCTGGTCCATTGCCGGCGATCACAAGCTGCAGCTCCTTGCACGCGGGGCTGGCGGTGAACCCCGTGATCAAGTCATCGACGCCCTTGGCGCGGGCCAGTCTGGATAGGAACAGCACATAGCCATCGCGCATTAGCCCTCTCCGGTTGAGGACCTGGTCGGTTTGAGCCGGCGTGATATTGAGATAGTCCGCCGTATTGATCGCCGGATAAGAGATCGCGACGCGCTGCCGGCATCGTTGCCCGAAGCAGGTGCCATGGCGAACGTCAATCTCCTCAGCCGAGGAGATGATCAACTCCTTGGTGTACTCCGAGACCGCGACCGGCAGGTCGCTATTGAGGTAGGCCGACAGCACCTGCGCGGCTGCGCCGAAGCGCCCGTCGCTGGCACAGGAGCGGACCACATTCGTCACGTCGGAGCCGACCGCCTCCGCGATAGTGAAGACGGGGACCGGCAGACCCGTGGAGCGGGCGATGCGTAATGCTTCCGATACGGCAAGCGTGTGTGGGCTGAGATAGAGCGAGATGCAGACTGTGGGGACGCCGTCGGTGAACAGCTCGACGAGGCGTCCGGTCATCCCTGCGAGGTGGCGCCCGTCAGGGACCTTGTAGTCGCCGACGGGCTCGGGCCGCTCCACTTCGATGCCCTTGCTGTACGGCAGCACGCCATCGAGCGGCTTCAGCGGAAGGCCGGATGTGACAAGCAAATCCAATGGCCAAGTGACGATCTTGACATCGGTGAAGCCGCGGTCTAGCGCAACCTCAGCAAGATTCCGCGCCTCACCGGAGTGTCCACAGATCACCGGGTCGGCGCGGACAACGATGACGAGCCGACGCTCGTACGACTTGTGCCCCGACGTTTCGTCTCTCGACGCTCCAATCATCGGACCCCCCCGTGGTCTGAATGTCCTGGTCTGATGCCGCTTAAGTGCTGATATTCGAAGCTGATGGCGGGCGCGTCGTAGTGCCCCAGGCCGATGGCTGCGGACCTAGCTGCAACCGGAGGTGCCCGCCGCGGTGCAGTTCACGTGTTGTCAGCCAAGTCCGATCCAGCGTTTCTCCGTTGAAGATTGCGGACTGCACATACTGCGTCGGACCGCCGGCGGCCGGCTCGACGAATTCGGATGTGTCGATCAGCAGCTCCTCGTCCGCGAAGGCAATCCTGGATTGGGCAAAGGACGGCGCGTTGATCAGATAGACGCTCTGGCCGGCGACGGGAAACAGGCCGAGCGAAGCCCACAGGTACCAGGAGCTCAAACCGCCGGAGTCGTCGTTGCCCGGCAGCCCGCCACGGCCGAGACCGAACATGTTGTTGACGAGGGCGTGCACCACCTCCGCCGTACGGTCGGGTCGGCCAGCGTAGTGATAGGCCCAGGGTGCTTCCATGTCGGGCTCGTTGTTGAGTCCCTCAAAACGATTCAG
>DATDKX010000316.1:0-6407 GCA_036519615.1 Propionibacteriaceae bacterium
CCGCCGGCGTGCAATGCCCCGAACAGCAGGCCGGCCAGCACAGTGCCCAGTGGCCGGGAACGGCCGAGGAGGGCAACGGTGATGGCATCGAAGCCGACAGAACCCACGATTCCAAGCGATAGCGGTACCGGCAGTCCCGAAGCACTCGGGCCCAACGCTGCCTGAACACCGGCAAGGCCCGCGAGCGCGCCCGCTAAGAACATGGTGATCATGGTCGTGCGGCCGACACTCATCCCCGCTGTTGCCGCCGCGTTGGGATTGGCGCCGACCGCGCGGATAGTAAATCCGGTTGTCGAGCGGTCCAGGATCCACCAGACGGCAACCGCGGCAAGCAGAGCGAGCACGAATCCCAAGTGCAGCTGACCGCCCTGCAGCCGGGGCATGGTGGCATTCCAGTCCACGATCGGCGAAATAGGGTCAGTCCGACCCGGCCGCTGAAAGACACGCGTAGTGAGCAGAAAGGCCAGCAGGCCGGCCGCGATGTAGTTCATCATGATCGTCACGATGACCTCGTGGGCACCGGTCTTGGCCTTCAACCAGCCGACAATGCCGCCCCAGAAGGCACCACCGAGAAGGCCGCCAAGGGTCGCCAGGAGCAGGTGGATGCCGGGCGGCAGATGCCAGGTAAAGCCGATGTAGGCAGCCACGATTGCGCCGAGAATTGCCTGGCCTTGGGCACCGATGTTGAACAATCCGGCGCGGAAGGCCAGACCGACGCCGAGCCCGGCGCAGATCAGCGGTGCCGCTTGGGCGGTCGTCTCGGTGATCGGGCCGTAGCCGCCAATCGCTCCTTTGATCAACGCCGCGTACGCGCTGCTCACCTTCTCCCAGGACGCGATCAGCGCATCGGAGGGCCGAGCGAAGAAGTAGGCAAACTTGCTCCGAACCTCGGTGTCGGAAACAATCATGAGCAGCGCGCCAACGATGAATGCGAGCACGATCGACGCGAGGGTGATCAAGACGTCGGACCATGGAATCGCGATCCGGCGCCTGGGCTGCTCAGGACTCATGAGGCACCTCTTCAAGACTGGCCTCCAAGGCCGCGTCTTCCTCGGCCAATGTGGTCATAGATGCACTCGCCAAAGCTTCCTCGGTCGGGACGCCGGCCATCATGAGGCCCAGCACCTCGCGTGAGGTGTCCGGCGGCACAATGCCCACGATGCGACCGCGATACATGACCCCAATCCGATCAGCCAAGGCGATGACCTCGTCCAGCTCCGTCGACACGATCACCACGGCCGTGCCACGATCGCGCTCCTCCACTAGCCTCTTGTGGACGAACTCGATTGCCCCGACATCGAGTCCACGAGTGGGTTGAGAGGCAACCAGCAGCGCTAGCGACCGAGAGAGCTCGCGGGCCAGCACCACCTTTTGCTGATTGCCACCGGAGAGCGAGGAAACCGTTGCCTCGATCGACTGTGTGCGGATGTCGAACTCCGAGATCCGGTGGGCCGCGTTCTGCCTCACCTTCGACAGATCCAGCGCGATGCCTCGCGCGTACGGATGCTCCTCGTGATGATTCAGGATCAAGTTCTCGGCAACGGTGAAGCTGCCGACACAGCCGTCCTGCTTGCGGTCCTCCGGGACGAACCCGAGTCCGGCGTCAATGGTCTCGCGCGGTGTCAGCCCGGTCAGTCGCTTGCCATCAAGCTCGACGTTTCCCTTGAGGACCCGCGTCAGGCCGAGCAGCGCCTCGGCCAGCTCGGTCTGACCATTGCCTTGGACGCCGGCGATGCACACGATTTCCCCGCCGTACACCTCAAGATCAAGATCGGCTACGGCGAGCGTGCCGTTGGGCCTGGCCACCGAGACGCTTTTCACCACCAACCGTGGTTCCGGTGAGGGTGAGGCAGGCTTCTTGTCCACGAGCAGCTGGACCGCACGCCCAACCATAAGCTCCGCCAAGTCCGACTCGGAATCGGTCGGCCTAGCCGTACCGACCACTTTGCCGTGCCGGACCACGGTGATCTTGTCTGCGATTTCTCGCACTTCGCGCAGCTTGTGGGTGATGAAGGCAATCGCCTTGCCCTCGTCCCGGAGCGAACGCATCACTGTCATGAGCTGATCGGTCTCTTGCGGCGTCAGCACGGCCGTTGGCTCGTCCAAGATCAGGTACTTGGCATCGTTCGCCAGCGCTTTCAAGATCTCGACGCGCTGCTGCGCACCAACCGGGAGTTCCTCGATCACCGCGTCGGGATCGACCTCAAGCCCGAAGCGTTCGGACAACCGTCGGACCGTGCGTCGCGCCTCGCCCATGTTGAGCAGGCCGCCCGTACTGTCCTCGCGGCCGAGAATAAGGTTCTCGGCAACGGTGAAGACATCGACCAGCATGAAGTGCTGGTGCACCATTCCAATCCCCGCGGCAATGGCCTCCTTCGGGTTGGCATGGACATGCTCGACGCCGTCAATCGAGATCGTGCCTGCGTCGGGCTGTAATAGCCCGTACAGCACATTCATCAGCGTCGTTTTGCCGGCCCCGTTTTCACCCAGCAAGCAATGGATTTCGCCAGGCGTGATGTCGAGGTCGATTGAGTCGTTGGCGACCAGGTCGCCGAACCGCTTGGTGATCCCCCGCAGCCGGAGCCCTGTTCCAGCCGGGGGGGCCGAAGTCGGTGTCACCTCTCAATCATGCCGAGGGTTGTCATGCCGAAGGTTGGGACTTGGACTCGATCTTGATCTTGCCGCTGATGATGTCCGCCTTGAGGGCATCCAGCTCGGACTTCAGCTCCGCGGGCACTTTGGAGTCGAAGTCGTGGAACGGCGCTAGACCTGTGCCATCATTCTCCAGCGTGCCCACATAAGGCTCATTGGAGAACGAGCCATCCTTCGCGGCCTTGATCGCGTTCGCGACAGCCACATCCATGCCTTTGTAGACACTGCTGATGATGTTGGGGCAGTAGGTCTCCGCACTTACGCAGCCGTCGGTGTCCACCCAGATGGCATTTACCTTGCCTCCGCTGGTCTTCGCGGCCTGCAGCGCGCCGAGGCCTGCTGGACCGGCAACCGGGAAAACGATGTCAGCACCCTGGCTGATCAAGCCTTGCGCCGTACGCTGGCCGCCCTTTTGGTCCTCGAAGTCGCCGGTGAACTGCCCGTCCTGCTTGGCGGCATCCCAGCCGAGAACCTTCACATCCGCGCTCTTCTGCTTGTTGTAGTAGTGCACGCCTTGGCTGAAGCCATCCATGAAGATCGTGACTGTCGGGAGCTTGGCGCCACCGAAGGTGCCCACCTTCTTGGTCTTGGTCATGCCTGCAGCCAAGTACCCTGCAAGGAAGCTCGACTGGGCCGTATTGAAGATCAGCGGCTTGAGGTTCTTGGCAGCCGGGTAGGTCTTCGGATCATTGTTGTCGACAATGGCGAACTTGATGTCGGGGTTCTTCTTCGCTGCAGCAAGGGTGTCATCGCCTAGCAGGAAGCCAACGGTGACAATGATGTTGCAGTTCGCATCCACCATCGACTGAATGTTCTTCGCGAAGTCGGCGGTCGTTTGCGACTCGACCTGACCGGTCTCGATTCCGAGCGCAGCCTTAGCGTCTGTCAAACCCTTGTAGGACGTCTGGTTGAACGACTTGTCATCAAAGCCGCCCGAGTCGGAAACCATGCAGGCTTTGAATGCAGCCCCCGAGGCGCTGGCGTTCGGCGCGCTGGCAGGTGCACTGGGTGCCGCGGACGAGCCAGTCCCGGGCGCCTGGGCGCAGCTGCTGAGCGTCAAGGCAGCAGCGCACACAAAACCGCTAGCCAGAGTGAGGGTTTTCTTCACGTAATGCCTCCTGGGCTAAAGACTTCACAACCGGACCGACTCTAACTCCGACTGCGACGCCCCGGGCTGCTAGCGGATAAGGACTCGATACCGATTTGAGTGCTCAGATCGCAGCGCGCTCGAAGGTTGTCGCCACGTCCGCGAGCACCTTGAGTCCGGCCGGGATGCAGGCCTCGTCCACAACAAAGGTTGACTGATGAATGTCAGGGCAGGCCTTGCCTGGTGTTCGTACGCCGAGCCGCGCGAGTGCACCGGGCACCTGCTGCAGCATCCAGGAAAAATCTTCTCCGCCGAGAGACTGTTCGGTTGTGGTTACTGCATCGGCTCCCAGCATCTCCTCAGTCGCCCGGGTAAGTCGACGTACGCCGCGGGCATGGTTGACTGCCGGCGGCACTCCGTCGGTTACGGCGATGTCCACCTCCACGCCGAAGGGCCGGACGATCTCTGCGGCCAGCTGAGGAATCAGTTGCTTGGCGAGCTTCCACCCGGCGGCGTCGAGTGCCCGAAGCGTCCCGACGATCTCCCCGGTCCGGGGAATGGCGTTGGCGACTGAACCGGCGTGCATCGACCCCCACATCAGCGAGACTCCACTGCGAGGATCAATGCGGCGAGCCAGCAGCAGCTGAGTCATTGTCGCCAAGGCGCCGAGCGCTCCGATGACGTCCTGAGTTAGCTGTGGCCGGGAGGTGTGCCCGCCGGCGCCATGGAGGACGATGTTGACTTGATCAACCGCTGATGTAATGGGTCCGATCTTGAGCGCGATCTGGCCGACGTCGGTCCGTGGATCGCAGTGCAGCGCGTAAATCTCAGTCAGGTCGTGCAGTACGCCGCCCTCTATCGCATCGAGGGCCCCGCCGGGGCTGCTCTCCTCCGCGGGCTGAAAGATCAGCCGGACGCCGCGAGTCAGCAGATCAAGATCACGAAGCCGCGACAGAACGACTCCGACACCGAGCAAGATCGCGGTGTGCACGTCGTGCCCGCAGGCGTGACATACCCCCGGGTTCTTGGAGGCGTAGTCAACGCTCTTGCCGTCGGAAATGGGCAGCGCATCAATGTCGGCGCGGAGTCCAACAAGACCGGTGGAATCGTCGAAGCCGCCGGGCAGAATGTCGCAATAGGCGCCGGTTCCGATTGGCAGCACCTTGGCAACCAGCCCAACCCGCTCAAGATTGTCGACAATGAGCGCCGTCGTGCGATGCTCGTGGTGGCCGATCTCTGGATGGGCGTGGATGTCGCGTCGGATGGCGATCAGTCGCTCGTTCAGAGCGACGGCCAGCCGGGTGATCTCGGCGCGTCGTGCCGCGTCTGAATCCGGTACGGGCATTTGGCTCAGTCTTTCACGGGGACCATTCAGAGGCCGGAAGCGTTTCGAGTCGTAACAAGAGAGTCACGTGCTTGGGTGGTATACCCCCCAAACATCACGAGATGCGTCACAAACCTCGCCAATAGTGGCTCGCAACCTCAAGGCCTCCTTCATCGGAAAGAGCACATTGCCGGTCCCGGCAGCCACCGTCCGGATCTCATCGAGCGCGGCAGTCAGGGCGGTCTGGTCTCGGCCCGCACGCAACGCCACGAGCCTCGCAGCTTGCCTCGCTTCGATGGCTGGATCCACTTGTAGAGGTTGGTACGGCTCTTCCTCGTCGAGCTGGAAACGGTTCACCCCGACGACTACCCGTTCTCCGGCATCGATTTGCTGTGCCACCTGGTACGCCGAGCGCTCGATCTCGGCCTTCTGATAACCCTGCTCAATCGCCTTGACTGCGCCGCCCCGATCGGCGACTGCTTCCATAATGCGGCGGCTTTCCGCTTCGATGTCATTGGTCAGCGACTCGACGGCGTAGGAGCCGGCAAAGGGATCCACCGTCTTGGTCAGGTCCGTCTCATACGCGAGCACCTGCTGGGTGCGCAACGCAAGCCGGGCAGCTTTCGGCGTCGGCAGTGCGATTGCCTCATCGTAGGAGTTGGTGTGCAGCGATTGGGTGCCTCCGAGCACCGCTGCCAGCGCTTGCACAGCGACTCGGACCAGATTGACCTCTGGCTGCTGAGCCGTTAGCTGCACCCCGGCGGTTTGGGTGTGGAAACGGAGCATCATCGATCGCTCCTGGCGTGCATCAAACTGATCGCGCATCAGCTGCGCCCAGATCCGGCGTGCCGCTCGGAACTTCGCCACCTCTTCTAACAAGGTGCTGCGCGATACGAAGAAGAATGACAGCCGCGGTGCGAAGTCATCCACGGCAAGACCGGCCGCCAAGGCCGCCTCGACATAGGCGATTCCATTGCTCAGCGTGAACGCGATCTCTTGTGCCGGCGTCGCGCCGGCTTCGGCCATGTGATAACCGGAGATAGAGATGGTGTTCCAGCGCGGCAGTTGATCATGGCAGTAGGCAAAGGTGTTGCTGACCAGCCGGAGTGAGGGGCCGGGCGGAAAGATGTACGTGCCGCGCGCGATGTACTCCTTGAGAACGTCATTCTGGATCGTTCCCGAGAGGGCTGCGGGAGAGATGCCCTGCTCCTCGGCAACCAACTGATACAGCAACAACAGCACGGCCGCTGGGGCATTGATGGTCATTGACGTCGAAACTTTGTCGAGGGGAATGCCGGCGAAGAGCTCGCGCATGTCCTCGATCGAGTCAATCGCAACGCCGAC
>DATDKX010000317.1:0-2933 GCA_036519615.1 Propionibacteriaceae bacterium
ACCAAGAAGCAGACAGAGCCCGGACATCGTGAGCAGGTTTGGCGTCAGCGCCAGAATTCGGTGAGCTGCTCGGCAAGGGCCCTACCTTGGTCGTAGCCAGCTCGAGCAGCGGTCGGACGCAGCGACAGATCCATCGCATTGGCGCCGAACATGTGCTCGGAGCTGCTGTCCGGGAAGATCGTTTCGACTCTGCTGCCGCGTGCGCGTAGTTCGTCGACCTGCGCTGCAAGATGCATGCCCCAGTCCAGCGGATACCGTGATCTGCCGCCGAATGGTGACAGCACCAGCACCCGTGCGTGTCCGGCTGCCAGGTCGGCATTCTCGCTGCTGCGTCGGTAGCCGCCGTTGATGTATTGGTTGTCGCCGATACTGTAGGCGAGGCCGTTGGAGGTGCTGGCGGCGACGGCGTCGACCAGGTCGACTCCGCTGTGGCGGTCGAACACCACCGGTTCACCGGTATGGGCATCGACAGCCACGATAAGCACCGTTCGTTCCGGCCAGTGCTGACTGGGCAGCCGAGCGGCGACGGTAGCGCGCCACCGCGTTTGCCTGGAGCCGTCCGACGCCGCATCCATTTCGAGGGCCGCCGCGCCCATTCTGCGGCGCATGTCGGCCGCATCCTCAGCGGCACCGATGATTCGACTCGTTATCTCCATAATGTTCGCCGCCGGCCCCATGGGAGCACGTCCACGGTCGGATCGGACCGGACCGGTGGGTGGCTGGGGCGCAGCGGCGAGGATGTCGGCAAGCAGTTCGGTCGGTTGGACCCCGCTGGTTATCTGGGCCGCGGCAGTCGATCCGGCCGACGTCCCGATGGTCAGGTCGGCCTCGGTCACATCCAACCCGGCGTCGAACAGGCCGGCGATGACGCCGATCACCCACGCGTTGCCCGTCGATCCGCCGCCACCGAGGACCAGCGCTCGCTCGCCCGCGGCGCACACCCGCTTTGTGGCGTCGACCTGCGGCTGACCCTGGTCGGACCTCGGCCGGTCGGAGGCCGTTGTCGAGGTGAAGTGCGGAGTTGAAGAAGGTGTTGTGCTCATGGGAGTCGCCTTTCGCGAATTGCCTGACGGGCGCTCCCGGTAGCGACTAACTCCGTCGCGCGATCGTGCACTGCAGGGGAGCACCCACTGCGGATACTGCGTTCATGGGTCTCACCTCCTGCCGATGGATCACAATTGCCAAGATGCTAGCACGACAGCGGCGCGAGTGCGCATTCGGCATCATGCCGACTGCCGTGCCGCCGTCGAACGCGCCGCCGACCGCTACACCCTCATCTGTGATGGGCCGCTTCACCCCGCTTCCCTGCTCCCGCCAAATAGACCTACACATCCTTCCACCCGGATTCGGTGCCAGCCTTGACGCCCCGATTTTCCAGGAGTATGTTTTACCCTTTGTTCATTGAAAAAGTGAATAAATGGAAAGTCGAACGGGGTGAGGTGGAATGATCTAGGATACCTCTACTATGGCGTCGTGAGGCACCTGATCTATATGCTCTAGAATAGGGACTATCTGGCGCTGGGAAGGAGGAGCGTCTGTGGAAGACAGAGAAGACCACCATTTCGAGCAGTTCCGTGTCGATCGCGGGTGCCTCGGCTACATCGTCGCCAGCGCGCGCCGGGCCGCCATCATCGACCCCGAACTGGAGATGGTCGAGCCGATGCTGGACTTCGTCTTCGAGCACTGTTTGAAGCCGGCCTACATTGTGGACACCCACACCCACGCCGACCACATCTCGGGCGCCAGGGAGCTCAAGGACAAGACCACGGCCAGGATCGTCATGCACGAAAAAGCCCCGGCAAGCTGCGTGGACATCAGGGTCGAAGACGGCGACCGGTTGGAAGTGGGCGACCTCTCCCTCAAATTCATCCACACCCCGGGGCATGCCAAAGACCTCGTCTCCGTTCTGCTACCGGATCGCCTCCTGACCGCCGACGCGCTGCTAATAGGTTCCTGCGGCCGCACCGATCTGCCCAACGGCAATGCCGTCCGCCAGTACCACACCCTCTACTACATCTTCCGCTCCCTCCCCGACGACCTGCTCGTCTACCCTGGACACGACTACAACGACCTCACACACTCGACCCTGGAGGAGGAGAAAAACACAAACCCCAAAATGCTCTTCGACACCGAAGAACAGTTCGTCCGGTACATGGAGAAGGAGAACCCGGACACGCTCACCCCCGTCTACCAGCTGGCCGACGCCCTCAAAGCAAACATGGCATGAAGGAAGGTTTCAGGCTGCAGGTTTCAGGTCTACCGTGCGATGTGAAGCGCGTTCTCGTAGTCCAAGGCCGAGCTGTTGCTGCATTGCCAAGCTGAAGCCTGTAGCCTGATGCCTGAAACTCGTTCGAGAGGAGAAAACACGTGACCATAATCGACGAGTTGTTGAGCAACAACGAGAAATACGCAGAGACGTTCGACAAGGGGGATCTGCCGATCCCTCCGGCGAAGCACGTGGCCGTGGTCACCTGCATGGACGCCCGTCTCAGCCCGTTCGTCATGCTCGGACTCCAGGAAGGCGACGCGCACATCATACGCAACGCTGGCGGTGTGATCACCGACGACGAGATCCGCTCCCTCGTAATCTCCCAGCGCCTGCTGGGAACGCAGGAGATCATGCTCATACAGCACACCGACTGCGGAATGCTCACCTTCTCCGACGACGAAGTAAAGCAACAAATACAAGACGATGTGGGCATAAAGCCACACTTCGCCCTGGAGTCATTCGCCGACCTCGACGAAAACATACACCAGTCCATAGCCCGCATCCAAAGCAGCCCGTTTATCCCCAACAAAGACAACATAAGAGGTTTCGTCTACGAAGTAGAAACCGGCCGTCTACGCGAAGTGGGCTAGCGCCGCAGCACGTTCCGGCTAACGCCTCCGCTTGTCAGCACGGCGCCTGGCGGCGCCTCGTCAGCACGCTCCCG
>DATDKX010000318.1:0-8805 GCA_036519615.1 Propionibacteriaceae bacterium
GAAGTTTTAGCGGGATTCGTCGTGGTCACTGAAGGTAGTTCGACCGTTAAGTTTGGCTGCGAGCTCATTGTCAATGCCGTCGGCCACGTCAGAGAGGATGCGTACCGCCTGACGTAAATGGGCCGGTACGAAAGGTCGGGACAGCACCGAGATCGTTACGAACACGCGGTCTTTGATGAGCTGGAACTTCACCCACCGGGCTTCGACGTTCAAGTCGTTGAGAACTTCTGTTGCTCGGGACCGGCCGGCGACGTCGTGCACGACGGGGGCGAAAAGTACAACCTCTTGGCCGTCGCTGGAGGTGCGAAGAAAAAGCATGGTTGATCCGACGCGGATTGCCACATCACCGTCGGCATCGCGGATTGGCGGGTAGCCGTAAATTTCGGCAAGTTCGGCATCGACCAAGTCATTGAGATGTTGCTGGTCACGCGGCATGGTCGGATCGACGTCGGGCCGTTCCAGCTGTTCGACATTGATTGATGCGTCAGCTTCGACAGGCGCTTGAGCGGGCTGGAGCGCCTCGGCGAGCTGGTCGGGCGCAAGAAAGACCGGATGCTGTACGCCGTAGATGTCCCGTAGCACGGAGACGGCGAGCTCACTCATTCGGTCCGATGCGGTCTGTGGCAACTCAATCCAGAGGTTTGCTGTCGGTTGGGTGGAAGGAACCGTGGAGGCGTCCTCGCCGCCGACTGTCGGTGGCTGCCAGCCCAGCTGTTCCATTGCCGAGAGTTGCTCGGCAGAGAGTTGGAAGTCAGCACCAAGTACGCCGTTACCGGCCGCCTCGCATCGAATCATCCCGGGCCGCGGACTGCTCAGCGTGACAAACGGTGGTGGTCCGTTGCCTCCAGATGTGGTCCAGATGGTGAGGTCGGCTGTGTCGTCGATCAGCGAGATGACCTCACTTAATCGACTCTGGAACTCAGTCCAGGCTTGCGCGGTACTCCGGTCGAGGTCGAAGTCGTCGATGTCGGCCATATGCGCCCCTCCCACCCACGACAACGACACTAATGCCGCAGGCGTTCAAATGCCCAACGCTGCGACGACCCGCGAAGGTGACGGCCGGCCCAGTTTGGTGGCGAGCCAACGGCTAGTAGCGACCAATGTTGAAAGATCAACGCCGGTTTCGATGCCGAGGCCTTCAAGCATCCAGACCAGGTCCTCGGTCGCAAGATTCCCGGTCGCCGACTTGGCGTAGGGGCAGCCGCCGAGACCACCGGCGGACGAGTCGAACTCCGTCACTCCGGCCTCCAGTCCGGCCAGAACATTGGCCAGCGCCTGACCGTAGGTGTCATGCATGTGCAGCGCGATTCGATCTCGCGGCACTCCGGCTGCGTCAATGCAGTCCAGCACCGCCGCGACCTGACCGGCAGTCGCGACGCCGATAGTGTCACCCAGACTGATGGTCGAGCAGCCTAGCTCAATCAGTCGGGCCGCGACCGCCGCCGGTTTTTCGGGCTCAACCCAGCCCTCCCAAGGATCACCGAAGCACATCGAGACATAGCCGCGTACCGGAATCGCACGGACACGTGCCGCCGCAACCACCGGCGCCGCCATCTCGATGGCACCGTCCAAAGTCGTGCCCAGATTCTGCTTGGCGAAGCTCTCGGTGGCGGAGACGAAGATCGCGAGTTCGTCAGCTCCGGCCGAGATTGCTCGTTCGAAACCCCGCTGATTGGGGACCAGCACTGGGTAGCGGACGCCAGGACGGCGCCGCAGCCGTGCCATCAGCTCATCGGCATCAGCGAGCTGAGGGACCCAGCGCGCGGAGACGAAGCTGGTCGCCTCGATCACGGCAAGCCCCGCCTCGCCAAGACGGTCAATGAACTCGAGCTTGATCTCCAGCGGCACCACGGCTTTCTCGGCCTGGAGTCCATCACGAGGGCCGACCTCGTACACGCTGACCCTGGTAGGCAAACCGGGTCGTGGATGAACTGCCGGCCGCGGGTCCATACCGGCGACTGTACGCGTATGGGTGGCTGCCTATCGTTAGAAGATGACCGAGCCCGCGATGCTTCCGGCAGGCGCACCTGGTCCAGGAATGGTCCCTGTTGCCCCCGCTGCATTGCTGCGCCGTCCGCGCTCGGCGTTGACCTGGGTCGCCACGATCGTCCTCGGCTTGGGCGGCCTGATGATCGCCATCTTGATCTTTCTACTTGGCGGCCCAACGGGCGCCTTGATCGCCACCCTCTTGGCTGCGGTGTCCTTTCCCGTCTTGATCTTGATTTGCTTTTGGCTTGATCGCTATGAGCCCGAACCCGCCAGTTTTCGCCTCGCCGCGCTCGGCTGGGGTGCTGTAGCGGCGGTGGTGTTGAGCTTTATTGCCGAACAGTTTCTTTTCGGGCTGCCGGGGACGAACGAGTTCGTCGCCGCAGCGGTGGGAGCGCCCGTTGTCGAAGAGCTCGCCAAAGGCTTGTTCCTCGTCGCCATCGTTATCTTCCGGCGATCCGAGATAGACGGTCTGCTGGACGGGATTATCTACGGGGCACTGGTGGGAATCGGCTTCGCCTTCGTCGAAGACATCGTCTACTACCTTCAGTCTCTGCAAGCCGGCCAGCTAGGCATCACGTTCTTCCTTCGCGGGATCATGGGGCCCTTCGCACATCCGCTCTTCACCGCTGCAACGGGCATAGGCATTGGTATCGCAGTGTCAACACGCCGCCCGGGAGTACGAGTGCTGGCGCCAATCTTCGGCTTCCTGGCCGCCATCGTGATGCACGCGATTTGGAATGGCAGCGCTTTCTGGGGCGCAAATGGGTTCTTGTTCGCCTACGGCGCGATCATGCTCCCGCTGTTAGTGATAGTGCTGGCGGTTGCCTTCTGGGCACGCTCTCGGGAGGGCAAGATGCTCACCGCAGCGCTCCAACAGATCGCGCAGATGGGCATTATCCGTCCAGAAGAGATCCGCTGGATCGCTCGACTGTCGGATCGCATGTCTGCACGCGCGTACGCCAAACGTATTGGGGGCAAGCCCGCCGCCGCAGCGCTACGGGCGTACCAGCAGACCATGATCGAGGTCGGCTTCCTTCACCATCGAGCCATGAGCGGAACAGCTCCTGCTGATCTCAACCAGCGCATGAGCCTGCTGCTGCAACGTGCGGCGTGGCTGAGGCCCTATGTTGTGTTTCCACCGCCGCCTCGCGCGACGATGTGGCCTCCTGCTGGTCAGCCGGGACCGTGGAGTCCGCCGCCCATTCAGCGCGGGGCGTCCACGTTTCCCGACCGTCGTGGATAGCGGAATGATCAAGCGCTGGATCAGCCAGATCGGCCGCCTGCGGCGCGCGGGTCGCCGCACAAACGTGGCATTGCTCGTAGTTCTCCTTGCCGCTGCGGCGTCCGGTGTATTTGCTTTTGCCGCCGGTACGCCTGTCCCTGCCAAGATCACAACACTGGCTCATGGCATCTTCGGGCTGGCGTTTATCCTGCTCGTCCCATGGAAGACGATGATCGTGAGGCGGGCCTCTGCAATGCGCGCCACTAGCCTGATCCTGGTCGCACTGATCGGAATCTGCATTGCCTCGGGCCTTGTCGAGGTCTTCCTGGGGTACAGCGTGCTGTGGCGACTCAGCCCAATGCAGGTACATGTCGGATCAGCCGCATTGGCGGCGCCGCTGCTTGCCTCGCATGTGCTGCGTCACCGGCGGCAACGCTTGCGTCGCCCGGACCTATCGCGCCGCGTGCTGTTGCGTACTGGTGTTCTCGCCGCCGGTGCCGCCGCGACGTACGGGATGCTCGAGGGCATTGGTCGACTGCTTGGGTCGACCTCAGTAAGTAGAGCCGCAACCGGCTCGCATCGACTCAGCCCAGCCGCCGCCCCCGCCACGATCTGGCTTTTTGATCAAATTCCCGACCTAGCGGCAGACCATCAGGTCGATGTTGCCGGCTCTCGATTCTCGGTAGCAGATCTTGCGTCGCGGTCCACGGCCGTCGCGGCCCGGCTTGACTGCACCAGCGGCTGGTACACCGAGGCCGAGTGGACTGCCGTCAATCTTGCCGATCTGCTCCCGGCTGATCAGCTAGCTGCGGCGTCGAGCGTTGAGGTCATCAGCGTGACCGGCTATCGTCGACGCTTCCCCGCCGAGGAAGCTGACGCTCTGTGGCTGGCCACGGCATATCAAGGTGAGCCACTCCAGGCCGGGCATGGCGCGCCAGTACGGCTAGTAGCCCCACATCGCCGAGGATTCTGGTGGGTCAAGTGGGTGGAATCGGTGAAGCTCAGTGACGTACCCGCCTGGGGCCAGTCGCCTTTCCCGCTGACGTAAGAACGCGTGTGATGTCAGCTCGCCGACTCGGTGAGTTCCCGTGGCACGGCGATCACGTCGACGAGAGCACCATTGCGCCATACGGTGATCTCTACTCGGCGCCCAATGGCATCCTCGACCATCCGGCGCTGCAACTCGGTGCTCGACCCAAGCGACGTGCCTGCAACTGCCACGACGATGTCGCCCGGCCTCAGCCCCGCAGCGTCTGCCGGGCTTCCAGCAACGACCTGCGCCACGCGCAAACCTTCCCGCCGACCCAGTTTCGTGACCAATGCTGGCGGCAACGGAGCCTGGCTGCCCGCGATCCCGAGCCAGGCGCGACGCACCCGACCGGAGGTCATCAAGGCGCTGATAATGCGTTGTGTCGTTTCATTGATCGGCACCGCCAGGCCGACACCGATGCCAGCAACCGCAGTATTGACTCCGATCATGCGGCCACGGCTGTCTGCCAGCACACCGCCACTGTTGCCGGGGTTGAGAGCGGCATCAGTCTGGATCACCTCATCCACCACACGGCCTTGCCTGGTTGGCAGCGATCGGCCGAGCGCGGAAACGATGCCAGCGGTGACGCTGCCGGCAAGACCGAGCGGGTTGCCGACGGCCACTACTAGCTGCCCCACCTGGAGCTTGCTGGCATCGCCCAGGCTTACTGGGCTGGGAACTTCACCTCGAGCACGTAGTACAGCCAGGTCGGAGAACGCGTCTTTACCGACCACATCTGCGGTTACCTCGCTGCCGTTCGCGAAGCTGGCCACCACTGTGCTCACGCCTTCAACCACGTGCGCACTGGTCAAGAGAAAGCCATCACCGGTCAGCACGCTCGCACTGCCAGCGCCATCTCCCAGCCGAGACCGCACCCGGAGGCTCGCCACACTCGGCAAAACCTGCTGGACCACGGCGGTCACCGCCGACGAGTACGCATCCAACGCCTCGCGGTCGCGGTCATCAATCATGCTGTGATAACGCGTACAGCGCGGATGTGTTCCCTGAATGTGAGTCCACCTGCACAGTGCGTATGCAGGTGGACTCTCTTAACGGCTCTGATCGCTCCTCAGCTGCAGCCGCTGGTGGATCCGCAGCCCTCGCAGACGTAGCAGCTACCACTGGGACGCATCTTCGTACCGCACGTCAGGCACAGTGGCGCATCGACGCTGGTGCCGGTGATCTCTTCAAAGAGCTCAGCCGTCGTATGCGCGCTGGGCGGAGCCGGCTTGGCAGCAGCTCCATCCATCTCGTCGGTTCGCACTTCGTCGCCCGGGTCATTCTTGAGCGATTCAGCCTCGCTGAGTTCTTCCTCGACCGGCAAATACGAGCCGGTCTCGACCTGCCGTGCCCGCTCGGTGGCGGTGTAGATGCCCAACTCAGCGCGTTCCTCGAACGATAGGTAGTCCAAAGCCAACCGTCGGAAGATGTAGTCCATGATCGACTGTGCCATCCGGATATCCGGGTCGTCGGTCAGGCCGGCCGGCTCGAACTTCAGGTTGGTGAACTTTTGGACGAAGGTTTCCAGCGGCACCCCATACTGCAGACCGATGGACACCGCGATGGAGAACGCGTCCATCACGCCAGCCAGAGTCGAACCCTGCTTGCCGAGCTTGAGGAACACCTCACCCAGACCATCGTCCGGGTAGGAGCCAGAGGTCATATAGCCCTCGGCACCGCCCACTGAGAAGGACGTAGTGCGGCTGGGGCGCGACTTGGGAAGTCGTTTGCGGGTCGGTCGGTAGACCACCTTCTCCACAACCTCAGTTTCGGCTGACTTCGTGTCGTCCGCCTTGCCGGCCTTGCCATCGCTGAGTGGCTGGCCAACCTTGCAGTTGTCACGGTAGACCGCTAGCGCCTTGAGGCCCAGCTTCCAGCCCTGCAAGTAGACATCAGCTATCTCCTCCACGGTGGCCGTCTCCGGCAGATTGACCGTCTTGGAGATGGCCCCGGAGAGGAAGGGCTGGGCAGCCGCCATCATGCGGACATGGCCCATCGGCTTGATCGCTCGCTGGCCCATTGCCGTGTCGAACACCTCGTAATGCTCCGGCTTGAGCCCCGGCGCATCGATCACATGGCCGTGTTCGGCGATGTACTCAATGATCGCTTCCGCAGTCTCATCGGTGTAGCCGAGCTTCTCGAGTGCCCTTGGAATGGTCTGGTTCACGATCTGCAGGGAGCCTCCACCAACCAGCTTCTTGAACTTGACGAGTGAGAAGTCCGGCTCGATACCCGTGGTATCGCAGTCCATCATGAAGCCGATCGTGCCGGTGGGTGCGATCACTGAGGCTTGCGCATTGCGATAGCCATTGTTCTCACCGATTCTGATCACACCATCCCATGCGGCCGTCGCCCGCTTCCGGATTTCGGCGTCCATCGCATCGACTGTGCGCAGCGCATCGTTCGCCGCTTGGTGCTTCCGCATCACCCGCTTGTGTGCGTCGGCATTACGGGCATATCCGGCATACGGGCCAACGATTCCGGCGAGTTCCGCCGACCGGCGGTATGAGACGCCAGTCATCAGCGACGTGATCGCCGCAGCCAGCGCTCGACCGCCTTCGGAGTCGTATCCGTGGCCGGTCGCCATGAGCAGCGCTCCAAGGTTGGCGTAACCAATGCCGAGCTGGCGGTAGTCGCGAGTCGTCTGGCCAATCGCTTCGGTGGGGAAATCGGCGAAGCAGATCGAGATGTCCATCGCGGTGATGATCAACTCCACTGCCCGCTCGAACGCTTCAGCGTCGAAGGTGTCGTCCTCGCGCAGGAACTTGAGCAGATTAAGGCTCGCGAGGTTGCATGAGCTGTTGTCCAAGCTCATGTATTCACTGCAGGGATTAGATGCAGTAATCCGACCGGTCTCCGGATTGGTGTGCCAATCGTTGATCGTGTCGTCGTACTGCATGCCGGGGTCGGCGCACTCCCAAGCTGCCTTGGCCATCTTGTCGAACAGCTCCCGAGCGTTCACTGTCTCGAGAGCCCGACCGTCGGTGCGAGCGCGTAGTGCGAAATCGCCGCCGTGCTCAACGGCTCGCATGAACTCATCGGTCACGCGTACAGAGTTGTTGGCGTTCTGGTACTGGACAGAGGTGATATCGCGACCGCCCAAGTCCATATCAAAACCCGCATCGCGCAACGCACGGATCTTGTCTTCCTCGCGCGCCTTGGTCTCGATGAATTCCTCGATGTCGGGGTGGTCCACGTCGAGGACAACCATCTTCGCCGCGCGACGAGTCGCGCCACCGGACTTGATCGTCCCTGCACTCGCATCAGCGCCTCGCATGAACGAAACGGGACCGGAGGCGGTGCCGCCAGAGCTCAGCAGTTCCTTCGACGACCGGATTCGCGAAAGGTTGAGTCCGGCACCAGAGCCGCCCTTGAAAATGAACCCTTCCTCTCGATACCAGTTCAAGATCGAGTCCATTGAGTCGTCCACTGAAAGAATGAAACAGGCTGAAACTTGTTGCGGCGAAGCCGTGCCGACGTTGAACCAGACAGGTGAATTGAACGAGAAGTACTGGTGGAGCAGCATCCAGGTCAGCTCATGCTCAAACACTTCCGCTGACTGAGCGTCGGCAAAGTAGCCATAGTCCTCGCCTGCCCTGCGGTAGGTCTTCACCACACGGTCAATGAGCTGTTTGAGACTCTGCTCTCGCGCTGGGGTGCCGAGCGCGCCGCGGAAGTACTTGGTCGTGACGATGGTCGACGCGTTGACGCTCCAAAAGTCGGGAAATTCAACGCCCTTTTGCTCAAAGACGACCTCTCCGGTCTTCCAGTTGGTTTGTACCACGTCACGACGTTCCCAGGTCACCTCGTCATAGGGGTGCACATCGGACGTAAAGACGCGCTGAATGCTTAGCCCCGGCTGCTTCGGCGGTGCACTTTTGTGTTCCGATCGCCCATTCGCCGAACGGGTGGTTTCGGTCATTTCTGCCTTTCTAGTCAGACTGGTGTCCATTGCTGGCACCGACGATCAAGGAGTGGTCTGGAATTTGGCTGTGGGCTCGCCCGAAGTTAGGCGCGCCCGAAGTCAGGAGCCTCAGGGCGGCTCGGGACGATCATTGGTGCGCTGACGCGCTGGCGTCAGCCGGTGCGGGATGAAGTTGCTGATCTTGTGGTCTGCGGCATGATCCGGAACGAGAGGCTCGATCCCGGTCGGCTCCTGCTCAATGCGGAGCAGAGCGATCTCAGCCTCGAAGTCGTCTACCGACCGGAACTGGCGATAGACGCTCGCGAAGCGTAGATAGGCAACCTGATCAAGCTCGCGAAGCGGTCCCAGAATGGCAACACCGACTTCGTCGGCGGGTATCTCCGGCTGACCCAAGGCGCGCAGTGAGTCTTCGACCAGCTGCCCTAGCCGGGCCAGTTGGTCCTCAGTTACCGGCCGTCCCTTACAAGCCTTGCGGACACCGTTGATCACCTTGTCGCGGTTGAACGGCTCGACAACGCCACTGCGCTTGACGACGACCAGCTGCATCTGCTCGATAGTGGTGAACCGTCGCTCGCACGATGGGCATTGACGCCGGCGCCGAATGCTGGTGCCATCGTCTATCGTCCGCGAGTCGAGCAC
>DATDKX010000319.1:0-4226 GCA_036519615.1 Propionibacteriaceae bacterium
TTAAACAACATCGCTTTTGGGAAGAAAGAATACTCAAGATGTTTTACCCGCCTCGTCTTTTGGCTACAGGTATTTATGTGCGCCCTTTTGTACCTCTTTTACTTCTGTATCACTTAACTGCCGATCTGTAACTACTATGAAGTCAATGTCACTGGTTAGGTCGAAGTCTCCGATAGCCAGCGAGCCTATTAAATAGAAGCCTGTGAAGTTTCCTCTTAAGACTTCTTTCAATACTTCCGCGTGGCCTCTCAGTGTTGCGTCAAGCTCCAAATAGGGTGTTAATAATTCCTTGCTCATTATGATTTTCCAATAAAACTCGACCGCTTTGTTTCCATCACACAAGGCCCCGACTTTCTTCGGATGTGCGAGCTCATTTAGCCGCGACATAAGGTAGGTCGAATATAGTATAATGCCTATTCAAGTATGGAAGCTATGGTGACTATAGGAAACTCGAACCGGTGTTTTCTGCATACGAACCGTATTAATGAAAAGGACGCACAGTTGGCGGGAAACCGCTCATGCCACCTTTTGGCTTAATAGAACGTAATTTCTAATTTGGTGGAGCTAAGGGGACTCGAACCCCTGACCTTCTCGTTGCGAAGGTTGCGGGCGGCGAACTCCGCGTGTTGCAGGGAACTCTCGGTGAATTGTGTGCGACCAGGTCCGCGCCGAGATGTCCATCGAGCTCTACGGCTCGGACCCGCGAGAGCTGGATCGGTACCACCTGGTGGTGGATACGGGAATCGTGGACCTGGACACCTGCGTCGACATCATGGTCCAGGCCGCCCGGGTCAAGGCCGGACGGCAGCGGACATCGTAACGAAGGACGAAGGGATTTTGCTGGACTCTGTGGCAACCAGTCAACGCCTTATTCAGCGGTGAGCGTCGCCGTGTGCGGAGTCTTGTCGGCTGAGTCGCCGACGTAGATGGTGTACTGCCCCGGCTTGATCATGAAACTCTGAGTGCAGTAGTCCCAGACGCTCAATGGGTGGTTCGTCGCTGCCGGGTCGATGGTGATTGTCACCGGCTTGGACTCCCCCGGATTCACGAACACCTTCTGGAACCCAACCAGCCGCTTGGGGGGCTGTCCCTCCACGGGAATCCCGACATATACCTGCACTACCTCGGCGCCGGCAACGGCACCGGTATTGGTCACCGACGCGGTAACGGTAGCCGGCGCGTTGGCACCGTCGGGCGCGTTCATCGACACGTCGGCAATCTCGAACGTCGTGTAGGACAAGCCGAAACCGAAGCCGAATAGCGGCTCGATGCCTTGTGCCTGGAACCAGCGGTACCCCATCTCCAAACCCTCGGAATAACGGATCACCGGGTAGCCGGCGCCCTCATCAGTGCCCGGATACCGCTCCGGCTTGCCGGCGTACAAAGTGTCGTCTTCCGACCTGGGGTACGACGTCGGCACCTTGCCGGAGGGGTTAACGACACCGAACAGCAGGTCGGCGACGACGTGCCCGTCCTCAGTGCCCTGGTTCCACGCCTCCAGGACCGCCGACGCCTTGTCGATCCAGGGCATCAGCACAGGGTTGCTGTCCTTCATCACCACGACCGTGGTCGGGTTGATGCCGAGCAGTTCGTCCAGCATACGGTTCTGGTCATTGAGCATGTTGGCATCCGGCTGGTCAGCGCCCTCGGTCGCTATCAGGCCTGCCATCAACACGACCACGTCGACACCATTGGCCGCATTCTTGGCCTCATCCAGGTTCGACAGATCGTCGGCGACCGTCACCTTGGTCACGGCCGCGGACGAGCCCAGGTCCCGCAGCACCTCCTGCATACCTTCCAGCGGTGGCACTGTGTACAACGGGATCACCTTTGACGAGCCGCCACCGCCAAGGCATGCCTCGTCAACGAACTTAGACTGGCCAATGATGACGATGGACCCGACGTCGCTGTCGAGTGGCAGCAAACCGCCATCGTTCTTGAGCAGAACAGCGATCTGCGAACCGATGGTTCGCGAGATAGCGCCGTGGGCCTCTGCGTCGATCTCGCCGGGGTTGTAAGGGCGCTCAAACTGACCAAACCGGAACATCTGGGTATACCGGCGGACCAGCGCACGGTCGATGGTTTCGAGCTCCAGGCTGGTGTCAGAGAGGGCGGCCTTGACATTCGTCTCGTTCAGCCACTTGGCGTCCGGCATTTCGTGGTCCATGCCCGCGTTGAGCGATGGCGCACAGGAGCGGCATGACCAGAAGTCGGATTGGACATAGCCATCGAAGGCCCACTCGGTACGCAGCATGTCCGTTAATGTGTAGCGGTATTCGGTGGCATAGACGCCCCGCACCCGGTTGTAGGCGCTCATGATCGCGGCGATTTCGGCGTCTTTGACCAGCATCTCGAACGGCAGTAGATAGAGCTCCCGCAGTACGTGCTCGTCGACCTCGACACTCGTCCGGAACCGTTCGTACTCTTGATCATTGACCACGTAGTGCTTGCCCATGGCGATCACGCCGTGCGCCTGGATGGCCTTGGTGACCGCGACCCCCATCACTCCGGACAGGTACGGGTCTTCGGAGAAGTATTCGAAGTTGCGACCGGCGATCGTGGTCCGATGCAGGCAGACGCCGGGGCCTTCAAGAACGTGTTGGCCCAGCGTCGCGGTCTCCGAACCGATGATGTCACCGTAAGCATGCGCGAGGTCGGGGTCGAACCCGGCGGCGAGGCCGATGGTCATCGGCAGGGACGTGGCGGGTGGGCTCGGGGTGCCGTCACCCATGCCGACACCCACTGGGCCGTTAGTGATCCGGAAACGGGGAATACCCAACTCCTCGATCGCCTTGACGTGCCGCTCGACTCTGATCTGCGTGGCAAGCTGGTCCATGTCGGCACCGGACTCTGCCGCCTCTCTGGTGATGGCGTAAATGTCGATGGTCTCCATGGCACCGTGCAACTGGGCGATCTTCTGCTCCAGCGTCATGGCTTCGACGAGCTTCTGGGCTCGCTCATGGGGTGACAGAGACGTGTCCTGCCAGGCGAACACGGTTTCGGACAAGTCAGATCTCCTTCGGTCTCAGGCGGGAGGGTCGGGTCAAGAGTTCCTCACTGGGAACTTGCCTTCTTCGCGGATGCGTTTGTTGAGTTCGGTCAGGTACTCGTCTTCGTCGAAGTCCAGCGAGACCTCTTTACCCGTCCAGCTGGACAGGTGGATGGCGTTGGCCAGACGGACGCCGTTGATGCCGTCCGAACCCGGTGCGATAAGCGGCGTGCCGTCGAGAACGTTCGCGGCGAAGTTCTCCAGGACCCCAGTGTGCTGGGCCCCCCACTTGGACTCGAACTCGATCACCTCAGACGAGTAGTAGTTCTCGGTGTTGAGCTTGCCGGTGAACAGTTTCATGACGTCTCGCATGCCCATGCCGTCGCTGAGTCACGCTCGGCTTCTTCAGCCGCCGTCGACGATCTCTTTGATCTTCTGGTACAGCGGGTTGTTGCGCTGGTTGGACATGATGGCGAAAGTCAGTTCCGGTTTGTCTCCGCGAACGCGGGTCCACATCGCAGATGGCACCGATCTCCATGTTCGGCACCATGCCGTCCTGAATAAATCCTGCGTAAATCGACCCTTGGGCGCCGAGCCCGATGATGCCGAGCCTCACCTTGTTCGCCATTCGCCGCGTCTCCCTCCGTCTCACAACCGCTTGCCAGAAGTCGCCGCAGCGGTGTCCGCACGTTGGGACTGCTGCACGGCACTCCCTCCGGACGGCGCAATCGCTGCCTCGTACAGAGTCTGATAGTCCTGCTTGCGAGATCGGTAGGCGGCAGCCCGGTCACCGACTGGCTGTCGGACTTCGCCGGTAGCCGAAGCCGCACGAGCTACGCCTGGCGCGAGGACGTCGAGCGCAATCAGGGCGGTACCGCGCAGCGTGGAACGTTTGATCGTTACTGGAATGACAGGCGCCTCAAGTACGTCGGCGAGTATCTGCAGCCAAGCCGGCAAGTCCTGGGTTACCCGCCCACTCGCCAGGATCCGTTGCGGCGGGCCGGCCACCGATTGCAGCTGATCGGCGATCCTGGCGTAAGAGATTGCGACGCTTTCCATCGCTCCGCGGAAAAGCATTGCGCTCGTCGTCGCTGCGGAAACTCCCGTGAACACTGCCCGTGCGTTGGCTGCCCAACCCGTGCTGCGCTCTCCTGAGAAGTAAGGCAAGACAAGCGGGGTGCTGGCCTGTGGCGCCGCAGCCAGTATCAGGTTGAAGTCGTCCTCGGGTAGGAACCGC
>DATDKX010000320.1:0-13765 GCA_036519615.1 Propionibacteriaceae bacterium
GTCACAAGATCACCAGCCGCGGCGGCCAGGTGCTGCGGAATCCCCTGACCCGGGGATCGGCTGGGCAGCCAAACGACCCCGTCGATCATCTCGGGATCAAGCACGGCCGGCAGCGTAATAGAACCGCGGTCATTGCTGATCATTGCTGCGCTCGTGATTCCGGCAGCTTCGGCCGTGCCCGGATTCAGCCGGGCCTCAGCTGCCCGCGCGGTGGCCTGCAGGTACGGCTCACCGTCCAGTGCCCGGCTCTCATCGAGCGCCATCCGCCATGTTGCCAGCACAGCTGTGCTCGCAACCGGCACAGCCGTTTCGCCGGCCTCATAGTCAGGAGCCGCGCTGCGCGCACCTTCCCAGACGCCGAGTTCATCGAGTTCGGCCCCAGCCTCGGCAGGTGTACGCAACCCCAGGTCTGTGCCCAGACCATCGGCCAGCGCGGCCAGTACGCGGAGGTCAGACATGCCATTGGGTGGCTCGATCACCACGCCGAAAGGCCGGCGCCGGCCCTCCCAGTTCACGAAGGTGCCTGCTCGCTCGCGCATCAGCGTCACCGGGAAGACCACATTGGCACGCTCAGTGACCAGCGATGCCCGGGGCTCCACACTGATCATGAAGTCGACCGCCTCCAACCCTTCCAGTGCGGCCTGCGGATCGGCGAAGTCGTTGGGGTCGACACCTGCCACGACGAGCGCCTTCAGTTCGGCGTCGGCAGCGGCGATCAAGATTTCGTCTGCTTCACGGCCTTCCAGTGAAGGCAGTGATTCAATTCCCCAGGTCGCCTGGGTATCGACGCGAGCCGCGGCGTCGGCGACCGGCCGGCCGCCCGGCAGCAGGTTCGGCAAGCAGCCGGCTTCCACCGCCCCGCGATCCCCGGCTCGGCGTGGCACCCAGGCCAGCCTGGCACCGGTACGTTCGGCAAGCCGGTGACATGCGCTGAAGGTCCCGGAGAGACCGGCGGCTCTTTCGCCGACCAAGATCACTGAATTCGCGTCCAGAGAGATGCTAGCCAGCTGATCATCCGACTGGCCGGTCTCCTGGTAAAGCTGATCAAGCAGGTTGGCTTCGTCACCAGGAACGCAGCGGATGAGTTGAGCGCCCATCTTCTGCGTTCCACTGCTCAGGTACGGCGCCAGCGTCCAGGTGGCGATGTGCTTCTTACGGAAGGCCTTGCGGAGCCGGAGAAAGATCATCCCGGCCTCCTCTTCCGGCTCCAGGCACACCAGCAGTACCGAACTGGCATTCTCAAGATCAGCAAAGCTGACTCCGAGTCCGGTGCCAGCTACAGCATGAGCCAGGAAGTCCGCCTCCTCACTGGAGTGCTGCCGGGCCCGGAAGTCGATGTTGTTGGTGCCGAGCACGGCTCGAGCGAACTTCGAATAGCCATAGGCGTCCTCCAGGGTGAGCCGCCCACCGGTCAGCACGCCGACCGAGTTTCCCGCTGCCTTGAGACCCTGCACAGCTACGTCGATTGCTTCGGGCCAGGAGGCCGGCCGCAGTACGTCACCGTCTCGCACCAGCGGTCGGGTAAGGCGATCGTCGAGATCCCCATAGCGATGCGCGAAGCGATCTTTGTCGGTGATCCACTCCTCATTAACCTCCGGATCGTCCCCGGCGAGGCGGCGCATCACGGTGCCACGTCGATGATCAACGCGGATCGCCGAGCCGCAGGCGTCATGCTCGGCGACCGAGGGTGTGGAGACCAAGTCGAAGGGCCGCGACCTGAACCGGTACGCCGCGCTGGTCAGAGCGCCGACTGGGCAGATCTGGATCGTGTTGCCGGAGAAGTAGGACTCGAGAGGTTCCTTTTCATAGATGCCGACCTGTTGCAGCGCGCCACGCTCGATCAACGCTATGAACGGATCACCGGCAATCTGCTCGGAGAACCGGGTGCAGCGTGCGCACAGCACGCAGCGTTCCCGATCAAGCAGCACGTTGGCCGAGATATTGATCGGCTTCGGATAGGTGCGCTTCTCGTCGGTGAACCGGCTCTCCGCGTAGCCGTGGGACATCGCCTGGTTCTGCAGCGGGCACTCACCGCCCTTGTCGCAGATGGGGCAGTCAAGCGGATGGTTGATCAGCAAGAACTCCATGTTCCCGCGTTGCGCCTTGTCCGCGACCGCGGAGGTGAGCTGCGTCTTGATCTTCATACCCGACGCGACTTCGAGGGTGCAGGAGGCCTGTGGCTTGGGGATTGGACGCCCCGTGCCACCATCGGGCACCTCGACCAGGCACTGCCGACAGGCGCCGACCGGATCGAGCAGCGGATGATCACAGAAGCGCGGTATTTCGACTCCAATGAGCTCCGCCGCACGAATTACCAGGGTGCCCTTAGGCACCGACACCTCGATGTCGTCGATGGTGAGAGTGACCAGATCCTCACGCTGCTCAACAGCCGAGCTTGTCGAAGCACCTGTTGCCGCGACAGTCATGCTCCTGCTCCTGCCGGCTCACGGACGAAGATCGTGCTGCGCTCGTAGGGAAACAGCTCCCACGCCGGGGTGTGCATGGCAGCCTCGAATTCGTCTCGGAAGTACTGAATGGCTGACGTAATGGGCGAGGTTGCGCCGTCGCCGAGGGCACAGAACGACCGACCAAGAATGTTGTCACACAGGTCGAGCAGCTTTTCGATGTCGCCCTCTTCGCCGTGGCCAGCTTCCATCCGTTTAAGAATCTGCACCAGCCACCAGGTGCCCTCGCGGCACGGCGTGCACTTGCCGCAGGACTCGTGCTTATAGAACTCGGTCCAACGCAGCACGGTTCGTACCACCGAGGTTGTCTCGTCGAAGCACTGCAGTGCCTTGGTTCCGAGCATCGACTTCACCCCTGCAACGGACTCATAGTCCAGCGGAACATCAAGATGCTCGTCGGTCAGCATCGGCGTCGAGGAACCGCCCGGCGTCCAGAACTTCAGCCGATGACCCTCACGCATGCCGCCTGCAAGATCAAGAAGCTCGCGCAAGGTAATCCCCAGTGGCGCCTCGAACTGTCCTGGATTGGCGACGTGACCCGACAGGGAGTAGATGGTCATTCCCTTGGATTTCTCGGTGCCCATGGAGGAGAACCAGTCGTCGCCGTTGCTGATGATCGCGGGAACCGAGGAGATCGACTCTACGTTGTTGATCACTGTCGGGCACGCGTACAGGCCCGCGACTGCCGGGAACGGCGGCCGCAGCCGCGGCTGCCCCCTACGACCCTCCAGCGAGTCCAGTAACGCGGTCTCCTCACCGCAGATATATGCGCCCGCTCCCGCGTGGACGATGATCTCCAGGTCGTATCCGGTGCCCAGAATGTTCTTGCCGGCGTAGCCAGCGGAGTATGCCTCACGAACGGCCTGTTGGAGGCGACGAACCACATGAAGCACTTCACCCCGCACATAGATGAAGGCAAGGTTCGAACGGATGGCGTACGCAGAGATGATCACTCCCTCGATAAGGGTGTGCGGGGAGGCCATCATCAGCGGAATGTCCTTGCAGGTCCCCGGCTCCGATTCGTCTGCGTTGACGACCAGGTACTTCGGCCTGGGATTGTCCTGTGGAATGAAGCTCCACTTCATCCCCGTCGGGAAGCCCGCTCCACCGCGTCCGCGCAGGCCGGAATCCTTGACGAGACTGACGACATCAGCCGGCTCCATCTGCAGCGCCGACCGCAGCGCCTGATACCCATCACGGTGTTCGTAGTTGGTCAGCTTCCAGGCGCGCTCGTCACCCCAGTTGGCGGTAAGCACCGGAGTCAAAGGATCGGTCACTGGCCCTCCTCGTCCTGGCCGTCGGCCACGTGCTTTGGATCCGGTGCCTTCCAGCCGTGCTCGGCTGCAATGCGCAAACCGAGCAGCGACGGGCCGATAGCAGTCGGCCCTTCGTCGGCTCGTCCGTCGGGGAAACCGGCAAGCACTCGCTCGGCTTCTTTCCAGGTGCAGACCCGGGCACCGCGAGTTGAGTGCACCTCCGCTCCCGCGCGAATTTGATCAACGATCTCGATCGCCTTCTCCGGCGTACTGTTGTCGAAGAACTCCCAGTTGATCATCATCACTGGAGCGAAGTCGCAGGCTGCGTTGCACTCCACGTGCTCCAGGGTGATCTTGCCGTCCTCGGTTGTTTCGTCGTTGCCGATCCCTAAATGATCTTGAAGTCTGGCATAAACCTCGTCGCCGCCCACGATCGCGCAGAGTGCGGTGGTGCAGACGCCGACGTGGTACTCCCCCACTGGACGACGTTTGTACATGGTGTAGAAGGTGGCGACACCGCTGACATCGGCCGTAGTCAGACCCAAGATCATCGCGCATGCCTCAATGCCGGCAGGCGTTACCCGGCCCTCGACGCTCTGCACCAGATGCAGCATGGGCAGCAGTGCGGAACGAGCCTGCGGATACCGCGCAGCTATGGACCGCATCTCCTCCAGCGTCGCCTCAGTGATCTTGGTCTCGGAGACGCTGTAGTCCAGGCTCGGCTCGTCAAAATGCGTGACGAAATGTCCGTGCCCGACGAGCTCCTCAGATGCGATATCACCGCCGGCATGGCCATTAGGTGTCGGCGGCGGGGGCTCGAGGGGATTGCTCAAGGGGCCGCCTTCAGGCCGCATCGTCATCGATCAACTCCACCCATGACCGGATCCAACGAGGCCACGGCGACGACAACGTCGGATACCATGCCGCCCTCGCACATAGCGGGCATCGCTTGCAGGTTGGTGAAGCTGGGGTCCCGGAAGTGCGCGCGGAACGGGCGCGTTCCGCCGTCGGAAACGACATGGGCACCAAGTTCGCCGCGCGGGCTCTCGATAGGGACGTAGGCCTGACCCGGCGGAACCCGGAAGCCTTCGGTTACCAGCTTGAAGTGATGGATCAGCGCCTCCATGGATTCACCCATGATGTGCCTGAGGTAGTCGTTGGAGTTGCCCATGCCGTCCGAACCGATCGACAGCTGCGCCGGCCATGCGATCTTCTTGTCACCGATCATGATCGGGGCGCCCCGCATCTTCTCCAGCCGCTCCACACATTGTTCGACGATCTTGAGGCTCTCCCACATCTCGTTCAGCCGGATGCGGAAGCGCCCATAGGCGTCCATGGTGTCCCAGGTCTGTACCTCGAAGTCGTAGGTTTCGTAGCCGCAGTAGGGCTGCTTCTTGCGGAGGTCCCAGTCGTAGCCGGTTGCCCGCAGCGGCGGACCAGTGATGCCCAAGGCCATACAGCCTGCAAGATCGAGGTAGCCGACCCCGGAGAGGCGGCCCTTGAAGACCGGGTTCTCATTACAGAAGGCTGCATACTCCGGCAGGTGCTTTCTCATCCAGACAACGAGATCCTTAACGAAATCCAGCGCCTTGTCGGGCAGGTCCTGGGCAATCCCGCCGGGGCGAATGTAGGCATGATTCATCCGTAGGCCGGTGATCAACTCGAAGGCGTCCAGCACCTTCTCCCGCTCCCGGAATCCGATCGTCATTACGGTCAGCGCGCCGATCTCCATACCGCCGGTCGCAATGCAGACCAAATGCGAGGAGAGGCGATTGAGCTCCATCATCAGCACCCGAAGAACGTTCGCCTTCTCCGGGATTTCCGCCTCGATGTCCAGCAGCCGTTCGACGCCCAGGCAGTAGGTGGTCTCGTTGTACAACGGCGATAAATAGTCCATCCGGGTGCAGAAGGTGACGCCCTGGGTCCAGTTGCGGAACTCCATGTTCTTTTCGATGCCGGTGTGCAGGTAGCCGATACCGCAGCGGGCCTCGGTGACCGATTCACCTTCCAGTTCCAAGATCAGCCGGAGTACGCCGTGGGTCGAGGGATGCTGCGGACCCATGTTGACAACGATTCGCTCATCGCCGCGCTCGGCCTGCTCGGATACCAGGGAGTCCCAGTCCTGTCCGGTGACGGTGTAGACGTGGCCCTCGGCCGCTTCCCCACCGATGCCGAACGGATCCTGCTCTTCCTCTGTGGCGGTGGGCCCTTGGTCTGCCTCGGGCCGGATGCGCTCGTCGGTCGTGCTCATGAGTACGACCTCCTTTGATCTGGGGGTGGAACGGTTGCGCCCTTGTACTCCACGGGGATGCCACCGAGCGGGTAGTCCTTGCGCTGCGGGTGGCCGGGCCAGTCGTCAGGCATCAAGATCCGAGTCAATGCCGGATGACCGTCGAAGATGATGCCGAACATGTCGTACGTCTCGCGCTCGTGCCAGTCAGCGGTCGGATAGGTCGCCACCACCGATGGAATGTGTGGGTCGCTGTCGGGTACGGAGACTTCGAGTCGAATCCGCCGATTGTGAGTCATGGACTGCAAGTGATAGACCGCGTGCAGCTCGCGACCCTTGTCGGCCGGATAGTGCACCCCCGACACGCTGCTGCAGAACTCGAACCGCAGGTGAGCGTCGTCTCTTAGATATCGGACGAACTCTGGTAGATGCTGCCGCGCGACATGGAAGGTGATCTCGCCGCGGTGGATGACCACCTCGGTGATCACGTCGCTGAAGTTCGGAATCAGTACGCCGATGCGCTCATATACCTGGTCCCACCAGCCGCCGAATGGCGGAGTTGCCGGGGCCGGGAACTCGATTGCGCGAGTCAGGCCGCCATATCCCGAGGTGTCCCCAGTGCCCTTGACGCCGAACATGCCCTTTCGGACCTGAAGGACCTCAGCGGTCGGCTCCGTGGTGGCTAGTTGCGCTTCGTCCTCTTCCGCGGCTGTTGCCTCTGAGCTGACCTCGGGCGCTTCACCTGTCAGAGACTCTGGCTTGGTTCCGGCATCCGGCTCCGACTCACCCTCCGGGACTGCACCCTTGATGGGAGCCTTCTCGTCGGATTCCTTATGAATGTCGGCTGAGCTTGTCGAAGCGCTCTGGTCTGCACTGCGCGCTGAGCTGGTCGAAGCGCCCTCATCTTGCCCTTCGATGGGCTCAGGGCTCATCTCGTCAGGCTCAGGGCGCACGTCTTTAGGCGCCGCTGATTTACGCGTTCTCTTGCGCGGCGTTTTGCGAGGAGGAGTCCCTTCTGTCATCGGAGCAGGCCCTTCTGCTCAATGAGCGACGGCGCCTCCAACTGCCGCTGCTCCTGATCTTGAGCCGCCTCGATCGCATCGAGGCCGATCGGCATATGGCGCACCTTGTCCCGCAGCTTGAACATGGCGTCGATCAACATCTCCGGCCGCGGCGGGCAACCCGGCAGGTACATATCGACCGGCACGATGTGATCAACTCCTTGCACGATCGCATAGTTATTGAACATTCCGCCGGTACTGGCGCACACGCCCATGGCAAGAACCCACTTTGGGTTAGGCATCTGGTCATAGATCTGGCGCAGCACTGGCGCCATCTTCTGGCTCACGCGGCCGGCGACGATCATCAGGTCTGCCTGCCGGGGCGAAGCCCGAAATACCTCCTGACCCCAGCGTCCAGAGTCGTAACGCGGCGCGCCGTAGGTCATCATCTCGATGGCGCAGCAGGCCAGACCGAAGGTGGCCGGCCAGAACGCCGCGCTCCGCATATACCCAAACAAATTCTCAACGGTGGTGAGCAACACACCGCTGGGAAGCTTCTCCTCGAGGCCCATCTCAGTTAACACTCCTACTTGCTTGCATCCTCAATCCCAGTCCAGCCCACCGCGTCGCAGCACATAGAAGTACGCAATAAAGACCGCGGCAATGAACAAGATCATCTCGACCAGCGCGAATACGCCCATCTGATCGAACGCCACTGCCCAGGGATAGAGGAAGACGATCTCAATGTCGAAAACGATGAAGAGCATGGCGGTGATGTAGTACTTCACCGGAAACCGGCCGCCACCAACGGGCTGCGGCGTCGGCTCGATGCCACACTCGTACGAGTCGTACTTGGCTCGATTGAACCGCCCCGGCCCAACCAGCACGCTGGTCAGGATAGTGAGCGCTACGAACCCGGAGGCTATCGCGAGCAAGATCACGATACCGATGTAGGGACTCATCAGCCCGCCTCCCATCCACAGCTATCCGAGTTGATCATGCCGCCGGGGCAATCCTGGACAGCGAGTTGATCAACTTATCCATCGCGTCACCATCGCTGGCATCGGTCAGGTTGGCAAGCAGTTTCAACGTGAACCGCATCAAGGTTTGACGGGGCAGTCCATACGTCGTGCAGACGCGCATGACCTTCGGATGGCCAATCAACTTCACAAAGACTCGGCCCAGCGTGTAGTAGCCACCGAGCGCGGCCTTCAGCTTGATCGGATAGGACCGCAGCGCCCGCTCGGCTGCCGGGCTGCCGGGGCCACGCTCGTGGGCATCGACCATAGCGTTGGCCGCCATCTCGGCAGACTCCATGGCGTAGGCGATGCCTTCGCCGTTGAACGGGTTGATCATGCCGCCGGCGTCCCCGACAAGCAACAAGCCACGTCCGTAGTGTGGCTGGCGGTTGAAGCCCATGGGCAACGCTGCGCCGCGCACCGGACTGGTCATGTTCTGACTGCGGAAGCCCCAATCGGGAGGCGTGTTGTCAAGCCAGCGCTTGAGCAGATCCTTGTAATCGGTCTTGCCGAAGGCTGCAGAAGTGTTCAGGATGCCCAGGCCAACATTGCAGGTGCCGTCGCCCATGCCGAAGATCCACCCGTATCCCGGCAGCAACGCGCTTTTGCCCGGCTTGCCCTCCCACAGCTCCAGCCAGGACTCCAGGTAGTCGTCACGGTGCCGCGGACTGTTGAAGTAGGTGCGTACGGCAACGCCCATCGGCCGGTCCTCGCGTCGAGGGAGTCCCATGGCAAGACTCAGTCGGGTCGAGTTTCCGTCGGCAGCAACGACCATTGGGGCTGTAAAGCGGCGGCCGTCCTTGGTTCGAACGCCGACGATGCGCCCGCTGCGGGAGTCCAGGATCGGCTCGATCACGTTGGCCAGCTCGTACAGCGAGGCCCCCGCCGCCACGGCATGGCGCGCCAGCAAGTCATCGAAATCCGCTCGTGGGCGGACCAGTCCGTAGGACGGGAAGTCGGCAAGATCAGGCCAGGGCAGCTCAAACGGACGGGCGCCGCCGTAGATACGCAGGCCCTTGTTATGCAACCAGCCGGCCGCCTCGGAGGTGTCAATGCCGAGCCGGATGAGCTGCCGGGTGCCGCGTGGTGTGAGACCGTCGCCGCAAACCTTTTCGCGGGGAAACTTGCTCTTCTCCAATAGGGAGACTCGGAGACCATGACGCGCGAGATGCGTGGCTGTCGCTGATCCGGCTGGTCCAGCGCCAACGACGACGACGTCGGCATCGATGGCCGGCGTCTGAAAGCGTCCGCCCGGTTCCGCGTACGGGCCCCGCCCGTTCGTGGTGACCGACATGGCGTTCTCCCTGAAGTGTGTCCCTGAAGTCTCCCGGGGACTTAGTGAAAAACTTCACTAAGTCATCAGGCATGAGTCTACGACTTTGCACGGACGGTTCGGCGCGTTGGGTGCAAAGAGCCTTGAGACAGCCCAGATCCCAACTCTGCAAGGAAGCTGGGCCCTCCCTTCCTGGGTTGAGGCGCCAGTTCCGCTTCCGTGACGCACCTTAGTGGCGGTCTCACAGCGGCCCGTTCCGGGGGAGCGCGATCGAGGCCGCGTCATCGCTGACGCCCCACTTGTTGCTGTGGGCGTCAGCAGACTAAGTGGGCGTTAACTCAATTCTTCGGCATCCAACTTGAGGTCGAAGCTGGCGGGCGGCCGGACAGCGGTGAAGTAATAGGCCTCGCCACGCTCCCAGAACCGGACCCAGTCCGGATCGTTCTCTCGTTCCGCATAGCGGCGGGCACGGATCTGCGGATCGACGCCCAGGTAGACGGCTAGATCCACTAGATCAACGAACTCTGGCCGCGCGGCGTAAACCCCCTCGAGGATGATCAAGTCACCCGCGGGAACCGTCTTGGGCGGTGCAAGCCGGCCATCGTCGGCTTCCCAATCGTACGGCTGGAAGGTGGCTGACTCCCCGGCTCGTAGTGGCAGCAGCGCCTGATTCCGCAGCCGCTCCCAATCGATCACAGCATCAACCACTGCAGCATCTGACATCGCCTCCCGCTGCGAGACTGTCAGCCTCGGCAGCGTGTTCCGGTAGAAGTCATCCCCTTCTAGGACCGTGGCTCCGGATCGAAGGGCGACTGCGGTTGCCAAGATCGACTTGCCCGCGCAGCTTGGGCCGTCAATGGCGATGACAACCGGCCGGTCAACTTTCGCAGCACGCTGGCCTGCCAGGTCGACGATCGATGACACGGCTGTTGAGCCTCGGAGCTGCCAGGCCTGCAGTTGCTCAGGTGTGTCGATATCCCACAGCTCAGCTGGCGCCAGCTCATGAGAGACCAAACCAGGCCTCAGCGCATCCAGGAGCCTCCGTGCCGAGACGCCAGCCGCACCACCCGGCCCAGCGGCGGCAACCAGAGCCTCGGCCGCAGCCGGTCGCAAGGCCAGCTGCAGAGGCTGCTCGCGACCCTGTGCATCAACGCCGACGACTGCTTCGGCGCTCGGTTCTTCGTCCAGACGGCTGAGCAGGGTGCGCGCTGCCTGACCGCCAAGCGGAGCATCAGCGGGCAGTACCACGATCGCGTCAGCTGACTCTGCAAGCGCTCGCCGGACCCCGGCCGCCAGGCCCGCAGCAGGACCGCCGCCCGGTGGATCCTCGGAGGTGAAGATCACTGGCCGGGCGACCTCGCGTACGGAGCCAACGACCACAACAACAAACTCTGCGGGCAGCGAGGCGAGTGCCTGGTTCAGCAACGGCTCATCATCCACGAGCTGAGCCAGCTTGTCCGGCGGAAAACGCTGCGACGCGCCACCAGCGAGAACTACCGCGGTGACGCGTCGCGACGACGGATGGCTATTCGTCAGGGTCAGCGCTATTGTCCTTTGGCGCCTTCCCGTTGCGAGTTTCCCTGGCGCTGTCGACACCGGCGGTTGTCTTGGCAGTGGCCGGGATGATTTGCACAGAGTGGGTTTTGATCTCTTGGAAGTTGCCCCAGTAGGCCTGATAAACCGATGGAATCGGGATTCGAAGCATGACCTCGTTGCTTTTTCGCAGGCTGGTCATCGTGAGGTTCTGCGAGGTGGCGTAGACGATCTTCTGACCTGGGACGCCCTGATATGTGCCGTCGATCAGTATCACCTTGTTGTGTACGTAGAGACCGGCGACGGGACGAGTGTTCCACGTGGGGATTCCGCCATGGACCAGCTCAGCAGTCACTTCGGCATAGACCGTGTTTTGATCACCTGAACCATCGGGATAGATCACCTCGACGCTGCAGCCCGCCTTCTTGAGAGCCGTGAGCTTCTCTGCCAAATAGAGACGCGCACTCGTCCAGAAGTATGTCGTGAGCTTGATGGAGCTAGGACAGCTGACATCGTTCAGAATGTTATAAAGCGTGTCTGACTTCTTCGTGGAGCCCGCCCGTGGGAAGAAGTACTCCTTGAGGTTTCCGCTCTCCACGGTGTGGTAGTAGTCGGTGTTCGTCTTGTCGGGCAGCATGTCGTTGAAGTTGTCGACGTTCGCGTCGTAGATGGTCTTGTCGCCGACGGTTGTGTAGGTGTTGTTCCACGACCGGCTGACGCCAGTTTCGGCTGGGTTCGCAGAGGAGTTCATGGACACATACTTCGCGCCGCCGGTTCGGGAGAACAGGTAGAGCTTGGAGTGAATGAACGATTTCGTGCTTGCCATGCAGCTGTACTGGCAGGTCCGGAGGTAGCTGCCATCCCTCGTGCCCGTGCCGAGGAAGCTCCGCAATCGCCTGATTTGATCAGTCTCGGTGTGACTATCGATCAGTAGCCGCACCTGGGCGCCACGCCTCTTGGCGGCGATCAACGCATCGGCCACAGGTTTGTAGTCGAAGGAATAGGCCACGACCCGGATGACGGAGCCGGCTGGAACGTTGTTCACCGCGGTAATGATCTGGTCCATCAGAACTGTCTGCTCACCGCGCGATCCGGTGGGATCATTGAAGGCGGCACCAGCCGCAGGGGTGTACGCCGCCTGCGCCGGCGGCACGATGACAACACCTAGAGACAACACCGCGAGCGCGACAACGGCTCGAAAGAGCTTCCTCATGAAGAACTGAACCCCCGAATTCAGTGATGAAAGACATGACTTAGGTCAGCCCAACCGGCCTCCTGCCATGCCACAGCAGCCCGCACGCTAACACGCATCACCCGGGCGAATCTGGCGAAAACGCTAGGTCCTCGCGACACTCGGGCGAGACACGCGGGCACGATATGAACCTGTGATCGGAGCGGTTAGGAACCGGCAAGATCACAGTCTGATAACGGGCGCCTACCGGCCGTACCCAGCTTGGTCACGACTGAGGGAGGGGTGCCTAGCCCAGGGAGTCGCGCATCGGGATGAGTTTGGCGTTCGCCTCGGCCAGCTCCGAGGCGGGATCCGAACCGGCGACAATGCCGCAGCCGGCGAAGAGTCGAATCTGGTGCGGGTCGGTTTCGCTCAGCTGGCCGCAGCGGAGAGCAATGGCCCATTCGCCATCACCGTTGGCGTCGATCCAGCCGACCGGCCCGGCGTAGCGCTCACGATCCAGATGCTCTAGCTCCGCGATCAAGGATCGCGCGTTGTCGGTAGGCGTGCCGCAGACGGCAGCCGTGGGATGCAGCGCGGCCGCGAGCGCTAGGGAGGCAACTCCCTTGTCAGCGACGGCGGTGATGTCGGTGGCCAGGTGTAAGACATTGGGCAGCTGCAAAACGTAGGGTGCGTCCGGCACGTTCGTGCCGGAGCAGAAGGGGGCCAGCGCCCGGGCGACGGAGCGCACGGCGTATTCGTGCTCCTCGAGATCCTTGCTCGACCGAGCCAAGGCCGCAGCCAGGTTGAGATCATGATCATCATCGCCGGACCGGCGTATCGTCCCGGCCAGCACTCGTGAGGTAGCCAGCCCTGCCTCACGTTTCACCAGCATCTCCGGAGTAGCGCCAACCAGACCGTCAACCACGTACGTCCAGCATTGGGCGTAGTTCTCCGCGAGCCGGGCAGCGATCCACCGCAAGTCAATGTCGTTCTCGGCGAACGCCAGCAGGTCTCGGGCAAGCACCACCTTGTCCAGCTCTCCGTTGCCAATGCGGCGTACCGCTTCCGCAACGGCGGCCTCCCACTCGGGGCCGCTCAGCCCTCCATCACCGAAGGTGACATTGCGCGGCCGTTCTGGGCGCAACAGCTGACTTGCGGGGATCTCATGCTCTGTGGCTAGTCCGATGTCGGTTCGCCAGACTTGACCATTGCGCCGTCCCACCACAGTCTGAGGCACGATGAGGCTCGATCGGCTGGCCGAGTTGGCCGGATCGAAGAGAAAGCAGCCGTACGCGACGAGGCCGGCACCCGCTGGCGGATCATCCAGGGCTGCGGTCACCTCGACCTGAGCAACAAGATCGGCCCACCACTCGGCGGCTTCGGCAATACTGGCCGGCTTGAGCCGCACTACCTCGCCCCAGCCCACGAGGCCGTCCCCGTAGCGCAACCAGACGTAGCTGTCTTTTGGCGGGAGGAGATTCAGCAGCGAGCCCGGATCCTCGATCGCATGCGTCCGTACGCGCAGCCGTCGCGGGTCCGGCGCCGACCAGGTCACGGGGCTCAGCGTAACTGCGGTTCGGGAGCCCACCAATCTGGCCGGCGCCCACGGACCCATTTGTGATTGCTTTCACAATCCGGATGCTGCCCCTGGGATCACCGCGTTTCGCTCACCCCGACAAGCTCGGCTGCTTCTCGCGCGCAGCCCCAGGACAGGCTCACCCCATTGCCGCCATGACCGTAGTTGTGCACGCACAAGCCGGATCCGAGCGGTTCCGCTTCGACCCGTACGGCTGGACGGTCCGGGCGCAGGCCGG
>DATDKX010000321.1:0-7138 GCA_036519615.1 Propionibacteriaceae bacterium
CGGTCGCGGATGAATGTCCCTTTCCGGCTCGCCGATCCAAGGCTGGAAGCCGATTTCCTCACCGGTGCGGCAAAGAATGATCTCGTCGAGCTGAAGGGGCATCGTTCGGTGGGCGGTATGCGGGCTTCGCTTTACAACGCGATGCCTATTGAAGGTGTTCAAGCCTTGGTGGACTACATGGCCGAGTTTGCGGCGACGAAGGGCTGAAGCACGCGGTGACTGACAAATATCGAGTACGGGTCCTTAATCACATCTCAGCCGGCGGGCTCAAGCGGCTGCCCTGGGATCGGTTTGCAGTTTCGGCGGATGTAGAAGATCCGCACGCGATCTTGGTTCGATCAGCCGATCTGCATGACATGGAGATTTCAGAGTCTCTGCTGGCGGTCGGCCGTGCCGGCTCCGGAACCAACAACATTCCGATCCCGAGCATGTCCGCCCGCGGGGTACCGGTGTTCAACGCACCGGGCGCGAACGCGAACGCCGTCAAGGAGCTGGTCGTGGCCGGCATGTTGCTTGCGGCGCGCAACATCGATGATGCGCTGAAGTACCTCGAGACCATCGACTCGGACGACCCCGAATTGGATCACAAGATCGAGGCCGGGAAGAAGGCGTTCGCCGGTTATGAGCTGGCGAATCACACGCTCGGTGTTGTGGGTCTGGGCAAGATCGGTTGTTTAGTCGCGGATTCGGCGATCAAGCTCGGCATGCACGTGATCGGTTACGACCCGGAGATCACGGTGGATTCGGCATGGAGTCTGCCTGCCACCGTCAAGAAGGCGAACAGTCTGAGCGAAGTCCTCAAGCACAGCAACTTCCTTACGTTGCACGTGCCGCTCGTGGCTGCGACCCGCGGCATGATCGATGCTGGCGGCATAGCGCAGATGAAGCCGGGTTCGGTGGTACTTAACTTCTCCCGGGGTGCTGTCGTCGAAGAGACCGCGATTTTGGAAGCGCTGGAGTTTGGTCAGCTATCGAGGTACGTCTGCGACTTTCCTAACCCGCAGCTCGCCCGTCAGCCCAAGGTGATCTTGCTGCCGCACCTCGGCGCCTCGACGCGAGAGGCCGAGGAGAACTGTGCAGTGATGGTGGCTGAGCAGGTACGCGATTATCTGCTCGACGGGACAATCCGGAATTCGGTCAACTTCCCCGATGTGATCTTGCCCCGCGAGTCTCGATTCCGGGTAGCGATTGCCAATGCCAATGTGCCGAACATGGTCGGTGGAATCTCCCACGAGATGGCAGCGGCCAGTCTCAATATCGCGACCATGACCAACAAGTCCCGTAAGGACTTGGCGTACACGCTGGTGGATGTGGACAGCGAGGTGCCGGATTCCGTGATCAAGGCAATCGGAGCCATTGACGGCGTACTCATGGTGCGCTACCTACCGCTGACGAACTGACGGCGCCAGCACTTAGCTTCCCTCGGAGGACCGCCGCCGCAGGGTGACGAGCAGCACATGAGCCCGACAAGACCGGCGGCTATCGCGCCCAGCACCGGGGGCGACGTGGTGCGCGCCGTTCGTAAGTCGCGCGAGAGTCACTGGGAGAGCGACATATCCAGCCGGTCTAGCAGGGTCTCCAGCCCAACCTCGAACTCCTCGGCGCTGTGGTCCTCACTGAGCAACGGCCGGAACCGGGCGATGGCAGGGTTTCCGGACAAGTCGAGCTGTCCATCTGTGTTAGGAATCTGGGCTGACCCCTCATCGAGGGGCGCTTCGACCGGGGCGGCATCGCCCCCGCGCTGTGCCGCATCCAGCAGCAGATTGCCTAGCAGAAAGCTGCTGAAGGCGCGGTAGACCTCAACCACCTGCTCATCGGTCATCCCGTGCGAGGACAACGCGTTCAGGAAGTCCTCTACAAGTTCCAAGCTGCGCAGTGGAGGCCGCAACCACGGAGCGGCCGGGTGTCGAGTCGCGACGAGAGGAAACGCTCCCGGGTGATCCAGCGCGATTCGGCGGACCGCGTGAGCCAACGTCTGCAGATAACCCTGCCAGCTGCTGGTGAGCTGCGGGTCAAGGCCCGTACTGACCCCATCCAACAATTCGGCGACCACAGCCTCCAACAGGTCCTCCCGGCCGGTGACATAGCGGTACAACGCCATTGCTTCGACGCCGAGCGTTTGACCCAAGCCCCGCATCGTCAACCCCTGCGTACCGTGCCGGTCAATGTAGCTGACAGCGGCGCGTGCGATCGTCGTCCGACTTAGACGCCTTCCGCCGGCCTCGTGCCCTCGCTCTTCCGCCACTACGCTCATGCCAACATCGTCCTTCGGGACGCCTCCTCTAGCAAAGTCTCGCAGGTCGTAATAGCGGCAGCATGCCGACAGGTGATTCGCGCAGCTGGTCGATGAGCCTGCGGAGCTGTGGTTGACTTCGACGGTGACCGCAGAGCCCGTTGGCCTCCGGTGTGTGACTTTCAACGTGCTCGGTCCCGCTAATCCGGATTGGGAGCGGCGAAGTCGGGTGATCGGCGGCGCTTTGCGTGCGCTTGAAGCGGACGTAGTCGCGCTGCAGGAGGTCAATGTCAGGGGTGGGGTCGAGGATCTCCTTGGGCCGGATTACTGCATCACTCCCTTTTCCGCCACCAGTGAGGACGGCACTGGAGCGGCGCTTGCTACTCGTGCAAAGCATCGAGTGCTGGAGGAGATCGATCAGCGCACCCCTCAACATGGAGGGGACCTTCCATGGTGCGCCACCCTGATCGTCGAGCTGGAATCTGCTGTCGGTCCACTGGTCCTTGCGCACCACAAACCGAATTGGCCGTTTCCACTCGAGGTGGAGCGCGAGCAGCAAGCTCGCAGCGCTGCGCTTGCGGTTGAGGAGCATGCGGGGGACAGGCCGGCGGTTGTCCTCGGCGATTTCGACGCCACGCCGGAGTCGGCGAGCATGCTGTTCTGGCGCGGCCGGCGATCCATCGACGGAGTGAGCGTTTGCTATCAAGACGCGTGGGAGACGGCACGGCCCGCGGACCCAGGCCTGACGTTCACGGCGGAGAACCCGCTGGTGCGTGCGGGTGAAGTGGCGACCGCCGTCTCCCGCCGCATCGACTATGTGCTCGTGCGAGCCGGGCGACATGGGCCGCTGTTGCAAGTGCTGCACTGCGACCGATTCCTCGATGAGCCGGTCGAGGGCGTCTGGGCTAGCGACCACTTCGGAGTCATCGCAGACTTGTCCGTGCCAGAGCACCCACCCGGTACGTGGACAAGTCGCCCGCCGCAACGTCCGAGCGGCTAATGGGTCAGGTCGACGCTTGGCGCAGTTGTGGCAAGACCTTGGCCCCGAAGGTCTCGATCCACTCGTCTTGCTGCTGCCCGACGTGGTGCAGCGCGATCTCATCGAATCCCAGCTCCGCGTACCCGGCGAGTTGAGCGGTGTGCCAGCCGAGGTCGGAGGAGATGTTCACGACCTGGCGTACTCGCTCGATCGGAACGTCTTCGGAGACCGCATCGAAGGTCTCGACGCTGTCGATGTCCCAGCACGCCGGCGGCGGGAACACGTTGCTGCGCCATTGCTCGTGGGCGATCGCCTCGGCCCGCGCCTCATCGGGTGCCCAGCTCAGATGGACCTGCAGGTGCAGCGGCCCCCGGCCGCCGGCCGTTCGGTAGGCGTCGATCATGCGGCGCAGCTGATCCAGCTCGGCGTTGACTGTGATTAGTCCGTCCGCCCAGTCTGCGCACCAGCGGGCCGTCGCCACGCTGACGGCGGCGCCGAGCAGCGGCGGCGGCTCGTACGGCCGGGTCCACAGCCGCGCCCGGTCGATGCGGACCAGCCCGTCGTGGCTCACCTCTTCGCCGCGCAGAAGGGCCCGGATGATGTCAACGCATTCCCGTAATCGGTCGTTGCGTACCTCTTTCCGCGGCCAGCCAGTACCAGTGATGTGTTCGTTGCTGGCTTCGCCGGTGCCGAGTGCCGCCCACAACCGGCCGGGATACATGCTGCTTAAGGTGGCGATGGCCTGGGCGATCACAGCAGGGTGATACCGCTGCCCCGGCGCGGTAACTACCCCGAAGGGCAGCCCGGTCGCTTGTAGGGCGGCGCCGAGCCACGACCAGGCAAACCCGGACTGGCCCTGCCGCTCGCTCCACGGCGAAAAGTGGTCCGAGGACATAGCCGCCTCGAAACCGGCCTCCTCGGCGCGCTGCACCGCGGCCAGCAGTTCGCTGGGATGAACTTGCTCGTGCGAGGCGTGGAAGCCGAAGGCGGGCATGTAAGACCTGTACCCGTTCACCCGACCTCGAAGCCATTTGCGCTTTACAGCAGCATGCTGAGGAGTCAGCGGAAGCTGGTGGTGGCCAGCTCAGCTGCGCGCTCTTGTGGCTGGCTTGCGGCGCGCCAGATTGCTTGAGTGAACTGCGAATCGCCGAGGGCGTGGGTGCCCGCTGGCGTTGACGAGGTAGATGCGGTGGTGGGGTGATCGCCAGAGCCAGATGCCGGCTTCGGGCTGGCAGACCTGCCAGCCGCCGTGGGTTGTGATGCGGTGGTGGTAGGTCTGGCCCGGCGGCCCACCCTTATTGGGGCTCAGATACGGGATGGTGTGATCGATGTCGATCGAGCCGCTCACCGCCGCGGCGTGGGGGAAGACATCGGCGGATCTGCAGCGACCGATGAGGCTCGGGTGCGGTCTCCGGGCCTGGTGGGCCGGCGCCTGCCCGGCTACGGCGGCCGCCCAAATCTTGGGGAGCCGGTGTCGTAGATCTAGGGCGTCGCCGATGAGCCGGAACGCTGATCCATCGGAGATGCGCAGTGTGCAGCCGAGTTCGGCAGGTGCGAGGTCGGCGACGGTGGGGATGCCGTCCCCGCCCAGCCGGATGGGGTGTTCAGTGCCGGAATGCGGCTTTGTGCGATGGCGCCGTCGGGGTGGAGATCGGCCCAATGCGCCGCGACGTGGAGGCGGCAGGTTTCGGCCGTGATCAGGAGGTGTTCGTTGTCCTCCGCGGCAGCCAGCGTTCCGGTTGCGTCGAGCTCGACGAGGGCATTTTCGAACACGCTTTCAATATATGGCTCGGACATTCCTCGGAGAATCGGCAGCCCCCAGAGCAACGGACAACACCAAATGAACTGGACAACACCAAATGAAACTGGACAACACCTGTCCGGCTGCGTCAGGGACGTCGTGCGGCCACCACGATAAATCCTGCCGGGAGACCGATGCCCGACTCGTTTTTGCGATGTGTGTAGTCCGCCGTCAAGGCTGAGTCCACCTCGGCCAGAACCATCTCGGGTTGACCTTCGAGCAAGGCCTGCACGGGTCCGGCCGCCATCGTCATCTTTGCCGCAGCCAGCGGATCTGGTGGGAGGTATAGAGGTCGGTTGTCAACCGTTGTCTCGATGTCCGCCCAACCAGCCTCGTTGAGTACCTCGCGGATTTTCTCAGGCCGACCGAGGCTGAAGAGGATTCCGTCGGGCGGAAAGCCTTGGTACTTCGCGCCAAGCCGGTGAAGATCGATCCTGGGCTCGCTCCGTACTTCGTCGCCTCCTGGCATGACGATCGGGCTGGGCTCATGCGCACGTAGACGATGGGCGCGGCGCGGCACATGGTCAGTCACATTGTGGGCAGTACCAGCATGTTCATGAACGTGGTGAACGCGATTGTTGCCGGCGTACTGGGCGCGCTCATCGCCAACGCCGCGAACGCAACTCCAACCTTGGTCGCCATAATTGGGTCGCTGAGTGCGCTGGCCTATTTCTTCGTCATGCTCGCCATCGGTCGCCGAACATTCGCCCGGCCGCCAATCGACGCCCACTTCCCGACGACAACTGCATAAACCATGGGCGCCGGACACTCGGATGCGGGGTCGAGGCGGGAGCCGTACCGTCAAGGGCCCATGGGCAGCTGGGAAGTGCGCACGATCGACGATCCAAAGCGGCACCTTGGTGCCGAGGCCCCACCGAGGCTACCGGCTCGGCCTGGCCATGAAACTGGTCAATCACGCACGCGTCCGGGAGCAGTTCCCGTTGTGCCAGCGTCTGATCACCGGCAACGCTGGGGTCAATCTGCACATGAACGCCGTCAACGACCGACTCGGCTACCAGGTCGTCGAGCACATGCTCAATACGCAGCTGAAGGTGATGGAAGCGACCCGGAGATCCGCACCGCCTGACGGCGACCGTCTTGGCGCTTGTGCCCGAAAACGACCCCTTTCGCTGCCTCAAGGACGGTCTTTTCGACGCTTGTGCGCGGAAAACGATCCGCCTGAGCTACGCGCCGACCACCTTGATGCACGGAGGCTAAAACGTGACAGTGTGACCCACCCTTTACGCGGGTACGCCGGGAGCATGGCAGCACGCACCGGCGACGACATCTGGGGCCAGCGAACGCCCTACTCGCCAGGCGAGTCCTGGCCCGTACGGGTAGACCAGCATCTGATCGATGGAGTGACCGTCGACGATGTTGATTCCTGGGTACCTTCGGCCTGTCTGCTCTGCAGCAATGGATGTGGACTGGACATCGCCGTCAAGGACGGACAGATGGTCGGAGTCCGCGGTCGAGCAGAGGATCGAGTCAACCACGGCCGTCTCGGACCCAAGGGACTCTACGGCTGGCAGGGACAACTTCATGATCGACTGAAGCGACCCTTGATCAGAAGCGGCACGGGATTCGTCGAGGCTTCCTGGGATGAGGCGATGAACTTGATCACCAGCATCTCCAAAGAGTTGCTGGAAACGAAAGGTCCGCTCTCCCACGGCTTCTATACCTCAGGGCAGCTGATGTTGGAGGAGTACTACACCTTGTCGGTGATCGGCAAAGCCGGCATCGGTACCCCTCACATGGATGGCAATACCCGGCTCTGCACTGCGACGGCAGCCGCATCGCTGAAAGAATCCTTCGGCGCCGACGGACAGCCCGGCTCTTACGCCGATATTGATCTTTGCGAGACGCTGTTCTGCTTTGGGCACAATGTGGCGGCAACCCAGACCGTGCTGTGGTCACGCATTCTTGATCGACTCGCCGGCACCGCGCCTCCGCACCTGGTCGCGGTCGACCCACGCCTGACCGAAGTCGCCAAGGCAGCCGAGATTCACCTGGCGCCATAGCCGGGGACCAACCTCGCGCTGATCAACGGACTGCTGCAGCAACTGATCAGCAACGACTGGGTTGATCATGATTTCATCGATCAGCACACCAAGGGCTTCGACGA
>DATDKX010000322.1:0-5234 GCA_036519615.1 Propionibacteriaceae bacterium
GGGCTTGTTCCTCGGCCTGGCGCTGGGCTTGTTCCTCGGCCTGGCGCCGGGCTTGTTCCTCGGCCTGGCGCTGGGCCTGCTCCTCAGCCTGCCGGCGGGCAAACTCCTGCTCCAGCGTCTTGCGCACAGTGGCTATCAACCGCTTGGTGTCGAACGTGATGGGGTTGATCTCGACCGCGTTCCGGCGGACCAGCGCGGCCAGTGTGGGAGGCAATTCGTTCGCGCGCGGTATCCGGGCCTCGTCCACCAGGATTGGGATCACCCGGATCTTCCGGGTGAGCGCCGTCTCAATCTCCAGACGGACGTAGTCCTCGGGATTATCGAGGCGACGGTGACCCTTCTCGTCGCTGATCGTTAGCCACTGTGGGCCGATCAGCACCAGCAGCACGTCACAGGATCCGACGGCAGCGGCAACGCGCTCAACGAAATCATCGCCCGGGTCGATGTTGTCGACATCCTTGAAGACCTGCTCGGCGGCAAAATGCTTCACCAACACGTCGTAAAGTTGCCGCGCTGGCCAGGCCGTTTCCTGACGTCGATAGCTGATGAAGATCCGTCCAGGCAAGGACTCATTCAAAGCCGACCACTTCCCAAGCCCATCGGTTCCACCGACAATCACACAAACGATGAGCCAGACGCAACTGCGTTTTCACCTGCGCTGTAAAGCAGAAGCGCGAGTATTCCGCACTGATACATGTTTCGGTCTCCCGATGGCTGACCATGCAGATCCGCCCCTCAGGCTCATCGCGGGCGCAAACCAGGATGCCACCGAAGCGCTTCGCCTTTTGCTTCACGTCAACGAGATAGACCGTCGGGCCATGATCGTTAATGAGGCTTTCGCCCGTGCGTGGATCGGCGAGCTCAAACGAGGGCCCGATAACCAGCGAATGTGGGCGGATCTGTAAGCCGCGCTATTCGCGGCGTTGTAGTGGAACGCATCATTCGGCCTGGCCACGTACGGGCACGGGCTGACAAAATAACGCGGAAATGCCAAATCACCCTCAAGCCGCGCCGGAACCTTACGCGCGTTGCTTGATGTGCCGAGTGACTCTACGCCAGAAGGCGCCGTACTGGTTGCAGTCTCGACTGTGCGTGATCCTCTCGAACATAACGTGAACACATCGATGGGCTTCTCCTCCAGGATGTAGCTTGCATCAGCCACGATCAGCGGGAGCCCGCGCTGAGAGCGTCAGCGGCGAGTGGCATTTCGAGCGATCGAGCTCGACGAGCCGGTCCTGGTGTCGGTGTCGGAAGGGTCTCCAACTCGGGGGCGAGCTCGCCGTGCTCGCTGTCCATAACAGTCACCAGGGTCGACGGCGGGCCGCTACGAGAAGGTGAGTGCTGCGACGAGGTTGGTGGATGCGGTGTGTCCGGCTTTGGTGGCGCCGCCCACGGCGTAGAGGGTGTTGCCGATGGCGGTGACCCCGAGGCCGTGGCGGCCCGGGTCGAGTGAGGCCAAGGTGGTCCAGGTGGCGTTGGGGGCGGCCAGGTCGTAGGCCTGAACGGTGGTGGAGACGCTGATGGGCGTTTCGCCGCCGACGACGATGAGTCGGCCGTCGACGATGGCAACGCCGGCGCCGCTGACCGTTTGCGGCGTGGGAGTCCGGATGGTCCAGCGGTCGACTTTCGGGTCGTAGCGTTGCACGACGTCGGTGTTGCTGCTGGCGCTGAACTTGCGGCCGCCGACGGTGTAGAGGTAGCTGGAGTCGGCGGCGACGGCGAGGTGGTCGCCGGGCATCGGGATATCGGCGGCGTCGCGCCAGCTGGTGCCGTCATAGACCTCGGTCTGGGTGACCAGCGACTCGGGGTTGCCGGTGCGTCCGCCCACGACGATGATCTTGTTGCCGACCACGGCGGCGCCGCCGGCGCCGCGGGGGTGACGCAGGGGTGGGCCATCCACCCATTTGCCGGTGCTGTTGTCGAGCAACAGCATCCGGGCTGAGGTGACCGCGAGCAAGTCATTGTCGCGCGAGTGGAACCCGCCTATGACCACCAGCTGGTTGTGGTAGTTCACCAGCATCGCGTGGTTCACCGGCTCGGGCAGTGGAGGACCCTGTCCCCAGCTGTTGATGGCGGGGTCGTAGACCTGCGTCGATGCGGTTGCCTCGCCCGATTCGGTCAGCCCGCCTGCCACCCAGATCCGCCCGTCGAGCACGGTGGCGTTGACCTGCTGCACCGCCAGCGCCGCCTCGTGCCGCGGCCGCCACCCCGCAGCGGGAGCAGGCGCCGCGGACGTGCCGGGTGCAGGCGCCGCGGCCGTGCCGGGTGCGGGTGGCGAGGTCCCCGACTCATGTTGAGGGCAGGTGTTGAGCGGTGGCATGCCGTACTTTTGTGCCGCCGCGTCGGCTTCTGCGAATTTCCGGCTCGCCCGCTTCAGCGCGCGATCGGCCTTGGATCGGTTGCCCGTGATCAGTGCGGCCTGTGCCGAGCGGAATTGGCCCACGAGGGCGTCGATCTTGGTCAGCATGATCTTGAACTGCTTTCGATTGAGATCCGGCGCGGGTTGGCGACGAGCCTCGTCGGCGAATTGCGCAAACTGGTCGGCATATATCCCGGGATGCGTCTTCCTGTCGATGTTTTCCAGCTGCCGGTTGACTTGCGCGCAGTATCCGACCAGCTGCCCAATGAACGCGTCCTTGATCGCGCGCTGCTCGGGCGTGGGCCCACTACACCCCGAAAGCCAGACAAATATGACGACGAGCGCCGCGAACAGGGCACCGCTTCGCTTCATGTTGTCCCCTCCGGTCTGGACCAGTGCCGTAGCTGACAGCCGGTGAGTGCTTTCAGGATAATTTGTCGGTCTCCAAACATAAAGGTAAGAGTCTCTACATGGTCGCTTGATACGGCGGCGGGGTGAGTCGTGGAGCGACGGCAATGGGTGCGTTGTTCGGTGGCCGTCGAGCTGGTCGGTCAGACTCGCATGCGCAGGAGCCCGAACCGTGTCCCGAAACTGTCAAGCAGCGACCGGAACCCAATCAAGCATGAACCGGAACTGCACATCGGTCAGACTCGCAGTTTGACTAGCAAGGAGGCCTACGACGTGAAAGGAGCGGAGGCGGTTGGGCGATACTGGATTTGAACCAGTGACCTCTTCCGTGTCAGGGCAGAACCTCCGGTTGGGAATGCGGGCGAGTGTGGCGTCGGGAGCGTGTGCAGGGTCGCTTATGTCTGCCAATGTGCGGGCTGGTTGGCCGACAATTTGGCCGACAGTGAACAGGGTGCCGCTGTGACTCCTTGTAAGCGAACCTCCGTAGGAGATGGCTGACGAATCGATCTGAGCCTCTAGTGCGGCGTCACCGGCTCGCTGTACGGGACGGAGTTCTTAGTAACAGGCCGGCGAAGAGAACCACCGCCAAAAGCGCGTGCACTGCAACCACCGGCCAAAGCAGGATCCCGCTTGCTGTGCCAGCGACGCCGGCCGCGGCAAGAACAGCGGCCGTCGATACGTTGTATGCGAGTATAGGCAAGGACGATGCGCCGCTCGGGCTTACGACCCCTGGCTGATGCGCCAGCGATCCCAAGACCGACAAGAGCACCTCCTAGCACCCTGCCGACAATGGTTGACGTTGTGCCTTCATCCGCTCCGATGAGCGCGCGGATCACCACGCCCGGGATTACGAGCAAGGTGAGCCCCGTGACCAGTTCGATCGCCACGCCTAGGCGCATCACAACGCGCGTCGCTCGCCCGTCGGTCACTGCGCTCGTGAGGCGTCCCCGATTAGTCGACCCCATCGCGCATCACCTCAAGAAGGGCGAGGGCGGGGCGCGCGGCGCATCACACCGCCCGCGTGTGATCATCCTCGCTGCTGCATGGACCGGTGTTATCACCCTCCCGGGGTGATAGGCGCCTGAGCACAGGCGGCTCCAAATCCTTACAGCGCCTACGCAGCTGGCAGCGACCTGTCGCAGCATCGCTGGCCTGACGTCAACCCCTTGGTGGTCCCGCCGGCACGGGCGGCCTATCTTGAGATCCAGATAATCCCTGAGCACTCGAGGGGTAGCGGTGAACGCTGAACGGCCTCAGAGCGATGCGACCATCCGTAGACGGCGAACGCTGCGCCGGGTGCACGCGCTCCATGTCGGGGAGGGCGCCCTCACGCATCTGTTGGACGCGAAGCTTGCGCCACCTCGGCCGCCCACTGGTTTCGTGGTCCGTCCCCGCGTGTCAGGCATGTTCGAGGCAGCGGCGGCCCGCCCGCTGACGGTGGTGAGTGCTGGCCCTGGGTGGGGCAAGACCCTCGCGGCGGCGGCTTGGGCAGCGTCGGGTCCGACGGCTGGCAAGCTGGCGTGGGTCTCCCTGGACGAGGGCGACAGCGAACCGCGCCTGTTCTGGTCCTATGTGCTGACCGCACTGCGCCGCTCAGGGGCCGTCCCACCTGAGAACGACCTCGCGGAGCTCGTGCCTGGACCCGCTGTTGACGAGGAGATTATCCGTCGCATCCTTTACGGGATCAGCCAGCTGCCCGAGCCCGTCGTACTCGTGTTGGATGACTTCCACAACATCCACGACGCCGATGTGCTGTCGGGTGTCGCGATGCTCCTGCGATATCAGCTACCGCAGCGCCGGCTGGTGCTGATCACTCGGATAGATCCGGTGTTCTCGTTGCACCGGCTTCGGTTGAGCGGAGAGCTGACGGAGATCCGGGCAGCGGATCTGGCATTCAGTCCGGGGGAGGCCACGGCCATGCTGGATCAGCTGGGCGTCAGCGTTGATGCGGTGCAGTTGGCGCAGCTGCTGGGACGCACTGAAGGCTGGGCCGCCGGCCTCCGGCTCGCCGCCTTGACACTGCAGGTGGACCCGTCCGGTTCACAGCTGGCGGAGTACGCCGCTGACGATGGTGTCGTCGCCGACTACCTCGCCGATCAGGTATTCCTTGCCCAACCGCCCCCGCTGCGGGAGTTCCTTCTGCGGACGTCGATTCTTGAGCGGGTGACAGGCGAGCTTGCGGACGCTGTGAGCGGCGGCGAGCACCGGGGCCACCAGTATCTTGAGCGACTCGCGCACGCGAACGCATTCGTGATGAGCCTCGGAGGTGCCGGGCACTGGTACCGGTACCACCCGATGCTTAGGGCGATGCTGCAGCACCGACTCACGACGGAGCAGTCGGAGACGGTTCCGCTGTTGCACCGTCGCGCCGCCTTGTGGTTCGCCGCCCATGACCACCCGGTCGAGGCGACGCGCCACGCGGTCTCCGCAGCGGACTGGGCGTTGCTGAGCGAGCTGCTCGTCACCC
>DATDKX010000323.1:0-13422 GCA_036519615.1 Propionibacteriaceae bacterium
CGCCGCCAGCGATGGCAGCGATATGTCCAGGCCTACCACAATCTCGCTCACTCCCAATCTCCAATCCTTTGCTTGAACTTTGTATTGATCATCGATGCAACGGGCATAGTAGCGATGCGGCCGAAGGGCCTATGCCGAGACATCGAAGGTCCTTTCGCCTATCCCCTCAATGAGCGCAGGCTCACGGTCGGGAGCCGAGACGATGCTCGGCCGATGCCATGGACTCCGCGAGGGCCTCAGCGCTTTCTGGTGTGTACCCACTGTGTACCACGGGTGAGGTGATCGAATTGAGACGCGACGCGAAATAGCCGCTGACTAGCTACTCCACCTGGTAGCCCCGACGGGATTCGAACCCGCGCTACCGCCTTGACAGGGCCAATCAGGGGTTAACGGCTGGTGTTGGTAACCGGTGAATGTGCCAGCTGACTAGGCCATTTGGTCAAGTCGAGCGTTGGCAGCCGTTGGACGATTGCGAACCTCTGGTGTACCCAATGTGTACCAAATCCTGATCTTGGTCTGTGCATCAACGTATCAAGATCAACTACCCCCACATGTAAGTGGCCCGAACAGTGCTGGAACACCGGCCGGGCCTGAGATCCCACTGTCTAGGCGTGAGACCCATGTCCAAAATGACCGAGCTGGCCAGCGGTGCCATCACCGCAGTCGACACCGTCACAATCGAGCTAGACGGGGCGGACGAAACCCCGGCGATCGTCATCGTCAGATGGCCTGCCAAGTCAACCGTCTTTCACCCGCGCCGTTTCCATCTGGCGCGGATACTGGCTCCCCGCGTCTTCGCCGTCGCCGTCGTGAAGCTGGCGCAGCTTCGACGGGAGCAACGGCTGTGAGCCGGACCACTAAGTAGACCACCATGACTCATAGCTAGCTGGCAAGGCGCACCAGATCTTGAGACCGGGCGAGTGCAGCGCAGCATGGTGATCGACTACCGCGAAGCCTTCGATGAGTGGCTGAAGCCCGACCCGCTCAACAATCCATCTGCGACACCTGGGCCGGCCTATATGCCCGGATACAAGAATCCAAACTTGGAAGAGGCCGAACAACTCAACACAGAGGCCGAAGAGCTGTTCACGGAGGGAACAGAGGCAGGCGAGATGGCCGGGAAGTACGTACGTCAAACGGTGTTGTTCGCTCTCGTCCTATTCCTGATTGCAGCCGGTCAGCGCTTCACACAACGGCCCGTCCGGATCAGTGCGAATGCACTGGCGGTCTGCCTGCTCATCTACACCCTCGGCTACCTGACCATCCTGCCTCGGTCAAACAGAGGAGGTGCGCATCTGGACCGCCCAGCGCACCTACATCACCGCTACGCCACAGAGGCAAGTTCACCGAAACCCGCTCCGGCTTCTACGGCACAACCGAGTGGGGCAGAGTTCACCATTCCCCGCGACCAGTGAGCCCGGGCGACCGGTGCGAGGCGGGTCAGCAACATAACCGACGAGCAGAAGGGGGCGGCTGCCGAGCGGATGGCCCAGTACCCAGACCTTGATGTTGTGCGGCCGGTGAATTGCTTTCAGGCGATCGGGCTCTGAGCCAGCTGGTAGCGCGCAGTAGGCCGCAGGCCTGGCGAGTTGGGGCGAAGCATCGTGACGATCGATTCTGAGCGCCAGAAGGAATCAACCCAAAGACCCCGGCCTTGACGCGGCACAAGATCATCAGTCATGGGCAAGATCATCACGATGGCAGCGGATAAGACAGGAACTGATGGCTCTTTGAACCCCAGACATCGGCAGCGGGTCCAAGAACGTCCCCAGACATCCAATTTTCCTTAAAAAGGGATTCTGTACGTGGGTTTATTTCGGGTGGACAAACCCAAATGGTGGTCAAAATGGTAGTCAGACCCATAGCTAACCCAAGTGAAGAGGCCCGCGCTCTGCTGGCTTGCGATCGACGCGCTCGCGGAGCCCTCCTCGACCGATCCTGGCTCCTACGCCGATCAGGTCTTCACTCGTCTCGCGGGCACGCGGTGAGTTACGGGCTGGTTGATGATCGGCTGTTTCAGGCCAGCGACGCGGAGCTGATCCAACTCGATCAGGTTGTGCGGGAGTCGATCGCGATCAACGAGCGCCAGCTAAGGACGAAACCGCCGCCAATCCCATGGATGCAGGCACTACCTTGATCGTCGGACTAGGTCCCGCTACCTGTACCGACTGATCAAGAGGCCGCGCTGCAAGAACGGAGCAGCCCGGGCCCACGCTCTCCCACGGCGAGACGTACGAATAGCTGCTTGCCGACCCGGCGTTCGAGGACTACGACCCGGAGCCTGCCCGCGCGCAAGGCTATGGGTTCTCCCACGTGCAGCGTCTTGCTTGCAACACCTCCTCGGCGCCCGCCGAGCAAGTGCTATGTGCGGGTCGGTCGGTGGCACAGTTCGTCGGGCCTAACACCATCGATGGCGCTGGTGTAGTCGCCGATCGCGATGGTGCCCGCTGGGCAACCGGCATCTCGTAGTTCTTGGAGTAGTAGCTCGGCTATAAGGCCGCGGCGGATCTCGGCGCTGGGAAGCTCGACCGGCCCTACCCGGGTCACACTGTGGTTCTGCAGATCTACGGTCAGGCCGGCCGCGTCGGTGATGACAAGCAACAGCAGGGTGTCCCAGGACACTTCCACCGGCGTACCGTGAGCTGCGTGGATCAGCGACGCGAGCCGCCCATCGGGCCCCCACTCGTGATTGAGCTCGTCGACCAGTTGTAGTCCGTTCTCCACGTGTGCGGCGTTCTCGGCCCAGATGTTCAGCTCCGCCCGCGCGGCCAGGACTGTGAACGAAGCAGTGAAGTGGATGAGGGACACCACGCCCGCCGTATCTCTGAGGCCGGTCGCTTGGGGTTTCAGACCGCCAGAGTTCATGGGACTGCCGGGGTAAGTGATTCTGCCGCTGTCTGCATGGCTGCCACCGACATGAGATGGGCGTACGCATCCGGGCCGAGGAGAACCGCTATCAGACTGTTGGTTCCTCCGAAGCGCGCTGCTGCGTCTGCCGCTAGCCACCGCCGGGCTCGACGACTCTCGGCCCACCGGTCAAGGACGTCTCCTGCCGCAGGGCGTTGGCCGTCTGATTTGGATCTTGATTCTAGGTTTCGGCTCCTGGCCTGTGGTGCCGCCATGAGCCAACCCTTGTGCGCCTGTCTGTGACGTAGTGGTGTCTGAGCTGTGTGGTTTCTGCCAGTTTTCTCTTTGTCGATCGCGAGCACTCATGCTTCATGATCCGTTGGCAGGACTGGGACTGGGCAGGGTGATGCCGCAGGCTTTAAGCGCCGCCCGCACTTGAGGGTCGTCGAGATTGGGCGCATTGGAGATGTCGCTGGGGCCTCCGCTGGGTCGTCCAGTCGGCATTCCGCCCGGTGGTTCACGCGGTGCAGCATTCGGCCTGCGGCTGGGTGTCCCGCTTGGTAACTCGATGCCGGCGGCGCGTAGACACTCCCGGATTTCTTCGGGCATCTGCCCCGGACCTGCGGAGCCCGACTCTGTCATGGTCGGAGCCGGAGAGGCTGACTGGTCGCCGCTAGCTGGGGCGGCGGGATTTCGCATCCGGCCAGTGTGAAGGCAAGTACGCGTGCCACCACGAATTTCATGGTTGTCCTCTCTGGAACGAAGGATGGATCAGCGAACAGTGATGTTGGTCGCGGTGATGGAACGGTCGGACGCTGTGCTGCCGGTAACGGCTACCGTGTCGCCGGCTCGGAGCGCGCCGCGTCGATACGGGTTGGTCACGGTGGTGGAGCTGGTGATCTTCACTTCGTGCTTGGATTTGCCGAGATCAGTGACGGTCACGGCCGATTCGTGCACGGCAGCCACCGTGCCGACAACCGCGACTTGCGCTGAGCCGTTGGCTGAATCCGAGGATGTCGGACTGCCAGGCTGCATCTGACCTTGATCACCAGCGCCGGGTGGACCACGCCGCCCGGACCCTTGACTAGCGCCACCTGGAAAGCCAGCACCTGAGGGTACCGGGGCTGCCGTACCCGATCCGACGGATCCCTGGCCGCCAGCCATCCGCTCGATCTGAACTCCGCCGAGCACGCCAAGGCCGGCGATTAGAGCGGCGAGCAAGGCGACGGTCAGCCGCCCCACTCGTCGAGGCGGTTGCGGAAGGTAGTCCTCCTCATCCACATCGGCTGGCGGCGCGGTAGGCAGAGTGACCGAGTTGATCTCTGCCGTGTTGATCTCGGCCGTGTCGTCGCTGGGCTGATCATCGTTCTGGTCCGCCATCGGTGTCCTCATTCGTAACGCAGCGCATCGATGGGTCGCAGCGAGGCGGCCCGGTTGGCGGGATAGAGGCCAAAGAAGAGGCCGACGGCGACTGCTACGCCGAAGGCCAAGATCACTGAGTAGGGCGCTACGACGGGCTGAACGCCGACGATGGTGAACCAGGAACCGACCAGCCCGACGATCACCCCCATGACGCCGCCAAACATCGACAACAGCACCGCCTCGATCATGAACTGCGCGACTATGTCGCCCTTGCCGGCTCCGATGGCCTTGCGGATCCCGATCTCCCGGGTTCGCTCAGTGACCGTCACCAACATGATGTTCATGACGCCGATCCCTCCGACGAGCAGCGAAATGGCCGCGACTGCACCGAGCAGCACGGTGAACGTCTGGGTCGAGGAGGTGGCGGCGCTCAGGAACGACGCTGACGAGCTGACGCTGAGGTCGCGATCGGCGGCGGTCGTGCCGTGCCGGCCGTCGAGAATGGACTCGATCTCCGATTGAGCGGCGGGCACGGTCTTTGATGAGGTGGCTTTAACAGAGATCGAATTGAGCGATCCGTAGCCGGAGAGCGTGTCTTGCACCGCTGTGGCAGGCGCGATCACTTTGTCGTCTTGGTCTTGAGGTCCGACACTGCCTTTCTCGGTCAGGACGCCGATGACGGTGAACGCCTTGCCGTTCAGCTGGATGGTCTTGTCCAGGATGCTGCTGCCGTCACCGCCGGCGAGATCTTCGGCGACGGTGCTGCCGACCAGGGCAACTCGGGAGTGGGCTTCGTAGTCGGAATCGCTGAACGCGCGACCAGAGGCGACCGTGTCGTTATTGATCGACAGGTACGCGCTGGTCGTGCCGGTGGTCGTCGAGACGCTATGGGTCGCTCCGGCGTAGGTGGCAGTAACTGAGGAAGGCGACACCACCGGGGCCACCCCCAAGATGTCTGGCGCCTGCTCCTTGTCGGTGAGCGCCTGGGCATCCTCCAGAGTGAGCGCGGCGGCTCTGATCTGGGTTCCGGTGTTGGTGGAGGTTGTGCTGTCCCCTGCCGCGGTCCCTCCGGCGCTTCCGACCGTCCCAACGCCGGGCCCGCCGCCGAACGCCCCGAACCCGCCGCCGCGTCGGCCACCGGTTCCGCCCGAGGTGCTGGTCACGGTCAACACGTTGCTGCCCAGCGAGCTGATCGACTCTTGCACCCGCTGGCTGGAGCCGGTGCCGACAGCGAGCAAGATGATCACTGACGCAACCCCGATCAGTACCCCGAGCGTGGTCAGCGCCGACCGGGGCTTGTTGGCGGTGACGCCGCGCCAGGCAAACCGGGCGCTTTCGGCGATGTTCACCAGGTCGCCTCGACCGGTTCGGGTCGACCGTAGCGAGGCGGCAGATCGTTGACATCGACCTGCCGGTGGTCGCCAACCACCTGGCCGTCGGACATCCGCAGCACACGTTTCGCATGGGCGGCGACCGTGGCTTCGTGGGTGATCAGCACCAGTGTGCGGCCCGAGGCGGACAACGCGTCGAACAGTGCAAGCAGCTCGGTCGTGCTGCGCGTATCGAGCGCGCCGGTCGGCTCGTCGGCAAGCAGGAGAACGGGCTCGGAGACGATCGCGCGGGCGACCGCGACGCGTTGTTGCTGGCCGCCGGACAGCTGGGCAGGTGTGTACTGCATCCGGTCTGCCAGCCCGACCTGCTCCAACGCGACGGCAGCCCTGGCCCGGCGGATCTTGGCGGGTACGCCCGCGTAGGCCAGCGGCAGTTCGACGTTGCTCAAGGCCGTAGTGCGGGCGATCAGATTGAAACTCTGGAAGACGAACCCGATCTTGCGGTTACGGATGATCGACAATTGCCGGTCGGCAAGCAGCCGTACGTCGACGCCGTCCAGTCGGTAGGAGCCCCGGGTCGGCAGGTCCAGGCAGCCGATGATGTTCATCAAGGTCGACTTGCCCGATCCGGAGGCGCCCATCACGGCCAGGTAGTCGCCACGCTGCACCAGCAGGGATACCCCGGCCACGGCGTGCACCTCGGTCTCGCCCTCGCCGTAGATCTTGGTGACGTTTCGCAGGTCGAGGACAGCAGGCGGTTCGGCCCAGTTCTCGGTCACAGCTCACCGCGGTGGTTCATCGCGGACCGCCGACGCCGATTCTCGGAAAGGTCAGGTTGGAACTGCTGCTGCCGCTGGTCGGCAAGACGATCGTGTCGCCTTCTTCCAGGCCACTTGTGATCTCGGTTCCCGTCGAGCCGACCATTCCGGTCTGCACTTCGACCGTCCGATCAGTTTCGCCTTCCCGCCGAGTTACCGTCGACCGGTCCCCGGTAGTAGTGATGGCACTGGTCGGAACGCTGAGCACGTTGCTCTTGCGTCCGACGGTGATCGTGATGCTGGCCGTTTGACCGAGCCGGATGTTTGCGGTCTTGCCGCCCAACACCACAGTGACTCCGTACTCGACGACGTTATTGGTGACGGTGCTTTCAGTGTCGATGGCGGTGACGGTTCCCGGGACGGTCACGTCCGAGGCCGGGAATCTCACCTCTGCAGTCTGTTCTACTTTGACCTTCGTGATGTCGGCCTCGGCCACCGACGCGACCACCTGCTTTCTGGACAGATCCGTCAGCGTCACCAGACCGGACGACGAGCTGCCAGACGAGCTGGAATCCGTGGAGCCACCGGTGGAAGACTCAGCCGAGGTCGAACCGGTCGACCCAGATCCCGAGGAGCCACTCGAGCCGGAGGACTGACCTTTAATGGCGGAAATCGCTGCCACTGTGCCGCTGATAGGAGCCCGCAGCACGGTCTCGGCCAGGGTTCGACGAGCCGTCGCCACGGTGACTCTTGCGGAATCGATTTGAGCCTGCGCCGAGTCGACGGCACCTTTTCTGGCCGGCTGGGCATTCTTGGCGGCCGTCGCCCGTTGGGAGGCCAGCTGATCCTCCGCCGTATGCAGCTGCCCTCGTTCGGTCTTGATCGCCTGCCGATCCTTGAGCAAGGTGCTCTCCCGGGTCTGTTTGGCTTGGGTGAGCTGGGTCTTGGCGGTCGTGATCGCGGTCTGCGTCTGCGCGTCATCGACCGCAGCCTTGGCCGACTTGACCAGATTGTTCTGTTGCTTCTTGTCCAGTGCGTAGGTGTCTTTGGCGGCCTGCAGTGCCGGATCGGCGTTGTCGACCGACGTCTTTGCGGCTGCGACGCTGGCGTCGTCCTCCGCTTTCTCCTCAGCGGATTGGCCCTGCGTCGTCGTCTTCAGCTGAGCCTTGGCGGAGGCCAAGGTGGCCTTGGCGGTCCGCAGAGACTCCTTGGCCGGCGAGTCGTCGATCTTGAGCAGCCGCTGGCCCTTGGTCACCCGTTGACCCGCCTTGACGTAGATCTTGGTGACCTGGCCACCCGATCCCTGAAAGTTGACCTCGACAGTGGTGGCCGCCTCCGCGTTCCCGCTTGCAGTGACGGTCGCGGTCAGCGTGCCTCGCGTCACCCTCACGGTTTGGGCCGTGGCCTGCTGTGACGAACTGCTTGCGGTCACGGTCACGTAACTGGCGGCGACAACCCCAGCCACAGCCAGTGCCAGCACACCATTGATCACCAATCGACGCTGGTTCACCACGACGCACAACCATGTCGCACCGAGCTGTGGGAACCCGGCCAAAACGGTGATAGTTCGATGAGAGCACGCACATCACTAAAGGAATTTCACAATCTATCGGGCAGGCTGTAGCAGTGCAGGTGCCAAAGGTGGCAGCGGGCGCCCGGATCCTGGTCGTTGACGACGAGCCCTATATCGTCGAGATGATGTCGCTCAGTCTTCGCTTCGTCGGCTTCGAGGTCGCCTCGGCCGGGACCGGTCGCGAGGCATTGCAGCTGGCCAGCTCGTTCCGGCCAGACCTGGTCATTCTGGACGTGATGTTGCCCGACACCGACGGGTTCGCGCTGCTGCACGAACTGCGTGCTCAGCGGCCGATGCCCGTGCTGTTCCTGACCGCCCGCGATGCCATGGAGGACAAGCTACGTGGACTCACATTCGGCGCCGACGACTACGTCACCAAGCCATTCAGCCTGGAGGAAGTTGTGGCGCGTGTCGGGGTCATCTTGCGACGGTCTCGACAGATGGCCGGCGACAGCAGTGCCGGGCGGCTGGCGTACGCAGACCTGATCTTGGACGAGGAAGCCCATGAGGTGTGGCGAGGTGACACACTCATTCAATTGTCTCCGACCGAGTTCGCGCTGCTGAGATTCCTACTGCGCAACCAGGGACGAGCGATGTCTCGGGCGCAGATCTTGGAGCACGTCTGGCACTACGACTTCAACGGCGACTCCAGCGTCGTCGACTCCTACATCCGCTACCTCCGCCGCAAGATCGACATCGTCGACCCGCCGCTGGTGCAAACCGTACGAGGCATCGGATACACGCTCCGGGTTCCCCGCAACGGGCGATGATCATGTCCCTGCGCGCCAGACTGACGTTGGGCATCGTGATCTTGATGGCCTGCGGCCTGCTCATTGCCGACGTCGCCGGAGTCGTCCTGGTCAAGAGGTACCTCATGCAGCGCGTCGATGAACAACTCAGCCTGCCGTTCGAGCGAAACCGGCCCGGAACCGATCCCGCTGCGGCGCCGCGGATTCAAGCCTGTCCGGCACCGGCCCGAGCCGGCGGCGATGTCAAGATACCGACCAGCTTTGTGATCATTGTGCTGAGCTTGGACGCAACTGAACAGTGCCGCCTTCCTCCTGACACTGCCGCCACCGACGGACCTGACCTCCATGAAGCCACGGCCCAACAGCTGTCCGAACAGGCAGCTGCGGGCAGCCCGCAAACCGTCGCTGGTTTTGAAGGGACGACCTGGCGGATGCGGGTCGTGCAGACCTCCGAAGAGTTCATCGTCATCGCCATTCCGCTCGCCGAACTCGACGCCACCGTCAACCGGCTGACCATTGTCGCCATTGGCACCGGCATCGCGATCTTGGCATTGGCTGGTATCGGCGGACTTATCCTTGTGCGCATCGGGCTGCGCCCGTTGACCTCGATCGAAACCACAGCCGAAGCCATCGCCGGTGGTGATCTTGCTCGACGAATACCGAGCGGTCGACCCCAGACCGAAGTGGGCCGGCTGTCAGCCTCGCTCAACACCATGCTCAGCCAAATCGAGAAAGCATTCAGCGACCGAGCAGACAGCGAACAACGGCTGCGCCGGTTTCTGGCTGATGCCAGCCATGAACTTCGTACGCCGCTGGCGACGATTCGCGGACACGCCGAGCTGTACCGGCAAGGTGCAGCCACGAGCCCCGACGAGGTCCAGCGGTTACTTCAGCGGATTGAATCCGAGTCGGTGCGGATGAGCAAACTCGTGGAGGATCTGCTTCTGCTGGCCCGCCTCGACGCTAGACCCGACCTCGACCTGCACCCGGTGGACCTGCTGGCGGTCGCGGCCGACGCCGTCGTCGACACGCGCGCGCAAGACCCTGACCGGTCCATCATGCTGCGGCAACGCCTCGAACCACCCTGGCTTGATCGGCCGCCAGTAGTGACCGCCGACGAGGCGCGGCTCCGGCAGATCCTGGCCAACCTGCTCTCCAACGCGCTGCGGCACACTCCGAAAGGAACTCCTGTCGAAGTGGAGGTGGGGGTGACTGCCGACGCGGTCCGGCTACACGTCATCGATCATGGACCAGGACTGCCTTCCGAACAGCTAACCCATCTGTTCGAACGCTTCTATCGCGGAGATGCCGGCCGAACTCGAGACCGAGGTGGCACGGGACTCGGACTTGCGATTGTCGCCGGTCTTGTCGCCGCCCACGGCGGCTCGGTCCGATACGAAGCGACCACCGGCAGCAGCGGCGGGAGCACCTTCGTGGTCAGCCTGCCGCATCCCGACGCGAAACCATCTCTCTCCAGCCTGCCGAGATAAGCATGCGGAGGTGTGCCGTCATGACGCCGTCACGATGATAGAGAGATCGAAATCAACGTCGCGCAGCCGCGTACCGGAGCCCGGCCCATGTTCGGAAGGCGACCCGTCCGGTGCTCGCCGAGCTGGGGGCGTACGGCATCACCTTCCACGACGACGACCTCATCCGCCGGGCAGCAAGGGCACCGAGCGGCAACGGATCAGGGATGGGTTCAAGGCACGAGCCAGAGCTCGTGATCGCGATCACGCGAGAGTCTCCGCTGCGGCTTGACCGAAGCGCGATCGAGGCGTACGCCGCGAATCGCCCGCACCGCAGGAGGGCAGCATGACCACACACGATCAGTTCTCGGCGCAGCTCGACGCCGACTCTGAGGCGTCGCTGGGGCCGCGCACGCACGCTCGTGGCTCAGGCGTCGATCCGGCCGTGCTGCGCTGGGCGCCTGGTATCTGGCGCATGGTGGCGATCACCGATAGCCGCGCGCTCGTGCTCTCGAACTGAGCCTTACCCGCTTCGGGAGCGGCGGCGCGAAACATGAATGTTGATCAGCTCTCGGCCGCACAGGCCAGCCGACCTGGTGCGGTTTCGGGACGCAGCTGCCGACCTGTCTCGGCGGCACGGCAGCTGGTGCGGCGCGCCAAACGCGGCTAGACACATCAAGCGCGCGGACTTCAGACGCAGCGGGCGCCTGGCGAGCCTCGACAAATTTCGGGGTACGTGCGTCTGACAATGCCCGATGCAACATACCCCTGCATGTACCCCCTACGATCACGCGGGTTGAGCGTACGTGCCAGGTGACCTCCCCCAGGAGCTTCCGTCCTTTGCCGATGGCTTTCAGCGACGATGATGAAGAGATGTAAAGCCGAGGGCCCCTCCGGCCTCGGCCCCAGGTACTGGGATACCAGGTGTTCACAGCTCATTGCTACCTACCGCACAGCTGGTTCCGGGGTGTCGGCTTGAGGCTGATCGCGTGACGGTGACGGCAGATCCCTCAGCGACTGCTACGGCTCCGCCGATCCGGCCGCCCACCCGCCGCATGCCCTACCGGTCACCTGCCGACCAGCCTGTTGGGCTCGACCGGCGCTCCTAGCGCTTGCGGTCTTGGCGGGCGCCATCTATGCCACGGGCATCAGAGACGGGTTCGTGCACGGCTACTACGCGCCGGCCGTGAAGAGCATGTCGGAGAGCTGGCGGGCATTCTGGTACGCCGGGTACGACCCGGCGGCGTCGATCACGCTCGACAAGCTGCCCGGCGCATTCATGGTGGAGGCGCTGTCCGCGCGGGTCTTCGGTTTCTCCACCTGGTCGATCCTGCTGCCGCAGGTGGTCGAGACTGCCATCGCCATCCTCGTGCTGTATGGGGTCGTGCGGCGCTGGCTGGGCCCCGCGGCGGGCCTGTTCGCTGCCGCCGCGTTCGCGACGACCCCGATTGTGGCAGCCCTGGCACACGCTCAGATCTCGGACACGCTGCTCACCCTGCTTCTAATCCTCGCCGCCGACGCCTGCCAACGAGCCGTTGCCGGCGGCCGTCTCGCCTGGCCGGTGTCTGGGTGGGGCTAGCCTTCCAGACCAAAATGGTGCAGGCATGGGGGGTGCTACCAGCCCTCGCCCTGGTGTACCTCATCGCCGCGCCGGGACGACTGCGTCGACGCCTCGCGCATATCGTCCTCGCTGGCGTAGTCACTCTCGCGGTGTCTATGTCCTGGATCGTCATGGTCTTGCTGACGCCGGCGTCGGCACGGCCCTATGTGGATGGCTCGCTCGATAAGTCCCCGCTTGCCATGGTCTTCGAGTACAACTTGCTGAGCCGGTACGGCGTTGGCAGCGACACGACGCCGGGGTTCGGTGGGCCAGGCGCCGATGGCGCACTGTCGTTCATGTTCTCAGCATTGGTCGCTCCGCAGGTTGGCTGGCTTTACCTTTTGGCGCTGATCGGTTTGGTCGCCGGGCTGTGGTGGCGGGGCCGGGCGCCGCGCACCGACCTGGTCCGCGCTGGATTCCTGATGTGGGCAGTGTGGCTTGCCGTCCACGCGGTCGCGTTCTCGACCGGTCGTGTCGCGCATACCTTCTATGTGATCGCCGTGGCGCCCGCGATCGCCGCGCTTGCCGGTGGCGGGCTGGTTGTGCTGTGGCGCGCCTACCGGCGCGGCGGCTGGCAACGATGGCTCCTTCCGCTGGGGGTGGCCGCCACGGTCGCATGGGGTATTGAGCTCTCACGCCAGTTCCCAACATTCCTGCCCTGGCTGACTCCGTTGCTCCTGGCGCTGGGCGCCCTCAGCGTCGCGCTGTTGGTTGTGGCTCCATTCGTACGCCGGGGGAATCGGGAGCACTGGCGCCTGTCGCCCCGCCTAGCGCCGGCCGGTTTGGCGACCGCCGTAGTGGCAGTCCTGGCAGGCCCAAGCGCCTGGGCGGTGTCTACCGTCGACAGCCAGTACGGTGGCTCGGCGATCGCTCCCGCCGCAGGGCCGATGACGCGGATGGGGGCTGGTGGGCCTGGCGGGATGCCAGGAGGCGTTCCAGGCCGGTTCGGCGAGCCGCCGCCCAACGACGGCCAGTTCGGTGGCAGCCAGATACCTGGCGCCAGTGACGGCAGGGCCGGTGGACAGTCTCCCGGTGGATTTGGCGGCGTACAAGCCAACGCTCAGACTCAGCAGCTCGTGGCGTGGTTGCGGGCTCACCAGCCGGGCAGCAGGTACCTACTCGCGGTGCGGGGCTCCAGCCAAGCCGGGCAGTACATTCTCGCCGGCGCCAGCGTTCTCCCGATGGGTGGGTTCTCCGGCCAGGTTCCCTTCCCAACTACCGATCAGCTCGCCAAGCTCGTCGCCGACGGGCAACTGCGCTATGTGCTGCTCGGCGGGCGTGGCGGCGGCCCCGGCGGAGAGGAAAACGCCAACCTCACAGCGTGGGTCACCAAAACCTGCACCGTCGTCACCGACAGCACCTTAGGCGTCTCCGACTTGTACGACTGCGCCCGTTAGCGACCGGCGGAGTCGATCTTGGGCAGGCACAACCTCAACCTGTCTAGGGCGTACCACGGGTGAAGTGATCGAATTGAGACGCGATGCGAAATAGCCGCTGACTAGCTACTCCAATGGTAGCCCCGACGGGATTCGAACCCGCGCTACCGCCTTGAGAGGGCGGCGTGCTAGGCCGCTACACAACGGGGCCCTAGCTGTAGATCATCGTTCTTGAAAGACCGCGGAAGCCTACCAACTCCCCTTGTCGTATGGCGAATCAGGAGCTTCTGCGTCGCTGGGGTACTAGGACTCGAACCTAGACTAACTGAACCAGAATCAGTCGGGCTGCCAATTACCCTA
>DATDKX010000324.1:0-6595 GCA_036519615.1 Propionibacteriaceae bacterium
AGCAGTCCGTCCTCGCGGGGATCATGCCATTTGTCGTTGCTCGCCGCGGTTGCGAGGCTCCGGTCCTCCGCCGCGGCAAAGATCGGATTGTGCGTGTCGACTGGGTCGACACCCGCGGAGCCAAAGCCGCGATACCGCGAAACGCACTCCACTCCGGCCGAGACAAAGGCGTGGCCCTCGCCTGCCTTGATCGCATGAAAGGCAATCCGAGCTGTCTGGACACTGGACGCACAGAAGCGATTGATCGTTGCGGCCGGGACATCATCTAGTCCCAACTGCACAGCGATCCGACGCGCCATATTGCCGCCTTGCTCGTCACGCGGCTCGGCGCAGCCGACGTAGATGTCATCCACGGTGCGCGGGTCCAGCGCCGGGACCTCGGCAAGTGCCGCGCTGATCACTCCGGCTGCAAGATCATCAGGACGCATCTGTGTGAGCGAGCCCTTTCCAGCGCGCCCGATGGGCGTACGCGCGGCAGCGACGATAACGGCTTGCCGGCCCTCTAGATCGACGTGCGGCATCATGATCACAATCCCAGATCGCGGCCGATGAGCTCTTTCATGATCTCGTTGGAGCCAGCCCAGATCTTGGAGGGTCGCGCATCGGCCCACGCCCGGGCGACGCGGTACTCGTTCATGTAGCCGTAGCCGCCCCACAGCTGTACACAGGCATCGACAATGTCGTTCTGCGCCTGCGCCGACCACCACTTCGCCTTGGCCGCATCAACCGCGGTCAGTGTGCCGTGTACCGCCTCCATCACGCACTGGTCGATAAACGCCTGGGTGACCTCTGCCAACGTCTGCAGCTCGGCGAGTGTGAACTTGTTGGCTTGGAAGGAGCCGATAGGAGTGCCGAACGCCTTGCGTTCCTTTACGTAGACCAGGGTTTCGTCGAGGATCTGCCGGGCGTGAGCGATGTTGTTTACCGCGGAACCAATCCGCTCAGCCACCAGCCGCTCCATCATGTAGACGAAGCCGCGGTCGATCTCGCCGATCACATTTGCAGCGGGAACTCTGACGTCGCCGAAGAACAGCTCGGAGATATCTGACTCTGGCTGACCGACCTTGTCCAGCTTGCGCCCCCGTTCGAAACCAGGCATGCCGGCCTCGACCGCGAACAAGCTGATGCCCTTCGCACCCTTCTCCGGACTCGTTCGCGCTGCGACCAGCGCGAAGTCCGCGCTGGCGCCATTGGTTATGAAGGTCTTCGAACCGTTCAAGATCCAGTCATCGCCGTCGCGTACCGCTCGGGTCTTCAAGGCGGCAAGATCAGAGCCACCTGAAGCCTCAGTCATGGCGAGCGCAGTGATCAACTCACCGCTGCAGAAGCCCGGCAGCCAGCGCTGCTTCTGTTCCTCGGTACACAGGTCGACTAGATATGGCGCAATGCAGTTGGTATGGATTCCGACACACGACGGGTAGGAGAACGCCAGCTTGCACAGCTCCTCCGCCAAGATCAGCGAGAACCGCAGGTCGTTGACACCGGCACCGCCATACTCCTCAGGCACATTAAGCCCCAGGAAACCTCGCTTGCCTAGCTCAAGCCATACCTCTCGGCCGAACTCGTGGTTGGCCATGTGTTTCTCGTGGTGTGGTCGCAGGGTCCGATCGACGAAGGTCCGGCAGCTTTCCCGGAATGCGTCATGGTCCTCGTCAAAGATCGTCCGCCGCATCATGCCTCCACTGGAAAGCTCCAAGTTACTCACCGGTAAGTTTACTCGGCGGGTTAGTTCCGGTGCGGGCACTACGATCAAACGCGATCATGCCCAAGACCGTCGCCCTGTCCCCCGAAGTCAATGAACTTGCGCTGCAGCTCCGTCGGCGCAGCGTCGAAGATGTCCTCGACACGACTGAGCTCACTCGTGCGCTCTACACATCCGACGCGTCCCTCTACCGTGTCGTACCGCAGGCTGTGGCCCGGCCGCGGGCCGTCGAACAGGTGGCAGCAGTGCTGGATGCGGCCCGGGCAGTCGGGATACCGGTGACCATGCGGGGCGCAGGAACCTCTTGCGCGGGCAATGCGGTCGGACCCGGATTGATCTTGGACACCTCGCGGTATTTGAACAAGATCGTTGAAATCGATCCGGAGGCTCGTACGGCGCGCGTCGAACCCGGGGTTGTGCAGTCGAGCTTGCAAATCGCAGCTGCCTCGCACGGGTTGCGTTTCGGGCCGGATCCGTCCACCTATAACCGCTGCACGATCGGCGGCATGATCGGAAACAACGCCTGCGGACCGCGCGCTCTGGGATATGGCAAGACTTCCGATAACGTGCTCGGGCTGGAGGTGATCACGGGCTCGGGCGAGCAGATTAGGCTTGATGCGGCTGGTGCGAACCATGATCACTCCGCGGGCCTAGCCGCCGTGAAATCAATTGTGCAAGCGCATCTCGGCATTATTCGCACCGAGTTCGGGCGCTTCGGCCGGCAGGTGTCGGGCTACAGCCTGGAACATCTGTTGCCGGAGAACCGCTTCAATGTGGCACGCTTTCTGGCCGGCAGCGAGGGCACCCTAGCGGTGATCATCGGCGCGACGGTACGGCTTGCAACCGACCCGCCCCACAAGATCATGATCGCGCTCGGCTATCCCACAATGGCCGATGCCGCTGATGCTGCGCCATTGATCGTTGATCACCACCCGACTGCCTGCGAGGGCATCGACCGGCGGATTGTCGACGTGGTACGCCGTACCCGGGGAGACGCGTCCGTACCAGCGTTGCCCCGAGGGGACGGTTGGATGTTCGTGGAGCTCGTCGGTGACGATGTTGCCGAGCTGCGAGTACGTGCCGACGCCTTGCTCGCGGCGGCGGGTGCATTGGATGGCTTCATTGTCGCCGATCCCGCCCAAGCCATCGCGCTATGGAAGATCCGCGAAGACGGTGCCGGTCTGGCGGGCATCAGCCTGGCTCGACCGGCCTATCCCGGTTGGGAAGACGCCGCGGTACCGGCCGACCACCTCGGCGGCTACCTACGGGACTTCGACCGGCTGCTTGATGATCATGGACTGGATGGGCTGCCTTACGGACACTTAGGTGACGGTTGCATACACGTGCGCATTGACTTCCCCCTGACCGAGGAAGGCGGTGCTGCCCAATATCGGGCCTTCGTCGAGGAGGCGGCGCAGCTGGTCGCCCGCTACGGCGGCTCGTTGTCAGGTGAGCATGGCGATGGCCGGGCCCGGTCGAGTCTGCTGCCAACGATGTACTCAGCGGACGCTCGTGCGCTCTTTGGCCAGGTGAAGGCCGCCTTCGACCCCGACAACCTGCTAAACCCCGGTGTGTTGGTCGACCCTCGTCCGGTGAACGCCGATCTCCGCGCGCCGACTCTGGTGGGTCGGTTCGACGAGTTCGCTGAAGCGGTGCATCGCTGTTCCGGTGTTGCCAAGTGCCTAGCCAACACTACGGCCGGGCTGGGGGTGATGTGCCCGTCCTATCAGGCAACGCGTGAGGAGAAGGACTCCACCCGCGGGCGGGCCCGCGTGCTGCAGGAGATGATCAACGGCGAGGTGGTTCAGCAGGGCTGGAGATCACCTGAAGTGCACCAGGCGCTTGATCTTTGCCTGTCGTGCAAGGGATGCGCCCGCGACTGCCCGACCGGGATCGACATGGCCACCTACAAGTCGCAAGTTCTTGATCACACGTATCGCGGCAAGATCAGGCCGCGCACTCATTACGCGTTGGGATGGCTGCCGCGCTGGGGACGGTTGATTACCAGAGCACGGTTGTTATCCCGTCTGATCAACTTCAGCACCGCCACCCCTGGCCTGCGAAGGTTGGTCCGCTGGACGGCAGGTGTTGATCAGCGCCGCACGCTCCCCCGGTTCGCCTCAGTTGCGGCACGGAGACGGGTTGCGGCTCCAGAATCCAACGGGAATCCGGTCGTTGTGTGGGTGGACTCTTTCTCCGACTTCTTCCACGGGGAGGCCGTTGCAGCGACCGCTGCGGTGCTGGCCGCGGCCGGTTACGCCCCTCAGATCTTGAAAAGATCAGCCTGCTGTGGGTTGACCTGGATTAGCACCGGTCAGCTCGACGGTGCTCGACGACAGCTGCGGGCCGCAGTGGAGATCTTGCATCCAATCGTCGCTGCAGGGACACCGGTAGTGGGCCTGGAACCCTCCTGCCTTGCGGTGTGGCGTAGTGATGCCTCCGAGCTCTTGCCGGAGGATCGGCGGGTCGCTCAGGTCGCGGCCGGGGTACTCACATTGGCCGAGCTCCTAGGTAGTACGCCCGACTGGTCGCCACCCGACCTCAGCGGCATCGAGCTGGTCGTCCAGCCGCACTGCCACCACGCCTCTGTGATCGGCTGGCAGGCCGATGCGACCTTGCTGGCGGCAACCGGTGCGACAGTGACCACTGTCGGCGGCTGCTGCGGATTGGCCGGCAACTTCGGCGTCGAGAAGGGCCATTACGAGGTGTCGGTCAAGGTGGCCGAGCATGATCTGTTACCTGCTGTTGCCGCCCACCCTGGTGCCACTGTGTTGGCGGATGGTTTCTCGTGCCGCACTCAACTCGCTCAGCTTGCCGGGCGCCAAGCGATCACACTCGCCGAGCTCCTCGCTGACAACTGAGTTGTCAGCGTCGATGGTCGCCATCGCAACCCTGACAAGTCGGCCGTTCAGCGGGTGAGGCGGCGGTGAGTGACACGGTGCGGACGGGCCGCCTCCAGGCCGAGCCGAGCGATCTTGTTGGCCTCGTAATCGGCGAAGTTGCCTTCAAACCAGAACCATTTGGCCTCATCCTCATTGTCACCTTCCCAGGCCAAGATGTGGGTCGCGATGCGGTCGAGGAACCAGCGGTCGTGTGAGATCACCACGGCACAGCCGGGAAAGTCCAGAAGGGCATCTTCCAGCGACTGCAGCGTCTCGACGTCAAGATCATTAGTGGGTTCGTCAAGGAGCAGCAGGTTCCCGCCCATCTTCAAGGTCAGCGCCAGATTGAGGCGGTTCCGTTCACCACCGGAGAGCACGCCGGCTGGCTTTTGCTGATCCGGCCCCTTGAAGCCAAAAGACGCAACGTAGGCACGTGAGGGCATCTCGAAGCTGCCTACCTTGATGTGATCAAGCCCGTCGGATACTAGCTCCCATACGTTCTTGCGCGGATCGAGCCCGGAACGGGCCTGATCAACATAGGAGATCCGCACCGTGTCGCCGACCATGAGCTCGCCGGAGTCTGGCTCTTCCTCACCAACGATCATTCTGAAGAGCGTGGACTTGCCGACACCGTTCGGACCGACGACACCGACGATCCCCGCCCTTGGCAACGAGAAGCTCAGTCCGTCGAACAGCAGCCTGTCTCCGTAGCCTTTAACCAACTCCTTCGCTTCCAGCACATTGCTGCCAAGCCGTGGGCCGGGCGGGATATTGATCTCCTCGAAGTCGAGCTTGCGGCTGCGCTCAGCCTCTGTCCGCAACTCCTCGTAGCGGGCGAGCCGGGCCCTGTTCTTCGCTTGCCGAGCCTTGGGGTTGGACCGTGCCCACTCCAATTCGCGCTCCAGGATCTTTGCGCGCTTGGCATCCCGGCGGCCCTCGATCTGAAGCCGAGCCTTCTTGGTATCGAGGTAGGTGGAGTAGTTGCCCTCGTACGGGTGCGTCCGGCCGCGATCTAGCTCGAGAATCCACTGCGCCACGTTGTCCAGGAAGTACCGGTCGTGCGTCACGGCCAGTACGGCGCCGGGGTAGGACTTGAGATGGGTTTCCAGCCACTGCACCGACTCGGCGTCAAGATGGTTGGTCGGCTCATCGAGCAGCAGCAGGTCCGGCTGCTGCAGCAGTAACTTGCAGAGCGCGACACGACGGCGTTCCCCACCTGAGAGAACGTCGACCATGGCATCGGCCGGCGGACAACGCAGCGCATCCATTGCCTGCTCGAGCTGGGAATCGATGTCCCACGCGTTACGGGCGTCGAGTTCGGTCTGTACCTCACCCATCTCGGCCATCAGCGTGTCGAAGTCGGCGTCCGGCTCGCCCATGGCAACGCCAAGCTCCTCCATCCGTGCCTGCAGCACCTTGATATGGGCGACTCCTTCCTCGACGTTTTCGAGGACCGACTTGCCTTCGGTGAGTGGCGGTTCCTGGAGCAGGATGCCTACCGTCGCATCCTTAGCGAGCGTGGCGTCACCGTTGTTGGGCTTCTCGATACCTGCCATCACCTTCAGTAATGTCGACTTGCCCGTGCCGTTAGGCCCGACCACGCCGATCTTGGCCCCGGGATAGAACGAGAGCGTGACGTTATCCAACACGACCTTGTCACCAAGGGCCTTGCGGACGTTGTGCATCGTATAGATGAACTCAGGCATTGGAACGTGGGAACCTTCAGTTAGACGCGAAAACCTTGCAGGGGCCAACCCTAGATGGCACCTGGCGGCGCTCAAGCTTAATTGCTCCACTCGCTAACGCTCGCTTCGCGCGGATCGCGCTGTGGAAGCCGCTGCCTTCCTCACTTGCTCGCATCCAGCGGTCCTCCCGAGTATGCCAGCCGCTAAGTGAGCGGTGACGCACCACCGGCGGCCAGAGGGCCATCGCGGCCTCGCTCGACGAGCTCGGCCGGGGGTCGGGCCTGCCTGACGTGGTGCGCCACCTGTGGGCGCGGAATCCGCCAAGC
>DATDKX010000325.1:0-3452 GCA_036519615.1 Propionibacteriaceae bacterium
CAGCCCTACGTGGACCACGCCCTCGAGGTCTTCGGACCGCACCGGCTCATGTACGGCGGCGACTGGCCGTTCGCGCTGCTGGCCGCCGACTCCTACACCCAGATCTGGGCCGGCATCCGCGACTGCCTGGACGGCTTGGACCCAGCGGCGCTCTGGGCCGTCCTCGGCGGCACTGCCCGGCGCGTCTACGGCATCGGCGGCTTCCGTCAACAGATGGCAGATGGCTGTTGACTGCGTCGTTGCTATGGTGACGTCATGGTCGGCCAGAACCGACCTGGCGACCATCTCGGTCACTGGCCCCCTGGTCGCCCAGGGCCACGACACCGGAGTCGACATCCAGGTTCGCGCTGGTGGCCCGGCGGTCGGCTTCCAGCCGGTGCCGGCGGTGATGTACAGCGATCCGTCGATCCACCTGGGCTATGTCGCCACCGACGAAGCCGTGCAGTTCGCGGCCAGACAGCCAACCACCGCGGTGATGGCACAGATGGACATCAGCCCGCTGGCGATCATCTGGGACCCCGCACCTATCCGCAGTTCCACGCCATCCGCGACATCGGCCAGACCAACACCCAGGTCCTCTATGACCTACATGGAGTACCTCGTCGGATCCAACATCCTGCGCCGTAGCCAGTTGCACGGCAGCTACGACGGCTCACCAGCGCTGTTCGTGCAGTCCGACGGCAAGGCCGCGCTGCAGGGGTTCACCACCTCCGAGCCGTAGCTCTACGAGCACGAGATCAAGCAGTGGGGAAGACCGCTGCGGTTCCAGCTCATTCATGACACCGGCTACCCGGTATACTTCGCCGCCACCTCAATCCGCACGGGCGACAAGGCCAAGCTGTCGCCGTGCCTGGCCAAGCTGGTGCCGATCCTGCAGCAGTCCCAGCTCGACTTCATACAAGAACCCCAAGCCCGCGATCGACGTCATCGTCGACCTCGTCGACCAGTACAAGACAGGATGGGTGTACTCCAGGGGCCTCGCTGGGTACTCCGCCAAGGCAATGAAGGATCTCCACATCGTGGGCAACGGCCGCGACGACACACTGGGGAACTTCGAAACGGAGCGGGTGCGGCGAGTGATTGAGATCGTCACGCCCATCTTCACCGCGCAGAAGAAGCCGGTGAAGCAGGGCCTGAAGCCTGAGGACATCGCCACCAACGAGTTCATCGACCCCGAAATCCGCCTTCCATGAGCACACCACTATTGGGCCGGCGCGACCGCCGAGGCAGGTGTCGACCAACCGGTAGGGGCCGCCTCGGCCGGCGGAGTAGACCGCGCTAATGGCTCGGGACAAGCCATGCCATCGTTCATCAAGAACCTGACCGTCGACTGCGAGGATGCCCTACGCGTCGCTCGCTTCTGGGCTGCCGCACTCCTGTCCGACGTGGACGAGGACTCCACCACCGAACGTGCCTATGTCGAGGCGCCGGCCTGGGGCGGCCCGAACATCTGGTTTCGAGGTGGTCGCGGGCCGAAGACCGCGCCCAACCGGGTCCACCTCGACCTTCGCGCACTCACCAGCATGGGCGAGGAAGTCGAGCGTCTGATCGATCTGGGTGCCACCGTTGTCCAGCGTTACGACGACATTACGGTCATGCGTGATCCGGAAGGCAACGAGTTCTGCGTTGAGCCTGGGCCGAACGATCCCAACCAGGCTTCAGGTCGGTGAGCGCGCTGCCGCGACGACCCGCTCCAGAAGGCCGGGCTTGTGTTGCTCGTTGTCGAGCTCTGGTGTGGATCCAGCACCTTGTTGGCCGCTTGGATAGCGTGATGATGCTTGGTCTGTGCCGAGGAGGAGACTTGTGATCACACGGATGTGGCGAGGCTGGGCGCGTTCTGACCATGCAGATCGCTACGAGCAGCACTATCGCTCCGAGGTCATGGCTACCCTGCGGCAGGTTCCGGGATTTCGGGGAGCGCGGCTGCTGCGGCGGACCCTCGGTGCGGAGACCGAGTTTGTGTCCTTGACGCTCTTCGATGACGCAGACGCCATCCGCAGCTTCGCCGGGCCCGACTACGAAACCGCCGTCGTCACTGGGGAAGCCCGCAAGGTGCTCATCCGGTTTGATGAGCGGGTCTCCCACTACGAGACCGCATTCGAAGCCTGAGAGGTGCTGGTGGACCGCCGAGGATGGCAGCCCTCGGCAGGTGGTCGAGGTCGTGGCCGACGAGCTCGGGCCAAGCCTGCGATGGACGACGGCGACCACGACCAGGACGACGAGGAGCTCCAGACGGCCGTCCTCGCGCCGGCTCGACCGGCTCGACCGGCTCGTTCGTCCGTAGCCTGCGGGTCCGCCGCCAGGTGACCGCCCACCCGACCGTTTCCCTGACCAGATCGCCGCCATCCGCTGCGCGATCGAGGTGCTCACCGGGCTTGCACCTCGTCGGCTGCGGCCTGGACCTTGACACCCACAGCGGTCAAGCACAACATGACCAACGACCAGCTCAAGCGCGCCCAGCATCGCATCTGGCCGCAGCAGATCATGCCGCCCCTCTGAAGCCGTCAGCATCCTGCCGCCAGCCCGACCTGGCACCAGCCGTCGAAGGCCCTCACCAGATGGCATTGGTCCTAGCCCAGCACCTGTCTTCCGATTCCTGGTAGTGCTTGCCTGAGCCAACCGCAGCACCGTAGTCCAGTGCCCCACGGTGCTGACGGCGGGCCCGCGCATCGGCTCAAGCTATCGTCGCCGAGTCAGCGGAAAGGAAAGATGTACATGGCATAGTCTGTGGCGCCAATAATTCATTGAATTTTTCAATGGCATGACGTCAACGACAGTTCTAGCGTGTGCCCAGAAGTTTGTATTCAGAGGTCAAGGCCCCTACACCGTCGTGGCCTGCGGCTGGGGCCCCCTGGTAGAAACCCCCGGGAACCCCGTGTTCAGGACGAATTGGGGCTACTGATTAGACAGCTGCATACCAACCTCCTATCTGCACCGCCGCGCGCTCATGGCCCGAGGCATGTCCCGGCTTCGCGTGAGGAGCACCGTCATGACGGCTGCCAGCCCGATCGTCCTTGAGCCAGCAGCACAGCAAGTTGCTGATGCGTTCTCCAAACCGCCGTTCTTGTACGACATGACACCAGCCGATGCCCGGAAGGTCCTCGAAGACGCGCAGTCCGGCCCGGTCAGCAAGCTCCCGGTCGACGAAGAATGGATCACGAGTCGGGGACGTGCGGGTGCGCATCATCAGGCCGCAGGGCGCAACGGGCACGCTGCCGGTCATCGTGTACATGCACGGTGGAGGCTGGATTCTCGGCAACGCCGGAACCCACGACCGGCTCGTGCGCGAGCTCACCGTCGGCGCCCGGGCCGCGCTCGCGTTCGTGGAGTACCCGAACTCGCCGGAAGCCCGCTACCCGACCGCGATCGAGCAGGGCTACGCCACCGCCCAGTGGATCACCCGCGACGGGGCATCCAAGGGCCTGGACGCCAGCCGCATGGCGGTGGCCGGT
>DATDKX010000326.1:0-11789 GCA_036519615.1 Propionibacteriaceae bacterium
GCCGGTCAACGCCTTCAACGGCCCGCACAACTGGGGCTACGACGGGGTGCTCTGGTACGCCGTTCATGAGGACTACGGCGGCCCGCTTGCCTACATGCAATTCGTCGACGCATGTCACCAGGCGGGTTTGGCAGTGATCCAGGACGTCGTCTACAACCATCTCGGGCCGAGCGGCAATTACCTGTCACAATTTGGGCCCTACTTAAGAAGCGACGCCGGTCCCGCACTCTGGGGGGATGAGCCGAACCTCGACGGCGAGGACTCCGACGAGGTGCGCCGCTACATCATCGATAACGCCCTGATGTTCCTCACCGACTATCACGTGGACGGACTGCGCCTTGACGCTGTGCACGCCTTGCACGACACCCGAGCCACGCATCTACTCGAGGAGTTGAATATCGATGTCTCCGTGCGCAGTACCTTCTTACGCCGGCCTATGCCGCTGATCGCTGAATCCGACCTGAACGACCCGCGGCTGATCACCGCCCGGGAAGGCGGTGGTTACGGCTTGACCGCCCAGTGGAGCGACGACTTCCACCATGCGCTCTACGTAAGCCTCACCGGCGACACCAGTGGCTACTACGCCGACTTCGGCTCTCTCGCTGCCCTCGGGAAGGTGTTCGAAAGTGGGTTCTTCCATACCGGTACCCGGTCCAGCTTCCGCGGCCGCACCCATGGACATCCGATTGACACCTGGCGCACCCCGACCTGGCGGCTGGTCGTCTGCTGGGACAATCATGATCAGATCGGCAATCGTGCGACGGGCGAACGACTTTCAAGCAAGATCAGCCCGGCCCAGCAGGCCCTTGCCGCAATGGTGACCCTGCTTAGTCCATTCACCCCGATGATCTTTATGGGGGAGGAATGGGGAGCCTCGACGCCGTGGCGGTTCTTCACCTCCCACCCCGAGCCCGAGCTCGCCGAGATGGTCCGCTCTGGCCGGCTCGAAGAGTTCTCGCAGATGGAGTGGGAGACCAGCGACGTACCCGATCCCCAGGACCGTCGGACGTTTGAGGTCTCGAAACTGGACTGGTCAGAGCTCGAGCAGCCTCGCAACGCGGATTTGCTGGCCCTGACCAAGCGGCTGATCGCCATCCGGCGTACCTATCCGGACTTCACCGACCCGCGTTTCGATCAGGGCCGGGCGCTATCGGATGACGATGCTGGCTGGCTCGTGCTAGAACGTGGCGACATGATCATGGTGATCAATTTCCACGACCGCCCAACCGAAGTAGACCTCGGGCGGGCGGTAGATCCAGTGATCACCCTCGGAAATATCGAGGTGACCGGTGACGTAGTCCGGCTAGGCTCGCACAGCGCTATCGCAGCGCTTTCAGACCCGACACCGGATCTGATGGTCCCGCTTACGGCTCGAACTTGATCTCCCGCTTCAAGATCTTCCCCGTCGGACCCTTAGGGATTGGCCCGAACCGAATCATCCGGGGATACTTGTACGCCGCGATGCGCTCCTTGACGTAGTCGCGCAGCTCATCCTCGGTGGCCGAGGCGCCTTCCTTCAAAGTGACGAGGCCTGCGACCTCCTCGCCGTACATCGCGTCCGGCACTCCAAAGACTGCTGCCTCAGCGACCGCAGGGTGCGCATACAAGATCTCTTCGACCTCGCGGGGGTACACGTTGTAACCACCGCGGTTGATCATGTCCTTCTTGCGGTCGACGATGAAGTAGTAGCCAGCCTCGTCCCGGCGAGCCAAGTCACCGGTGTGAAACCACCCACCGCGCATGGCTTCGGCCGTTGCGTCCGGTTGGTTCCAATAGCCCTTCATCACGTTCTCGCCACGGATGATGATTTCGCCGATCTCCTCATTGGCAACCTCTTGGTCGTTCTCGTCACGCAGTCCGAACTCAACGCCGCGAATGGGCGTTCCGATTGACCCCGGCTTAGTTGGCCGGTCGGGGTGATTGAACGAAGCGACTGGTGATGTCTCGGACAATCCGTAGCCTTCGAGCAGCGTGATGCCGAATGCCTCCTCAACACCGTGGAGTACCTCTACCGGCAGCGACGCTCCTCCTGAGGCCGCGGTCTTGAGGCTCGAGGTCTCGAACCGTTCCCTGTTCTTCACTGCGAGCAAGCCCATGTACATGGTCGGCACGCCGAGGAATACGGTTACCCGATCGTTGGAAATGATCGACAACGCCTGCTCCGCATCAAATTTGGGCAGCAAGGTCAAGCAAGCCCCGCCGGCCATTGCGGCATTCAAGCCCACCGTCTGACCGAACGAATGGAACAGCGGCAAGCCACCGAAGACCACGTCGCCGGGGGCCATCGGCAGCAGCGTTTCGACCGTCGTGTGAACGTTCCGGCTGAGGTTGGCGTGGGTTAGCTCGGCACCCTTGGGCTGGCCGGTGGTCCCCGAGGTGTACAAGATCACCGCGGTCGCATCGCCACTTTGCTCGACAATCTGCTCCAGTGGCTTGGCCTGTGCCAGGTCAGCGTCGAACTCGCCGGGAACAGTGATGATCACCTCGGTGCCGGTCAGACTCGCCGCCTTTGCGGCTTCCTCGGCAAAGAGCGGGAAGACCACCGCGACTTGGGTGCCGCAGTCGTTCCAGACATAGGAGATCTCCCCCGCCTTGAGCAGCGGATTCATCGGGACAGCGATCGCCCCGATCCGCAGGATGGCGTAGTAGACAATCGGGAAGTAGACGACGTTCGGCATGATCATCGCGACCCGATCACCCACCTTGACACCGCGATCACTGAGGATGGTCGCGAACCGCGCTACGGCCGCGTCGAGGCTGCCGTAACTCAGTGTGGTCTCACCCTGCTTGATCGCTGGTAGCTCCGGGTTGCTGGTCGCTCGCGCGCTGACCCAGCTGGCGATGTTGGCAGATGGGAACCTCGACGTCGTTGTCATGACCCGACTCTATGCCTGCTCCACCTGCTGCCCAGGAGCGTCAAAATGAGATCGCGACCTGAGAACCCGGCACTAGACTCGCGGACGGCCCAATCCTCACAGGAGCGGAACTGATCATGTTTTTGTCTGACCTCAGCCACGACGAGCTGGCAGCGCTACATGCGGAGCAAACCGAGGCGTACAACACGCTGCTGGCCAAAGGGCTGAAGCTTGACCTGACCCGCGGCAAGCCGTCACCGGCGCAGCTCGACCTGTCCAATGAGCTGCTCACCTTGCCGGGCGAAGGCCACTACATGGACTCCACCGGTACCGATTGCCGCAATTACGGCGGCACGGAGGGCCTGCCCGCCATCCGCACCATCTTCGCGTCGCTGTTGAACGTGCCCGTTGATCAACTAGTTGCGGGGGACAATTCCAGCTTGTCGATCATGCACGACACGCTTGTCTATGCCCTGCTCAAGGGAACGGTGGATTCGGCTGACCCATGGTCAAAGTCCCCGATCAAGTTCATCTGCCCGGTTCCTGGGTATGACCGCCACTTTGCGCTTTGCGAGCAGTACGGCATTGAGATGGTCCCGGTTCCACTCAGCCAAGATGGTCCGGACCTCGACCAGGTACGGCAGCTGGTCGCCGATGATCCATCGATCAAAGGCATGTGGATCGTGCCGGTGTACTCCAATCCCACAGGCGCCATCTATACCGCGGACGTCACTCGGGCACTGCTGGAGATGCCGGCGGCTGGGGACTTCCGGATCTTCTGGGACAACGCGTACGCGGTGCACCACCTCACAGAGGTTGAGACGCCGGCGCTGGACGTGCTCGCCATGGCCGCCGAAGCCGGACATCCGAATCGCGTGTTCCTCTTCGCTTCGACGTCAAAGATCACATTCGCGGGTGCTGGCGTCTCGTTCTTCGCAAGCTCGGCCTCCAATGTCGATTGGTACCTGAAGAACCTCAGCAAGCGGAGCATCGGGCCTGACAAGGTCAACCATCTGCGGCATGCGCTGTATCTGAAGGGCGCAGATGGGGTGACTGCGCTGATGCATCGGCATCGGGAGATTCTTGCTCCCAAGTTCCAGCAGGTGATCTCAATCCTCAACAAGCGGTTGGGGGACTACCAGGGGACGACGTGGACCGATCCCGACGGTGGCTATTTCGTCAGCCTTGACGTAGCCGACGGTACGGCGACTCGGGTGGTGGAGCTGGCCAAGGGCGCGGGTATTGCGATGACCGCAGCAGGAGCAGCCTTTCCTTACGGGCAAGACCCACGCGACCGGAACATCAGGATTGCGCCCAGCTTTCCCTCTCCAGACGAGGTCGCCGCCGCCATGGAGGGCCTGGCCACCTGTGTCCTGCTCGCCGCCACGGAGAAGCTGCTCAATCAAGGTGACTCATCTCAGCAGGACACCGACCGCGAGGCCCAGCATGATGACAGCCGAGCAGGCTGAGACTCCAAGCTGACCGCGACGCCCGGTGAAAAGCCGACCCAGCAGGTTTCCTCCTCCCGTTAGCAGCAGTTGCCAGATGGCAGATGCTGCAAAGGCACCGATTGCGAACACAACCACGACCGGCAGCGTCGAACCGCCCTCGCTTGAGGATCGGCCGACTGCGACTGCAGCGAACGTAATCAGGGTGGCAGGATTCAGGGCCGTAAGGGCGACCAAGCTCACGTAGGCCCGCGCCGGAGTGAGGTCTCTCTGCCGGCCGACAGTGTCGCGGCTATTCCGATAGCGCCGAACCGCCACCAAAACGGTACGAATTGAGACAACGACCAGGACGCTGGCCGCAATCCATTCCAACCAGCCAGACACCTCGCTCAGCACAAGCTGCAATCCGGCACCGCCGAGAACGGCGATGACCGCGTACCCGCCATCCACCGAGGCCACCCCAAGCGCGGCCGCTCCGGCGACAGAAATGCGCTCCCGAGCGCCCAGACCGACGAGGTAGGTCCCCACAGCTCCGATGGGCATCGCGACCGCCAAGCCGGCCACACTGCCAGCGATGAAGTCGCTGATCATGATCGTCGGATATGCACATGACCGCGTCGCCGACCGGTCTGCTGGCATCGCCTGATAGCGGGAGCCAGCGAGAACGGAGAGACGGCGGCAGTCATGACCTGCACCCTCTCACCGCCAGGCGTCGCGGCCAAGCAATTTTTTGGCTCGCATGGGTCGCGATACATCATCGATTGCGAACTAATCGGCGTCTTCGCATGAGGCTTCCGACGTCGCTCGCGGCCGTTCGACTCTCGTCGTAATCCTCAGTAGACTCTCTTGTTTGGTGGCCTCTCACCATTGTTTTCGTGCGCCCATCTAACGGATCCAAGGTGTACGAGAGCAAACTGGCGAGGGCTCCGGAGGGCAATAGCTCAATTGGCAGAGCATCGGTCTCCAAAACCGAAGGTTGGGGGTTCAAGTCCCTCTTGCCCTGCAGGGGCGAGGTAAAAGCAGATCACAGCACGGAAGGTCAAAGCGTGGCAGACAAGGAAGAGGTGGAGCCCGAGGCGAGCTCTGCTGAGTTGTCAGGCGCTAACCAGACCAGCGCCGAGCTGAAGTCCTCGCCGACTGGAGTGAACGGCAGCGAGGCGAAAGAGAACACCAGCAACGACTCTGAGTCCGGAAAGGTCTTGGAACCAGCCGGAGTCGCTGCCGCTACTTCCAGCGCCAGCGCCAAGACTGCGGAAACACGTCGTCCCACTCGTGCTCCGAAAGGGGCTCCCACTAACAAGCGGGACCAGCCGGTGAAGCGGGAGCGTACGTCGCCGATCAAGTTCGTCAGGCAATCCATCGGCGAACTACGGAAGGTCGTCTATCCCACTGGTCCACAGCTGATCAACTACTTCGTCGTAGTGCTGGTCTTTGTGCTGTTTGTCATCGCCTACGTAAGCCTGCTCGACCTCGGCTTCGGCTGGGTGATCTTCAAAATCTTCAGCTGATGACCGCCAACGAACCAAGCAACGGAGATATTCACGTGCCCGAGAACTTTTCAGCCGACAGACCGCAGCAGGATGCGGAGGAGCTGGAAAGCCCTGCATTCGCCACCTCCACAGAGTCATCACAGGACGACTTCGATATTGACCTCGGAAGTTATCCCGCTAACCGTGAAGACGATGTCGACATCAACCTCGACTTCGGCAGTGCCACTGCCGAGCGAGCGCCGGAGGACGACTTCGATATTGACTTCGGCAGCCTCCCCACAATTGAGGAGGAGGAGGAGCCGGAGGCCGCTGAGCCTGAGACGGAGGAAGAGTCAGACGCTGCCGACGATGCCCTTGAGGCGTTCCGCGCGGAGCTGCGGGCTAAGCCGGGCGACTGGTATGTGGTGCACACCTACTCCGGCATGGAGAACCGGGTGCTGCAGAACCTGGAGAACCGGGTGTCCTCGCTCAATATGGAGGACTACATCTATGAGATCGTCGTCCCCACCGAAGAGGTCACCGAGATCCGCAACGGTCAGCGAAAGCAGGTCAGGCGTACGGTGCTTCCCGGCTACGTCCTGGTCCGCATGGATTTGACTGACGAATCCTGGTCGACCGTACGGCATACGCCATCGGTCACCGGCTTCGTCGGGCACTCCAACTCTCCGGTGCCACTCAGCCTTGATGAAGTGGAGAAAATGTTGGCGCCGGCAGTGGTCGCGGCTGCGACAGCGTCCAGCGAGGGTCCCACTCGCCGCAAGAAGAAGATTGAGGTCGCAGACTTCGCAGTTGGTGATTCGGTCATGGTTGTCGACGGACCGTTCGCGGGGGTCCACGCAACGATCACGGAGATCAATGTGAACAACCAGCGCCTGAAGGCCTTAGTGGAGATTCTGGGTCGCGAGACACCGGTCGACCTGACTTTCCCGCAGATTCAGAAAGTCTGAGCCTCACGACAGCACACCGCTGGCAACTGTCAGCATGACCGTCACACCACCACGACAAGGATCAAGAAACAGAAATGCCTCCCAAGAAGAAGAAAGTCGCCGCGCTCGTCAAGATCGCCTTGAACGCGGGCGCTGCCACACCAGCGCCGCCCGTCGGTACCGCGCTGGGTCCGCATGGCGTCAACATCATGGAGTTCTGCAAGGCCTACAACGCTGCAACAGAGTCGATGCGGGGCACGATCATTCCGGTCGAGATCACGATCTACGAGGACCGTACGTTCAGCTTCATCACCAAGACGCCGCCGGCCGCTGAGCTGATCAAGAAGGCCGCTGGTGTCCCAAAGGGCTCGAGCGTGCCGCATCGCGACAAGGTTGGCAAGATCAGCCGCGATCAGGTACGGGACATCGCCACTACGAAGCTGCCCGACCTCAATGCCAACGACCTCGACTCGGCAATGAAGATCGTCGAAGGCACCGCCCGCAGCATGGGCGTCACTGTCGCCGACTAACTCGCCGACTTGTCGGAACATGGTTGACGTATAGCTCAACTGGGTTCTGACAAGTCGGCTCAGAAGGAAGAACCGTGGGAGAGCCGGCGCGGCTCTGACCACAACTGGCGCCAAGAAATTGGACCCAAAAATGGGCACAGAAAGGACCAGCATGAAGCGCAGCAAGTCATATCGAGCGGTGACTGAGAAAGTCGACCACGCCAAGCTGTACGCACCAACCGAGGCCATGGAGTTTGCCAAGGCCAACACCAGAGCACATTTCGACGAGACAGTCGACGTTGCGGTGCGCCTCGGTGTCGACCCCCGCAAAGCGGATCAAATGGTCCGCGGCACGGTGAATTTGCCCAACGGGACCGGCAAGACGGCGCGAGTGCTGGTCTTTGCCACCGGCGAGCGGGCCGAGGCCGCTGAGGCCGCCGGCGCCGACGAGGTCGGGTCCGATGAGCTGATCGACAAGGTGTCGAAGGGCTATCTGGACTTCGACGCGGTCGTCGCCACTCCCGACATGATGGGCAAGGTCGGTCGTCTGGGACGCATCCTCGGCCCCCGTGGACTGATGCCGAACCCAAAGACCGGAACCGTCACCGTCGACGTCGCGAAGGCCGTCTCCGACATCAAGGGCGGCAAGATCGAGTTCCGGGTGGACCGGCACGCCAACTTGCACTTCATCATCGGCAAGTCGTCGTTCAGCGCCAAGCAGCTGTCGCAGAATTACTTCGCTGCGCTGGACGAGATCGTTCGGCTGAAGCCGAGCGCCGCCAAGGGCCGCTACCTCCGCAAGATCACGCTTTCGACGACCATGGGGCCTGGCATTCCGGTCGACACCAACAAGACACGTCCGGACGCCGAGTAGCTTCAGACAGAATCCCACGCTCGCACCGCCGCGTCCTGTGATCCAAGACAGAACTCGGTCTGTTGGGAGGTGGTCGGGATGCTGGTGCTGAGCTGGTTGGGAGCAATCGTCGCCTGCTTGGGTTACGGGGTGTCCTCGGTTCTCCAATCGGTGGCTGCAAAGCGTTCGGCTGCAGTGGTTGGGCTGACCGGATTGGCACTGATCATCAAGCAGTTGCCGTACCTGCTGGGGCTCATCGCGGACAGCCTGGCGTTCCTGGGCAACCTGGTGGCCGTCCGAGAGCTTCCGCTGTTCCTGGTGCAGTCGATCATCGCCGGCAGCGTCGGAATCACCGCCTTGATCGCAACCCTGCGCGGTGCACGTCTGTCGTGGAAGGACTGGACCTCACTCGCGGTATTGGGTCTCGGTCTGATCCTGCTCAGCGTGACAGCCGTGCCCACTGCGGCAGCGAAGATCTCACTTACCGATGACCGGATCATCCTGGCTAGCGCTGTTGTCCCGGCAGTGCTCGGATTCATCGGATTCCGGATGCAGGGCCGGCCGTCCGCCATCGTCATGTGCTGTGCAGCGGGCCTCGGGTTCACTGGCGTTGCCGTGGCCGCTCGCGCGATTGCCGAAGACCAGCTTTCTTGGTCGCTGCTGCTCGCTCCACTGCTCTGGGCGATCATCGTGCACGGCGCCATTGGCATTGGATTCTTCACTATCGCGCTTCAAAGAGACGCGGTGACATTGGTTACGGCAATCACGTTCGTGATCGAGGTCGTCGTACCGTCCTTGATCGGTATCGCGCTCTTTGGCGATGCCATCGAACCTGGCCGCCTGCCCCTTGCCGTAGTCGGCTTCTTACTTGCTATTGGCGGGGCCGTGTCACTCAGCCGCTTCGCTGACTAGCTGCTGCTGCGGCGAGTGACTCGCCGTTTAGCCGGTAGACGGTCCAATCGTCCATCGCAACCGCTCCGAGGCTGCGGTAAAAATCAATCGCGGGCTGGTTCCAATCGAGGACCGCCCACTCCAGTCGCGCATATCCACGCTCAACGGCCAAGCCTGCTAAAGAGATCAACAATGCCTTGCCAAGTCCTGAGCCCCGATGCTTCGGCATGACATAGAGGTCCTCGAGGTAGAGCCCATGGACCCCTTCCCACGTTGAGAAGTTTCGAAAGTACAGGGCGAAGCCGACCACCTCGTGATCACTTTCGGCCACCAGCGCGTACGCGGCGGGCTGGGCTCCAAAGAGCGCGGCTCGAAGCTGTTCGGTGGTGGTCTTCACTTCGTGTGCCGCCCGTTCGTAAGTCGCCAAGTCGACGATCAGCTCGCGGATGCGCTCGAGGTCGGATTCCCGCGCCTCGCGTACGGCAGGATGCATCGGCCCATCCTCACAGCAAGTGGGCACAAACGACACAGAATCAGCCCCGATTCCTTGCCGTCTGTGACCACTTGCGGCCCCTTGCGCAACCCCGACAGTCAGCCTGGTCGGCGTGCGCGGCCGGCATCGGTACGTTATCAAATCGAGATATTTATCACTACTGCCGTGGAAAATTTGTCGGTTCTATTACGGCCCGCGTTGGCCGGCTGGTTCTGACGGCCCAGAGCTCTGGATTTGGCTGTCACTTTGGCCGGTCGGTACAGTGTTGGCTGCCGAAGACCGCTGGTTAGTCGAGCACCCATGCTCGATCCGAAGTGTCCGTACGAGAGCACGGGCGGCCCGCGCAGGTGAGTTAAGAGTGTGGTGGAGACAGCCTTGTCCTCCCGATATGCCCTTTGCCGCCCGCGCAGAGGGCTTTCTCATCTCAACGGCCAGCCAGCCCATTTTCGGTAGCGCTTCAGATCGGGCGCTTGACGAAGTGGAGGTGAAAATGGCGAGGTCGGACAAGATAGCGGCCGTTGCTGAGCTGACCAACAGGTTCTCCAGCTCAGCTGGCGTGGTGTTGACCGAATACCGCGGACTCTCGGTAAAGGCTCTCCGAGAGCTGCGTCGATCGCTGGGTGATGAGGCCAGCTACTCCGTTTCGAAAAACACGCTGACAACAATCGCCGCACGCGAGGCCGGCGTCGATGTGCTCGAGGAGCATCTCGTCGGACCGACGGCGATTGCCTTCATCGACGGTGACCCAGTTGTCGTGGCCAAGGGTCTGCGTGACTTCGCGCGGGCAAATCCGCAACTCGTGATCAAGGGCGGCGTGCTTGACGGGAAGTTCCTGACGTCCGATGAGGTCAGGAAGCTGGCCGATCTTGAATCCCGTGAGGTGTTGCTCGCGAAGGTCGCAGGAGCCTTGAAAGGGGTGCTACAACAGGCCATTTCGCTGGTGTCAGCACCGCTCTCTGAAGCAGCTCGGCTGTTCGCCGCTCTGGAGCAGGCTGCAGTAGAGAACCCATCGCTCTTGGCCGCCGCGCGGGAGACAACCCGGGAACCGACCAACGAGCAGCTCACGGCCGAGGCCACTGGGGAGCCAACCAACGAAGAGCTTGCGGCCGAGGTGACCCGAGAACCCAGCAACGACGAACTTGCCGCTACGGCGGCACCACCCGCAGCGTCAGCTGCACAGGAAGCGGGCGAGGCGCCCGTGGCAGAACCACTGGCAGCACCTGCTGCGGAAGACAACTAGGAAGGACGCCCAATCATGGCGAAGCTCAGCAATACCGAGCTCCTTGACGCTTTCAAGGAGTTGACCTTGATCGAGCTCAGTGAGTTCATCAAGGAATTCGAGACCACATTCGGGGTGACCGCAGCCGCTCCGGTAGCGGTTGCCGCCGCAGCTCCAGCCGCCGGCGGCGGCGAGGCGGCCCCGGCAGAGGAAGAGGCCAGCGACGAGGTCGACGTCATCCTCGAGGCTGCCGGCGATAAGAAGATCCAGGTGATCAAGGAGGTGCGCTCGCTCACCAGCCTCGGTCTCAAGGAGGCCAAGGACCTGGTTGAGGCTGCCCCCAAGGCCGTGCTGGAGAAGGTCAACAAGGAGACCGCAGACAAGGCCCGAGAGGCTTTGGAGGCTGCTGGCGCCAGCGTCTCCTACAAGTAACTGACCTGGACGGGTGGGCCGCAGAATGCGTCCCACCCGTTCTTCATGGGAGCGATGGGTCAGGCGGGAAGCCGCGGTAGGTCCCAGTCCTCATTGCGGGTATGCAGCACTTGAAGCGCGACGTAGCCGCAGATCAGGGTGGTCATTCCCCAGCCGCCGAAGACGTCCAGCCAACGGCTGGGCACGATAATCGCCGCGACCAGGTGCACCGGCTGCGACAGTCCGAGTAGGGTCGCGGCCCACAACGGCAGCACCCGAGCCCGGCGCAGCGCGATGGCGGCGATGACCATGCCGAGGATGTGGACAACGACCCAGAACAGTCCGACGAACGTGGCCATTGCGGTGCTTCCGAGCTGGTTGGATAAAGTCACCATCTGGTCCACCGAGTAACCATGGGTGCTCATCACCCAAGCGAGGTAGTCCGAGGGACCCGCCGAATCCCACATCGCGTATGCGAGGAATGCCGGTATGGTGCCCAAAGCTGCCAGCACAGGCGCGCCGCGGCGCGCGACGTATCCCAAGCCCAGCACGGTGATGAGCATGAAGGGAAGGACTGGCAGCCCGATCCAGCCCATCACTTCCATGGTCTTCGGGTGGGCCGCGATGTTGGCAGCAATCGTCGCGTCATCCTGAGAGGTCCAGTAGGGCATGATCGCGCGGGCGAAGGTCACCA
>DATDKX010000327.1:0-2723 GCA_036519615.1 Propionibacteriaceae bacterium
GCCTCCGGAACTGACACGCTTCATGCGGCCGCATTCGGCACCCCTGAGGACGCGTGGGAGTTCTGTGCGGGAATCTCGGCCGAGACCGAGTCATCTACCTTGACCGCCCGTACCGACCCGTGCTGTCAATGATGCCCACCAAGTACGAAGACATCTGGACGGCGGCTAAGGGTTTTACAAGCTGGAGCCGCTTGTCGCCGACGGCGGCGAGTTGATCATCTACGCGCCGCATATCACGCAGGTCTCGGTCATGCATCCCATCATCACCAAGATCGGTTACCACAACCGGGACAACTTCCTCGGCCAGTGGGACAAGTTCCGTAACCCGCCTTGGGGCGACTCCGCTCACTCAACACATATGCGCGGCCGTACACGGCGAGATCTACGCTGAGAGTGCCTCGCCGTTTCCTTCCACCCCCACGCCTCCGCCAATGAGCCGCGATGTGCTAGAGCACCTCGGGCCCACACTACGCGAGTGGATCAACACCTGGCAATCTACCGATCGCGGACGATGCATCGTTGTCATGGCCAGGTCGAGTAGGAGCCAACCGGATCTCACTGCTCTGTCCCAGGGACCGGGCCACCACATGCGGACGATCCGACATCCGACACACCGTGTTATCGCGGAAGTCCCGCATGATGCGCAAGGCGTCCGAGATGCATTGACAGAGCGTCTCAATCCAGAGCAGAACCCGTCCGCGCGCCTGGATCGCCCGTCAACGAGGGCACCTCGCGTATCTGACGTGTAGATCGAAATCGTGCCACAGCCCGAGGTCATCAAACTCGCAACCGAGCGTACGAAGGCCGGCGTCTCGGGACGGCCGCTCAACACTCCGCCTTAACCCACACCGGGCCGCGGCCCGCATCGAGGCCGGCCTGGAATCCGGCGACCCCACCTGGGAGGTCACCATTGCGTGGCGCTGCTACCAACCCCCTGCATCATCCAAAAAGCCGCTGAGGCCGTGACCAACAACCCATCAAGCACCCTCTGGGATCGGCGCCGCTCCTTTGGACAGCGCCGGCATTAAAAGGGCCGGGCGCGGGTCCCGCCTGCGAGTCACGGTGCCTGTCTGGGCCTCGCGGCAGGTCAGCAGCTGCGGATGCGAATGCGCCGCGATGGGTAGTGAAACCAGCTCACCGCAAGCTGCTGGCATACGCGAATGTGTTCGTCGAGCGCGAGCTGCGACCACGTCTGGTGCGAGCTTCGTACACATGCACGCCGCCAGGAACCCACGTGAACATGAGTCCCGTCACTGCATCCTGACACCCAGTAGCTGTGTCACCTACGGACTGCATCATGTGGGGAACAGTGACGTCTCATCGATTGGTGAGTTCTCTGACATCAGGGTGGGTCGAACCGCGTAAGCCAGGTGAGCTGTGACTCGCCTTCTTCAATGAGGCTGCTGAGCTGCTGGTTGAATACGGCACCGTACTCAGCGCTGATGTGGTCTTCGAAACTGGCCTCATCCAGATATTGCTCGAAAACGAAGAACTTCCGTGGGTCGTCGCGTTCCCGGTAGACGGTGAACTCAGCGTTACCGGGCTCGCGTCGCACTTTCTCGGCTAGGCCGGAGATGAGGGTCTCAACCTGAGACTCCGAGCCCGGTTTGGCGGTGAACTCGGCATACAAGATCAGGGGCATGCTCGATTTCCTATCATGCTCAACCGCTCCTCACCATGCTCCTTGCCGCAGCCGATCATCCGAGAACGCCGGACCAATCGCTATCGGTGGCGCGAGTGCCGCCGACCTTCGCTGTAGGGCCTTGGTGTCTGCTGGGTATAGCCGCCTGGGTCGGCGCCGGCGCATTGTTGAACTCGATTGGGGGACTGCGTGCCGACATCAGCGAATGGACATTTCCCCCGTCGCTTCCCGCTCACTCTGGCATCAGATGGGAGGTGACGTGCAGGCCGAGTTGCAGGCTGAGTTGGGCGTTACTCGCCGACTAGCGGCTCACCACCGGAATGCGACAACCACTAGATTGTGGGGATGAGTCGCTTCGTGGTGTGCGGGGAGACGCTGATTGATCTGGTCCAGTCGGATACGGCCCCCAGTGATTCCTTTAGCTCGTCATGGCTGGCATTGTCCGCCGGCGGGCCGATGAATTCTGCGGTCGCCCTCGGCAAGCTTGGCTGCGACACCCATTTCCTGGGTCGGATCTCCAGAGACGCCTTCGGCCGCCAGCTGCGCCAGCACATCCTCGAAGCAAACGTCAAGCTCGACCTTGCCACCGAATCCTCACAGGCCACCTCGATTGCGGTCGTGAGTCTCGATGAACACGGTGTGGCGAGTTATACCTTCCACTTCAACGACACGGCGAACTTCGGCTGGCAGGTTGACGATCTTCCGGAACTGAACAGCGACGACTGGCTGCACATAGCGTCCTTGTCCTGCATCGTGAGCCCAGGCGCGGAGGTGCTGCTCGACTGGATGCGTGACATTAAGGCCGGGGTTTCTTACGACATCAACGTACGGCCGACCGTGATCACCGATCCCGATGCGTACTGGAGCAAGGTGCGGCCCTGGCTCCACGCCGTCGGTCGAAGTCGGGGAATCGTCAAGGCCAGCGACGAGGACATCGACTTCCTCGGCAAGGCCGCCGGTAGCGGCGGGAACGAAGTCGGCGGCAATCCCGTCGAGCTGGCGGGTCGTTGGGTCGAACAGTACGGCTTGGGCCTTGCGGTCGTCACACTCGGGCCAGGTGGCGGGGTGGCTGTGGAGCCGG
>DATDKX010000328.1:0-3826 GCA_036519615.1 Propionibacteriaceae bacterium
TAGTCACCTCGCGTACCTCGTCGAGTTCCTCGGCGGAGACGTACAGGAGGTAAGCGGCGGACGATTCACAACAGCGATCACGGAGCGTCCGGTCCCACTTGGCGCCGTCGTCGGTCATGGCCAAGCTGCGGTCAGCGACACCTATGAGGCGGTTGAGAACGATGACTACGCCAGCTTCAGCGCCCAATTGGAGGACAGCGTCGGGGTGGTGCAAGTTTCTCGCGTCGCCGCCGGCCACCCGAACGGCCTGGCACTCGAGATCTTCGGCGACAACGGTGCCGCGAAGTGGGAGCAGGAACGTTCCGGTGAATTCCAGCTCATGCTGAACGATGGTCCGGCCGGTACGCGCGGTTACCGTCGCGTGATCATCGGTCCAGACCACCCTTATTTCGCGGGCGGCCTGCCGATGGACGCACCGGGTGTAGGCGTTGGCCAAAACGATGGCTTCGTCTTCCAGGCACGCGCCTTCCTCGAGGAGGTTGCGGGCATTGATGAGGCGGACTCCCTGCCTCGCAATGCCTCGCTCGACGAGGGCGTACACAACATGGAGATTCTTGCTGCGGTCGCCGAGTCCGCCGCCAACGGCGGCGCCGCGGTGAAGGTAGCAGCACAGCGAGCGGTGGTCGCGCGATGAAGTTCGGGGTTTACAACGCGATCCTGCACGACCGGTCATTGCCGGAAGCGATCGAGGTGATCGCCAAGCTCGGCCTCACCGGCATCGAGCTCAACTCGGGCGGCTTCCTGCCACCCGTACACATCCCCGCCTTCGACGACATCCTCTCCTCCGACGCCGCGCGAGATGACTTTCTCGGATTGTTTGAGGGCACAGGCGTGGAGATAGCGGGCCTGAATTGCAACGGCAATCCGCTGCATCCCGATCCAGTGATCGGTTCGAAGCACGCTGAGGATGTGCGACGCAGCATCCGGCTCGCGAATCGTCTGGGTCAGCATCGCGTCGTGACGATGTCGGGCCTGCCGGCCGGAGAGCCGGGTGGCCGGCGGCCGAACTGGATCGTGAACGCGTGGAACTCCGGCGCCCTCGACGTACTCGACTATCAGTGGACTGTCGCCGAGGAATTCTGGCGGGAGGTCGACCGCGAGGCGGCAGACCTTGACGTCAAGGTGGCACTCGAGCTGCACCCGCAGAACCTGGTGTTTAACCCGGCCGGTATCCGCGAGCTCGTTGAGCGCACTGGCGCGACCAATATCGGCGTCGAACTTGACGCCTCGCACCTGTTCTGGCAATGGATGGACCCGGTGGCCGTGGTCCAAGATCTTGGTCCGCTCGTGTTCCATGCCGCCGCAAAGGACGTACGCATCAATCCCGCCGCCGCTGTTTACGGCGTACTCGACAACCGGTTCCGTCGGCTGGGCCCGGACGAGCCGCGTACGAACCTCGGCGGCGAGGAGTGGGCTAACGAGTGGCCGAAGGACGCCGCCTGGGATTTCGTCGCCCTCGGTCGCGGGCACGACGCCGTCTACTGGTCGACCTGGCTCTCCGCGTTGCACGTGGTCGACCCCGACATGCTCGTCAACATCGAACACGAGGACGTCTCGCTCGGCCGCATCGAGGGCCTAGAGGTGGCCGCCGGGGTACTCCTTGATGCCGCCCGACGGGCCGGTCTGTCCCCTTCTTGAGCTGCTCGACGGACGCGTCTAGCTATCTCGAGACACCTAACGAGGCACCTCGAGATTCCTTTGACACTCGTTCTCCGTCTTGAAATGGCGAACGCCGCAGTAAAGGCAGCGTCAAAGCGTTCATCATGACTAATTCCATTGGGGTTGCCGTCATTGGCGCTGGCATGGCTGGACGCTCCCATGTGCACGCGTACCGCACGGCCCAGACGGTCTTCAGTGGCGATGCGCCACCGGTCCGTTTGGTGGCGATTGCCGACGTCAACACCGACTTCACTAACCACACCAGAGATCGCTACGCCTTCGAACTTAGCGAAGGCAGCTGGCAGGCGATCGCGCACGCCGACAATATCGACGCCGTCAGCATCGTGGCTGCCAATCACTTGCACCGCGAGATCGCCGAAGCGTTGTTGGCATCCGGAAGCACGTGCTGTGCGAAAAGCGCATGCTTCGGTGTAGCAGGCCCGGCAGCTTTTGGCGGTTTGGCGCTCCATCGGTGATTGTCTCTTAGGATTCCATCCATCGATCAAGACCCCATTACCTAGGTCGGCCGGGCGCCACATTTCGGTTCTTGCGCCACGCCTGTCGAGCCGTTGGGCTGGTTTGCCCGACCCCGATCATTCTTGGAGGAACCCTTCTATGGATTTGACAGCCATGCTGATTGGAGGGGATTGGCGCCCGGCCTTCGGAGCCGGGTGGACCGAGCATGTGACATCGCCTGACGACAACTCCGTACCGGTAGCGGGCAGCGAGGATGGTACGTGTGCTCTGACGGCAGCTGAGGTGGGAGCCGCACGGTGGCGTCGTACTCCAGCGCACACCCGCAAGAAGATCTTGCTCCGGGTGGCGGAACCCGCGCACCAGCCGGCGGGCGACACTGCCGAGATCATTAGCTCTGTCTCCCAGCGGTGGTTCGCATGGCCGCGGCGACCGGGATCGCTGGAATGACCACGTCTCCTTTGAATCGCGGCAGATTGCGCAGCAGCCTCGCTGCCGGTAAGTCCACTGTGGGCACCTTCCTCGGAGCGGCTTCGGCGGTTACAGCAGAAGTGTGTGCCGCAGTTGGCCTCGACTGGGTATTGCTCGATCTCGAGCACGGTGCCGGCGGAGAGGACCAGGTCGGTGCGGTTGTGCTTGCGGCCGGCGCGTACGGGGTGCCAACCGTGGTCCGAGTCGAGTCTGCAGAGAGGATTCGGCTCGGCCGAGTTCTTGACCTCGGTGCGGCCGGCGTCATGCTGCCCCGGCTCGATACAGCGGCCGAGGTCGCGACGGCTCTCCGACACTTGCGCTATCCCCCGGAGGGCGATCGCGGTGTGGCCACTTACAACCGAGCATGCCGCTTCGGCCTTGATCCGGCTGCCCTTGACGGCGCCAATAATGAAGTTCTCACGGTCGTCCAGATCGAGTCGGTCCGGGCGGTCGAGCAGGTGGAGGAGATTGCAGCACTGGCCGGCGTCGATGTTCTGTTCGTCGGTCCGCGTGACCTCAGCCACGACCTCGGCGTACCCGGCGACGTACAGGCGCCCAGCTATCTGGAAGCTCTTGACCGAGTGCACGAAGCGGCGCAGCGGTTCGGTAAGAGCTGTGGGCTGCTCGTCCCGAATGGGGCAGCGGCGGCCGAGAAGCGCACACAGGGCTGGACGTTCATAGGTGTCTCCTCGGACTCCGCGCTGTTGGCTACAGCCTTCACAGCGGAGCTCGCCCGCGCCCGAGCAGCGGATCAATCATGACGGCGTCGCGGGTATGCCGACCAGCGCCAAAGATCTAGGGTCTTCGCTCATGTGCGCTGAACGGCCGATCAGCGCCAGTCAGGTTCTGAAGGCACTCCGGAAGCGTTCGAGCGCGAATTCACGGTCGCCGGAAGCCCAGGCCTCGAGTCCGACCGTGCCGTGGTAGCCGATCTCGCGTAGTGCCTGGGCGATGCGCGGATAGTTGATCTCTCCTGTTCCAGGCTCACAACGACCAGTCACATCCGCAACCTGAACTTCGCCAATGTACGGCGCGCATTTCTCGATCAGCTCAACCAGATTCCCCTCGCCGATCTGGGCATGGTAGATGTCCAGCACCAGCCGCAAATGAGGCTTGTCGACGGCAGCGACCAGCGCAAGCGTGTCTGCCGCCTTTGCGAACGGCGTACCGGGATGATCAACTGCAGTGTTGAGATTCTCTAGGCAGAAGATCACTCCCTCGC
>DATDKX010000329.1:0-4490 GCA_036519615.1 Propionibacteriaceae bacterium
GCGATCGAGATGCACCAGGTGCGGAGACCGCTGAGGAATGGTTGCGTCCCATCAATCGGGTCAACAACCCAGATTCCGGAGTCGTCGCCGCCACTTACGTGCCCTGTTTCTTCCCCGAGGTAGGCATCGTTGGGGTAGTTGGAAAGCAGCCGTTCCTTGATCAAATCCTCGACGGCAAGATCGGCTTCGGAAACCATGTCCCGGGCACCTTTGCTCATGATCGACAGGCTAGTTAGGTTCCCGAAGTACTGCAGCGCAAGATCACCTGCCTCGATGATCAAGTCCTTGGCGAAGTCGAAGCGCTCTTGTTCGTTCCGTGCTTGCATGATCATCATCTCCACAGCCAGGCGGCGCCTCGTACGCCGCTGGAGTCACCATGTAACGCCCTAGTCATCGGCGTGTAAAAGCAGGGTGAAAATGTTTCCTCGGCCAGCTTCACAGGCAAATCGTCATAGAGCTCGTCGATATTGGCCATGCCACCGCCGAATACCAAGATGTCGGGATCGAGGGTATTGACCACCAGCGACAGTCCGCGAGCCACCCGATCGACGTACCGAATCCAGACCAGCTTGGCAAGTCGATCACCGTCTCTCATGCGAGTCACAATCTCGGCGGGGGCAAGCGGCTGGGACGGTCCTAGATCGATGCTGGCATGCTCGTAATAGTCGCGGGCAAACGACCAGCCCGACACCCACCGCTCCAGGCAGCCATATCGACCGCAGTAACACGACGGCCCAGGAATTTCGGTGACATCCGGTCGCGGCAGCGGATTGTGACCCCACTCGCCAGCGCTGTTGTTTGGACCATGATGTGCCCTACCGGCCATGGCGATTCCGGCCCCGGCGCCCGAACCCAAGATCACAGCAAAGACCACGTGGTGACCAGCGCCGGCGCCGTCGACAGCCTCAGAGACGGCGAAGCAATCGGCGTCATTGGCGATCCGAACTTCTCGCCTCAGCGCTTGGCGTAGGTCCGCTTCGACTGGCTTTCCGTTGAGCCATGTGGAACTCGCGCCTTTGGCTATTCCGGTACGCGGGTCCACTGATCCAGGAATTCCCACGCCAACGGTTCCCGTTGCGCCTGCCTTGGCTTCGACTCTGCTGACGAGCGTGGCGATGGTGGCCAGGCAGCCGTCATAGTCAGAACGCGGTGTCGCTTCGCGCAATCGTGCAATAGGTTGCCCGTCGTCGGCGATTGCAATGGCTTCGATCTTGGTGCCGCCCCAATCGACCCCAACCAGCATGAGGATCGCCGCCTTTCCGGACGAGGAGACATACCGTGGAGCTTTACGAGGTCATGCGCACAACTTCAGCAGTGCGTCAGTTCACGAATGACCCACTGCCAGATGAGATTCTCTACACCATTCTCGACAATGCGCGCTTCGCTCCTAGCGGCGGTAATCGGCAAGGTACCCGGATCGTGATCATTCGTGATCGCGTCACCAGGCAGGCGCTGGTAGACCTGACGATTCCTGGCGCAAAGAAGTATGTCGCCCAGCGGCAGGCCGGCGAGAATCCTTGGAACACCATCAATCCAAGCCGCGTATCCGACGATGAGATCGCGGCGACCGACGTTCCTGAGAGTTTCACGACTCCGCTATTGGAGGCGGCGGTTGTTCTTGTCGTGTGCGTTGATCTGCGGATGGTGGCTGCACTCGACAAGGAACTCGATCGCGTTGGCATCGTCGGAGGCGCTTCGGTTTATCCGCTGGTGTGGAACATCCTCCTCGCGGGGAGAAACGAGGGGTTCGGCGGAACCATTACGACAATGGCGGTGGCCGAAGAGCCGCGGATACGGCAGTTGCTAGGTATCCCCGATACCTACGCCGTTGCCTGCGTTGTTCCGCTGGGCAAGCCTGCTCACCAGCCTCGCAAGCTATCGCGGCTCGAGGTCGCGGAGTTGACCAGAGTCGAGCACTGGCGGGGCGGACCTCTCATTCCGGACTGATCAGAGTCAATCCCACATATTGCCTATGTGCGACCCATGGGCCGACCATGGCATATGGCTGAGTACCCCAACGCCGAGCCCATCCACCGGGCGTTCGACGCATTCGCGCGCGGCGACATGGCAACCATGCAGTCACTGGTTGCCGAGGACACCGTCTGGCATATCCCCGGCCGGGGACCATTAGCTGGTGATCATCATGGCCGGGACGCCGTGTTCGAGATGTTCGGCCGATTGGTGCAGGCATCGGAGGGGACCTTCGATCAGCGGCTGCTTGATGTGCTGACCAGCGAGGAGCATGCCGTCGCATTGACGCACGCCACTGCCCGTCGCGGCGATCACCACTACCAGGGTCAGGACGCATGGATCTTCCAGCTACGCGACGGCCAGATCGCCGAGGCCTGGTGGCGCCCCGAGGATGTCTACGCCGCCGACGAGTTCTGGACATAAGTTCCCCGATTGAACTCCAGCCCCGGAAGCCGATCTCGATGCCGTACTGGACTTACTGATCGGCGGTCTCCGCAGATCTGGCGACGGTCCTGGCCCAACGCGAGAAGACGGCTAACGCTTCGGCGTCGGAGGGTACCGTCAATACGTTCTCTGCAATGAACTCGGCGAGTTCCGGATATTCCGGCGCGGCCGAGCGGAAGGTCTCCGCAGTCAAATCGGCGTCGTATTCCGTGTGGCGTAGGGCGACGTCGGGCCCGAGCAGTGCCCAAAACGCGCCTCGTCTGCCGTACGGCATCCCTACACTCCCCGGATTGACGAAGCGACGGCGATCGGCAAGCCGGTCGAACGGCATGTGCGTGTGGCCGAGCACGACCAGCGGCTCGTCGGTATCGGCGAAGGCGGCTTGGTAGCGCTCGACTGGTGAATCGACCAGCACGATCTCGGTGTCGCTGCGTGTGGTGGCGTGGCAGAAACGCACTCGGCCAAGGCCGGATACCTCGATCGCGATCGACAATGGCAAATCGGCGAGCAGGTCCCGATGTCTCGGGTCCAGTCGGGAGGCGCAGAATTCGGTCGGCACGCGCGCCGCTTCAGGCAAGTCCGGATTGAGTACGCCGTCATAAGCGGCGACCAACTCTCGATCGGCGTTGCCACGCACCCAGATCGAGCGTTCGCCGAGTTCAGCGAGTCTGTCCAAGGTCTCCGCGGGCATGGGTCCAGTCGCTAGGTCCCCATTCAGCACGATGGCATCGACGCCGGCCGCGTCGATGTCGTCAAGGACCGCGTCGAGTGCGGGCAAGTTGCCGTGGATGTCAGCCAGCACCGCGACCCGCATGAGTACCTCTTTCGGTTCGTTTGGATCTTGCAGCCCGCCACACCTCGCGTTAGGTCCCTACACGTCGCGGTAGTTGCAATGTTCGATCTAGCGCAGTCCAATCACGATCCTGGTATGCCAGTGATCTCGGAGGGGGCGCTTGATGAATTGCGTAGCGGCTTTATGCGATACGACACTCCGCGTGGACCTCCGGCTCCGCATGCTGCGATGATCGCGACCATCGCCCGGCGGAAGTGCTCACGATCGTCCGGCGCCAGAGCCGAGAGGAGAGACTCGAGTTCTGCCGTCACCTCGCCATGGAAAGCGGCTGCTGTTCGCCGACCGGCCTCTGTCAGGGTTACATGCAATGCGCGCCGGTCGCCGTGTACCGGCGTTCGCTTGGCCAGGCCGCGGCGCTCGACTCTGTCCACCAGGCCAGTGAGCGCAGCCTTTTCCACGCCGAAGCACCGCGCGAGTTCCGCCATTCCCTTGGGACCCTCAGCCAACATGCACAGCAGCCTGGCCTGAACGGGCGTCAGCTCATGGCGCTCCGAGATTCGCGCATAGAGGTACTGCACCAAGCCGGAAAGTTGGATGAGCCCGCTGGCGGCGTCGGTCGGCGCATCATCCGCGGCGTTCCAAGCTTGCGCGCGGTCTTTCACGAAGCTACGGTACATGAGGGAGATAGTTAACAGCACGTACAGTATGCATAGTGAACAGGTTTCGAGGAGGCTCGCAATGTCCTTCACCGAAGAAGAGTTGGGCTACCTGCGGAGCCAGCGGCTGGCCCGCATTGCCACCGTTGCTGCTGACGGCCAGCCGGACGTGATGCCGGTGGGGTACCAGTTCGACGGGGAGTACTTCTACGTCGGCGGCATGAATCCCGCGAATACCCGGAAGTTTCGCAATGTGCGCTCCGGGAACACCAGGGTGGCTCTCGTCATCGACGAGTTGGTATCCGTCAATCCGTGGACGGTTCGCGGCCTCCGGATCTATGGCAACGCTGAACTCGTCTCCCGCAAGGAAGGCCAGTTCGGGCCGGGTCAGTACATGCGGATTACGCCCACCGTTTCGTGGAGCTGGAACTTAGAGGGACGTCCGACGACACACGACCGGCCGGTCGTCTACCGGCGGGTCGTCCACGAAGCTGCGGTCAAACAGGGCGCGTAGGGACAGAGAGGAAGCCCACGATGACTGATAACGGACACGTGCTCGTTATTGGCGGTACCGGAATGCTGGGCGGGCAGGTGGTTAGTGAACTGCTCGCCCGCGGCAAACGGGT
>DATDKX010000330.1:0-18088 GCA_036519615.1 Propionibacteriaceae bacterium
TGGGCGATGTACTCCTTGAAGATGTCGGTCTGCAAGGTGCCATTCAGGGTGCTGACGTCGACACCTTGCCGCTCAGCAGCCACCAGATACATGCAAAAAATCGGCACCGCCGGCCCGGAGATCGTCATCGAGGTAGTGACCGAGCCAAGATCAATCCCGGAAAACAGCAGATCCATATCGGCGGCGGAGTCGATCGCCACTCCGCAATGACCCACCTCACCCAGACTGCGGCTGTCGTCGGAGTCGCGGCCCATCAAGGTCGGCATGTCGAAAGCGACACTCAGCCCACCTCCACCAGCCGCCAAGATCATCTTGTAACGCGCGTTGGTCTGCTGCGCGTTGCCGAAGCCAGCGAACTGTCGAATAGTCCACGGACGCCCGCGGTAGCCACTCGGATACAGACCTCGGGTGAAGGGAAACTGTCCCGGCCAGCCGATCCGTTCCATCCGTCCGTCGGCTGCCTCGTCGTCTGGTCCATAGACCGGATCGACCTCGACACCGGAGATGGTGGTGAAGTCGGCGTCGCGAACCTGGCCCTTCGCCTCAGCCTCGGCAAAGGCAGCCGCCCAACGCTCCCTGCCGCTACCGTCCTCTACGGTCATCGAACCTCCAGTCTAAATACTAGGATCTCCTAGTAATAGGCCCAAGGAGGGTGCGTCGCGGCCGGACAGTTGGGCGCTAGAAATCTCCCGCAGCCTCCCGTGGCATAGTGAGCAGCCAGGTCAGCTGATCACATTCCTCGTCGCTCAGCGCACTCATTCCGAACCGAGCGTTGATAATCGCCTGGGTCGCCATTTCCATGACGTCTCGGCCCTTGGGGGTAATCGAAGCCAGCACCGCCCGACCATCCTCAGGATGTGGCGTACGCCTAATCAACTCAGCAGCTTCCAGACGCTTCACTAGCGGCGTCACGGATGTGGCATGCACTTGGAGCCGCTCACCGATCTTGCCCAAAGGCAGGGCACCCCGCCGCGAGAAGGACAGCAAGACCAAGACTTCGTAGCGAGCGAAGGTCAGCCCGAGCGGTCGAAGCAACTCATCCAGCTCGGTAATCAGCAGCTGGTGCACCCGCATCAGCGATGTCACAGCGCGCATCCGCGGCATCTCGCCCCACTGGGTAGCCCACTGCTTGGCCGCCTCTTCAATCGGATCGAATGGCAGCCGGTGTCGTTCCAGGGCGTTGGTATTTGGAGCCGTCATGTTCCGTCATCCTCTGCGGACGCGGCAATCTGCTGAGGCATATCACCCGACATCACCATGCGCAGTACATCCTCACGTTGGTCAATGTCCTTGACAAAGGTGATCTTGTTCAAGCCCTGGACTTGAGCGGCCGACTCAAAGACGAAATGCCCGTAATTCAGCCAACGGCCGATGACGGGCTTATTGACCGTGATATCCAAGATTCTCAACAAGGGCACGCTGGCGCGTGCCGTAGCGAGGACCCCATGGACTCGAAACACTCGTTGGTTGGTGATCACGAACCGATCGCGGTACTCCTCGAGAATGCGCCATAGCGCCTGCAGCCCAAGCACCAAGCCGAGGACGACGAGAATCCAGTAGACGGACCCTTGGAAGGCAAAGGCGCTGACGAAGATCACAACTCCGGCAGCAACGCGCACCGCCGGCCAGACCATTACCACCCAATGTTTGTGGACTTCGACGACTTTGTGCTCGTCAGCCGTAGTCAAGATGTATCGGTCGACATGCGGATCGAGCCAGTTGATCAGGCCCACAGCTAACCAGCTAGCGACTGGAAGAACGTGATGAGGGAGCGAAACACACGAGCCAGAGCTCCAAATATCGCACGGACGGCGTTCGCGGCCGCCTCAGGCTGAGCAATCAAATAGAACAGGAAGAAAGCCACGACCAAGAAGACGATGATCCGTTTTAGCCACACCATGTCGGACTATTCATCCTTCCGGTCTCCATCAAGACTATTCAACGAGTCTGGCGCATGTACAGGTGTACAGGCAGACGCCTAGATACTCTTCTTTTTACCCGATCCGCTGCCAGATAGGCAGCAGGCACGCCGCCTATCAGCACGCCGAACTCCACTGCTCCGCCGAGGGCGAAACTCAGCGTCCGACCACCACTCGGTCAGCCGCTGCATAAGGATCCAGCTCACCTCGGCTTACCGCTTCCGCAAGATCATCCAAGCCAGCCGCGCCGTTCAGCTGGAACTCCGAGCGCAGCTTGGCTAAGGCGATGGTTTCCACCTCACGTCTGGCCCGTGCGACACGGCGTCTTTGGGCACGGCCAGTGGTGATTTGAGATGTCCGGAACCGGTCGACAGCCTCCAGCAGATCGTCAATGCCGCGATGCTCGTACGCCACGGTCGACACAATCGGCGGTTTCCAGTCCTGGGCACCCCGGTGCGCCAGTCCGATCATCGTCCGCAGCTCACGGATCAGGGCCTGCGCACCGTCTCGATCACTCTTGTTGACCACGAAAATGTCGCCGATCTCCAAGATGCCGGCCTTGGCGGCCTGAATCCCGTCCCCCATGCCCGGTGCCAACAAAACCAGCACAGTGTCGGCGGTTTCGGCTACCTCAAGCTCGGACTGTCCTACTCCAACCGTCTCGACGATGACGGTGTCGAAACGCGCGGCGTCGAAGGCTCGCAGCGCTTGTGGAGTCGCTACGGCGAGGCCGCCGAGATGGCCTCTAGTTGCCATTGACCTGATGTAAACGTCTGGATCGAGCGCGTGTTCCTGCATTCGAACCCGGTCTCCAAGCAGCGCTCCTCCGGAAAACGGCGAACTGGGATCGACCGCCAATACCCCGACTCGCTCACCGCGCGCACGGAGCGCTCGGACGAGCGAGGTTGCAGTGGTGGACTTACCGACTCCAGGCGCACCTGTCAGCCCTACGACATGCGCTCGTCCAGTATCCGGCGCGAGCTCCCTCATGATCACCGGCAAGGCCGGCGAAGCATTCTCGATCCAGCTGATCAGTCGACCGAGGGCACGCGGATTCCCTACTCGGACTGCGGCGACGACGTCATGTACGTCGCCATCTTCAATCATGTGCCCTGAGCCTGTCGAAGGGCACACAAGAGCGCTACGACAGGCTCAGCGCATATACGAAGGGACAATGCCTTGTCGTGTGAGACGGGGCGCCCCGCTTAGCTGGAGCTGTCGTCTGCCGGAACGGTCAGGATCAAGGCATCACCCTGCCCGCCGCCGCCGCAGAGTGCCGCGATGCCTGTGCCACCGCCACGACGCCGCAGTTCATAGGCAAGGGTCAGCAGCAGGCGTGCGCCCGATGCACCAATCGGATGGCCAAGGGCGATCGCTCCACCGTTAACGTTGACCTTTTCGTCGGTTTCCTCTTCGCTCAAGCCCAGCGACCGGGCACTCGCGACACCGACCGCGGCGAAGGCCTCATTGATCTCGATCAGTTTGAGGTCGGAGACGCTGATCCCCTGCTTCTTTACCGCAAGATCGATCGCATTGGCCGGCTGAAGCTGTAGCGAGGAGTCCGGTCCGGCAACGCTTGCGTATGCGCCGATCTCGGCAATGGGGGTGGCACCAAGGCGTTGCGCGGCTTCTTTGCTCATAACCACCATGGCAGCCGCACCATCGGAGATTGGGCTGGAAGAGCCGGCCGTGATCGAGCCGTCGCGTCCGAAGGCGGGCCGAAGTTTAGCTAGCGACTCCGGAGTAGTGCCCTCCCGAATGCCTTCATCCTTGTTGACCACCAGATCATCGCCGCGGCGCTGTGGGATGCGGACCTCGACGATCTCTTCTGCCATCACACCACTCGCTGTCGCGGCGGCTGCGCGCTGATGCGAGCGCGCAGAAAAGGCATCTTGATCTTCCCGAGTGACCAGTTGGTCACCCGTATTGCAGGCGTCGGTGAGCCCACCCATCGCCTGGTCGGTGAAGACATCCCACAGGCCGTCGTAGGCCATGTGATCGATGATCGTCACGTTGCCGTACTTGTAGCCGGACCGCGACTTGGGTAGCAGATGGGGGGCTTGCGTCATGGACTCCATGCCGCCGGCGACGACGACGTCGCATTCACCCGCTCGGATCAGCTGATCAGCAAGCGCGACCGCATTCAGGCCCGAGAGACAGACCTTGTTGATCGTCACGGCGGGGACCGACATGGCGATTCCACCCTTCACCGCAGCTTGCCGAGCGGAGATCTGACCGGTGCCGGCCTGGAGAACCTGGCCCATGACGACGTAGTCCACATGTTCGGGGGAAACGCCGGAGCGCTCAAGCGCCGCTGCGATGGCGTAGCCACCAAGATCTGTGGCAGATACGTCCTTGAAGCCGCCAAGCAGCTTGCCGATCGGCGTACGCGCTCCGCCGACAATTACTGATCCCATGGTCCACCTCCAGCTCGCCGCTGTGCGCTGACGATCACGTCCGGTACAAAAAGTTCCGAGCTGCTCGCGCTATCAATCGGACGCTCGCAGTTATTGTCTGACACCAGTCTGGCACTCTAATGTCCGTGACCAGAAGCCCCTCCGAGTTGGAAGCTGTGCTGCCTGGTCTACTCGGTCTTGATCATGTCGGTATCGCGGTAGCCGACTTGGACGCAGCGGTCAGCTTTTACCGAGACGTGCTGGGACTACAAGTGGTGCATCGTGAGGAGAACCTTGACCAACAAGTAGCTGAGGTCATGCTGACGAGCAGCGAGAACGGGCCGGTGGGAAATCAGCTTCAGCTCCTGATGCCCTTGGCCGGAAACTCGGTGCTGAACCGCTTCCTGATGAGACGCGGATCCGGCTTGCACCACGTGGCTTACGCTGTTTCAGATGTCCGGTCCGCATCCTCGATACTGCGTCAATGCGGTGTACGGGTGCTTTATGATGCACCAAGAGCCGGTACCCGCGGCTCGCAGATCAACTTTGTCCACCCCAAGGACACTGGCGGCGTTCTGCTCGAGTTGGTCGAGCACACCGCGGCGGATCCGTAGAACGGCTGAGCAGAAGCCGTCGCTCACGCGGGCACAGACTCGGCGTCAATATCTATTCTCGGAGAGGGCTTCTTGCGGTGAACGCATCAGACAACACGGGGCTTGGGCTGTTCGACGACACGGCAAGCGCAGTCGGGAACTTTCCAACAGCGTTGCGGGGTTACGACCGAACGGCAGTTGACGACTACGTTCGGACTCTTGAGGAGAGTGTCGTCAAGTCCCGTAGACACATGTCTCAGCTTGAACAGCAGGTGAGTCTGCTCCAGGACGAGCTCACCTCGGCTGGCGACAGGGGCGACAAAGAAATCGACTACGCCAATCTCGGCGGGCGCGCCAATGACATCCTGCGGCTGGCTCAGGAACAGGCGCGCGAGCTCGTGCAGAACGCGACGGTCGAGGCCGAGAAGGTTAAGGAACAGGCCCGTCGTGAGGCTGATGGTCTCCGCAGCAGCGCCGCCCGCGAGGGTGACGCGATCAAGAGCGGCGGCGCGGCCCAGATTGACCAGTTACGTGCCAAGTTGCGGGAAGAGGTTGAGGCCCAGGTCGAGAAGGCCAAGGCTGAGGCCGACGCCCTCATTGCCGCCGCCCGCCGCCAAGCTGAGTCGATTCGACGCGAGGCGGATCATGAGGCGCAGGCAACCCGGCAGAATGCCTATCTCGATACCGAGAATCTGCGCCGGACTGTTGAGCGTGAGGCTGCAGAAACGCGATCCAAACTCGCAGCTGAGCGCGAGCAGGCCGTTTCGCAGCTCAAGGCGACCCACGACGAGGCGCAGCAGAAGACGGCTGCGATGCTCGCTGAGGCAACCAAGTACCACAGCGAGTCGGCCGAGCGCCTCGAGGCCGATCTGGCCGAAGCCGCCCGCATTCGTGCCGAGGCTCTGGCCGAGGCCGAGCAGAGCAAGAGTGCGGCCGCTCAGGAGGCCGAGGCGCGAATCGCGACAGCCAAAAAGCAAGCTGCAGCCATCAATGAGCGGACTCAGCAGGAGTTCGCCTGGCGGAAGCAGCAGCTGCGACGCGAGACCGAGTTGCTGCACCAGCGCAAGCAGGCTGTGCTGAGCCAGTTGGCGAGCTTGTCCGCCCTTGCCGAGCAAACCGCCAGCGCATTCCCAGATCTGGACGATCCCAACGATCTCGAGGGCGAGGTCGGAGATCGCACCGTGATGCGGCCAGACATGCTGCCGCCCGCCGGAGTGAACGAGGAAAGCTCTGCCGGTAGCAAGGCCAGCTCTGGCAGGAACGGTGGAAGCTCCAGCGAAGGCGAGGAACTCGAGATCGATGGCGATGCCACTGTGCTCGTTGCGCCATCTGATCTATCCGGTGAAGGAGCTCAATCGAAGAAGTAGCCGGTTCATCCGCCGGCCGCAGCTGGTGATCATCATGGGCGGCCGTCTGGCTCAAGGAGCTTAGGTGCCGTTACCCTGAGATGACTCGGGGGTAACGGCATTTTGGCATGTAAGGAGCCGGCGTGAATATGCCCCCACGAGTTGACCAGCATCCCAATGACGGCCGCTTTCCCGTGGCGCGCAAAGGATATGACCGCGAGGCCGTTGAGCATTTTGTGCAAGCGACCCACGCTCAAATCGCTCGGCTGTTACAGCAATACGACACACTCATGGCGAACAACCGTGAGCTTCGCCAAGCGCTCGAAGAAGCGAACGTTCGAGCAACCCATGCCGACTTCTCGGGACTGGGAGGGCGGGTGCAAGAACTCCTCCAGATCGCGGAGGAGCAAGCAACTGACATCACCCAGCAGGCCGTGCAGGAGGCGGGTCGGCTGAGCGCTCAGGTGCATGCCGAAATCAACGAGCTACGCCAGAATGCTGGCGCAGAGCTTGCCCAGCTGCGAGACGCGCAGCTAGCCGAGTTGGACAGCCTACGACATCACGGCGAGCGAGATGCAGCCGAACTGCAACAGCGAGCCAGGGGGGAGGCGGAGCAGCTGCTGTCGTCGGCGCGACTGCAGGCCGATGCGGTACGCGCTGAGGCTGAGGCGACTGTGACCGGCATGCGTAGGGCCGCGACTTTCGCGGCGCAGCAGCTGCTGGCCGGTGCCGAACGCGACAGTGCGGCCGTCCGCCAAGAGGTCGCAGACCAACGTGAGCGAGTGTTAGCCGAGCTGAAGCAGGCGCAAGAGTCGGCGAACCAGGCGATTCAGGCGATGCTGGCCGAAGCCACGGAGTTGCAGCGGGCGGCAGGCGAGCACCTTACGCAGGAAACAGAGCACGCCGCCAAGGTGCGCACCGACATCATGGCTGAGGCGGAACGCATCAAGGTCGATGCCAGCGCTGATGCTGAAAAGATCATCGACCGGGCGCGACGTCAGGCAGCAGCCATCGACAACCGAGCGCGGCAGGAACTGGCATTGCGGCGGCGTCAGATGAGGGACGAACAAGATTTGCTCAACCGCCGGAAGCACGCCATGCTCAACCAGCTCACTTCACTGAGCGCCCTGGCGGTTGAGACGGCCGAGAACCTCCCCGACGTACCTGACATGACAGATTCAGAATTTGCTGACGTTGTCGGCTTTCGGGCCGACGACCAAGGCAGCAGCGATGCCGATATAGAGAGCGACCCGACGGTAGGCAGTGCCACCGATGAGGCCGAGGAGCCAGCCGAGCCAGCTACGACCGACAAAGAGGAGGACAGCGGCCAAAGCGGCGAGCAGCCGGGCGAGGTATCCAGTGGCGCTGAGGATAAGAGCGATCAACCGCCCGGCGCCGAGGAGTATGCACAAGAGTCGAAGCCCAGCGCGGCCTAGCCCACGCTGCGTAGCGGACCGGTGTCGCGCAAACTATGTACGCCTGGGTGCCGCAGACCGCGTTAGCGAAGGACGGTTAGAACAAGCGGTCCTCAGCACTGTCGAGTCCGCGCAACATGTCGTAGTCGACGGTCACACAGCTGATGCCACGATCGTTGGCAAGCACCCGCGCCTGTGGCTTGATCAATTGCGCGGCGAGGATGCCGTGGACGGTCCCGAGCAATGTGTCGCGGCGCATTAGGTCCAGATACCGGCTGAGCTGTTCGACGCCGTCAATCTCGCCACGACGTTTGATCTCCACCGCTATGTAGGCCCCGGCGGAATCTCTGCACAGCAAGTCGACCGGTCCGATTGGAGTGGGGTGTTCTCGGCGTACAAGAGACAGACCAGGTGCCAACGCCTCGGGATGTTCGGCCAGAAGTGCCTGTAGATGCGCCTCCACCCCATCCTTCTGCAGGCCCGGATCGACTCCGAGTTCATAGGAGGAGTCGTGGTACACCTCAGCCAGCCAGATCTGCAGGGTGTCGCCCTCACGACCACGAACCTCCCACAGTGCCGTCAGTGGCTCGCCAACCGGCGCCGAGTGATGTGGCGCGGGTGCCTCGAGTTCCACCAGCGAGCAAGGTGGACTCATCCAGTTCAGCGGCTTGTACGCCCGATCATCGGCATGAATCGACACCGATCCGTCGGATTTGATCAAGATCAGCCGCTTCGCCATTGGCAGATGGGCCGTTAGCCGCCCCGCATAGTCCACCTGGCAACGGGCAATCACCAACCGCACGGAGACAAAGATAAGGGCAAGGGGGGCGACCCCCTTGAACCCCCGCGGCGTGCGCCAGGAACAATGCCCGGACCTATGGTTGAATCTCGCGCAAGCAGCTTCAATCACACGGTCGACATGTTCTGTAGGGAGTCCGATGGCCCGACGACCTAGTAAGCACCTCAGACCAGCGCGACCACTCAGCTCCGGGCATGCGACGTCTGCGTCGAAGCGCGACGGCCGCTGGATTGTCCGCAGCGTATCCGGTGCGGCAGCCACAAAGACCTACCGGTGTCCCGGCTGCAATGCCGAAATCACCCCCGGCACACCGCATGTTGTGGCCTGGCCCGACACGCCCGGACTACTCTCGGCATCCCCGATCGACGAGCGCCGGCACTGGCACACCAGCTGCTGGCAGCGCCGCCCGTGACGGATCCGGCACCCGACGATGGGCTCTTCAGCACCCAGTTGGGCAGCAGCGGGCCCCGCGTGGTCTTTCTTCACGGCCTGTTCGGCCAGGGAAAGAACTGGACCACGATCGCCAAAGGCTTGAGCGACTCTGCCCGGGTGACGTTGGTGGACTTGCCCAACCACGGCCAGTCTTCCTGGACCGACCACTTTTCCTATCCAGAGATGGCTGCCCAGGTGACAGAGCTGCTGCAGGGCCAGGGCGGAGATGATCAGTGGGCGGTAATCGGGCACTCGATGGGCGGCAAGGTGGCCATGACACTCGCGTTGCTCAAGCCAGAGCTCGTCGAGCGACTCTGCGTTGTCGATGTGTCACCGGTGGCAAGTCGGGAGATCAGCGAATTCGCAACCTTCATACGCGGCATGCAGACGATTGACTTGGAGACACTCACCGACCGTAGGGCAGCGGACGCTCAGCTCGCCGAGTATGCCAGCGACCCGGTGGTCCGCAGCTTCCTGCTCCAAAACCTGCGACGAGACTATTCCTCCCCCGGTAACGGCTGGCGATGGCAGATGAATCTCGACATGCTCGGCGACCACCTTGGCGAGATGGGCGGCTGGCCGGAACTCCGTGCCGAGCCGTACAGAGGGCCGGTGCTCTGGCTTGCCGGTGCGAGATCGGGCTACATTCGCCGGGAGTACATGACCACGATGCGCGCCCTCTTCCCACGGGTTCAGCTCGTCAAGATCAAAGGCGCCGGCCACTGGGTGCACAGCGAACAACCTGCGGTGTTCCTCGCCACGATTCGCCGATTCCTAGGCCTCTAAGCGTGCGGAACATGCGAAAGGGTCGCCAATGACGGAGTTCGTCATGGTGCTCGCGACCCTCATCCCGTTGGACCTACCGCCCCAGCCGCCTAGTCCGACGCCGTCAGTGCTCTATCCCTCCCGCGGCCCAGGTCGTGGTGCTTACCTGATTGGTGGCTTTATCGGTCTCGGCATCTTGATGTTGGCCATGGCGCTCCTCAGATTGCGGCCGAAGCGCCGGGACGACTGGCCACCAGACCAATGAGCGTCACCGCAGCGGAGGGTTTAGCCCCGAGTCACCGTCAGAATCTCTGAGGGGTTGTTAGGTCGGCCGGTGCCGTCAGGATTGCGTCCGTCCTGGCCTTCTTCGGCCATCGATGCCACCACATCACGCGAGGCCTTGTCCATTTTGCCGAAGATCGTAAAGTTCCGCTTCTTGTCGAGGCTGGTCGAATCGGCCCACACCAGGAAGAACTGCGATCCATTGCTGCCAGGTCCACCGTTCGCCATCGCCACGACGCCCTCGGTATAGCTTTCTGTGCCATCGGTCTCGTTGGCGAACTCATAGCCCGGGCCGCCCTTGCCGGTGCCAGTTGGGTCACCGCACTGCAAGATGAAAATCCCCGAATCAGCGAGCCGATGGCACTTGGTGTTGTCGAAGTAGCCCTGATCTGCCAGTGCGATGAAAGAGTTGACGGTGCAGGGTGCTTTTGCCCGATCCAAGGTGATCTTGACATCGCCATTCGTCATCGCCAGCACATAGCTGATCGTTCCGCTGGTTGGAACTCCCGTGCTTGGTGGCGGCTTCACTGGACGCGCCGGCTCTCCTGAGCTGGAGTACTCGCAAATGTCACCTCCGTCTGCCGCTATCGGGGTTGCACCCGGTGCGCCCGCGGGGGCGGCGGACGTCGACGCAGGGCTCGATGGTTGCGGTTCAACGGGGATTTGGCCGCACCCACTCAGCAGCGCGGAAATACCCACAATGGCAAGAGCGGTCGCTCTAAGAGTGGCCACCACCGTTGTACTGTGCCACGCCATAACCGGTTTTGCCGGCAGCGACAAGCCGTAGGGTGTGATCATGGTTCGGCTGACCCGCATCTACACCCGGACAGGCGATAGCGGAAAGACGCAGCTTTCGGACTTGTCTCCGGTCAGCAAGACCGACCCGCGGGTGGAAGCGTACGGCGATGTGGACGAGGCCAACTCAGCGATCGGAATCGCACTCGCTAGCGGCGGCCTGCCCAACGATGTCGCTGCGGCACTGCGGGCCGTGCAAAACGAGATGTTCGACGTCGGAGCCGATCTCTCAAGTCCTTTGCGGGTCGCCGACTCCGCCGATGCTCCGCCCCAGCTTCGCATCACCCAGGAGTACATCGACCGGCTGGAAGCCTGGTGCGATCAGTTTGGAGATCCGCTGCCGAACTTGAAGTCATTCATCCTCCCTGGCGGTTCGCCGGCTGCCGCCCAGCTGCACTTGGCGCGCACCGTGGTCCGGCGTTCGGAGCGCGCCGCGTGGCTCGCGGTTCAGGCGTACGGAGCCGAGCCAATCGCCGATAAGCAGCGCCCCGGTGGGGTAAACACGTTGGCGATCACCTATCTCAACCGACTGTCTGATCTGCTCTTCATCCTCACCCGGGTCGTCAACGGACCAGATGGTGATGTGCTGTGGATACCGGGAGGCGATCGAAGCCAGAGTTCGGCATCGAAGGATTAAGTCCGTGATCGATCGAGAGATCGAGCCCAAACGAGGAGGATGCAATGATCAACGACGCCCGCCCTTTGCAGGAAGCCACCGGCAAGGCCAAGCCGGCCCAGCCGCGACCGGTCACCCTGTTTACCGGACAGTGGGCAGACCTCCCGTTCGAAGAGGTGTGCCGGCTTGCTGCGGAATGGGGCTACGACGGACTTGAGATCGCTTGCTGGGGTGATCATTTCGACGTTGCAAAAGCCGCTGAAGATGACAGCTATGTCCGCGGACGGAAAGACCTTCTGGAAAAGCACGGGCTCGGCTGCTGGGCGATCTCGAATCACCTCAATGGCCAAGCAGTGTGCGAGGCAATCATTGATGACCGTTACAAGAACATGGTCAACCCGCGGGTTTGGGGCGACGGTGACCCCGAGGGTGTTCGGCAGCGAGCCGCCGAAGAACTAAAGACCACGGCATGCGCCGCCGCTGCCTTTGGCGTCGACACCGTCGTCGGATTCACCGGATCTGCGATCTGGCACTACGTCGCGATGTTTCCGCCGGTCGAGGACAAGGTCATCCAGGCGGGCTACGCCGACTTCGCCGACCGGTGGAACCCGATCATCGACGTCTTCGATGAGGTCGGGGTCCGCTTCGCCCACGAAGTCCACCCAAGCGAGATCGCATACGACTACTGGTCGACAGTTGCCACGCTGGAGGCGATTGATCATCGTCCAGGCTTCGGCCTCAACTTCGATCCGTCGCACATGGTGTGGCAGGGCCTGGACTACGTCGGCTTCCTATGGGACTTCCGCGATGTCATCTACCACGTGGACTGCAAGGACACCAAGATCAGGATGAACAATGGCCGCAACGGCCAGCTCTCCTCGCATCTGCCGTGGGCAGACCCCCGACGCGGTTGGGACTTCATTTCGACCGGCCACGGCGATACGCGTTGGGAAGACATCTTCCGCATGCTGAACTACATCGGTTACGCCGGCCCGATATCGATCGAGTGGGAGGACGCTGGAATGGATCGGCTCGATGGAGCGCCCGAGGCGTTGGACTTCATTCGAAGCATGAACGCCATTCGGCCCTCGGAAGCGTCCTTCGACGCCGCCTTCGCGACAAAGGAGTAGCCGGGTTGCTCTTACTCGAATCGGCGTACGCCCGGGGGTGCTGCCTCTAGCCAACTGAGCAGGCCAGTCAGTGACTCCTGGCTCATGGCCAGCTCCCATTGCGCCTCTGCACGGCCATCGTGCACCTGGATGCGGAGTACCTTCTCGTCGGCATTGAGTGCCACGGCCTCCACTGGGTCTGGCATCCGTGTTTCCAGTACGCGGACATTGCGTCGCGGGAACACCATTCGCGGTCGGAGTGAGTACGAGAAGTATCTGAACCACTCCAGGATCCCCTCGCTATAACGACCGACTCCGAGCACCCAGCCGGCGCCCGGAGTCGTCATCCGCAGTCTCAGACTGCAGTTGAACGTGCCCCCGAGGCGATCAAGCCATCTCCGCCGTCCGGCAAGCGTCAACACGCTGATGGCTAGCAAGCCAGCTAGCACGCCGAGGATCTCGACGACCCCGAGCCAGCCGTGCATGAACGTCCTCAGATCGCGCGCATATGTTTAGCAGCGACCTTACTGCGCTTTCTGCGCCGCGCGAAGCTGCGCCGTTGCACGCAGGAAATGCTTTCGATCCTCGTCGCTTCCGTCACCGGAATCGAGAGCCCGTTGCGCTTCGGCGAGTTCCTTCTCAGCCTGGGCGACGGTCACCTCGTCGGCCATCCGGGCATACTCACTCAAGATCGAAACCCGGCCCTGAGAGACGGAGATGAAACCGCCGTCCACGGCGACGATCTCCCGCTTGGCAGCCTCCTCGCAGAAGATCACTACCGCACTCGGCACTAGGACCCCAAGCACGGGTTCATGACCAGGCAGGATGCCGATCTCGCCCTCAACGGTCTTGGCAATGATGTTGGAAGACTTGCCCGACCAGACGACCCGATCGGCAGAGACGACCTCGACTTGCATGGGTTCAGCCATACCGCTCCAATCTTCCCGGCCCGCACATCAAGATCATGCGTTCTTCTGCAGCTCCGACCAGCGTCGCTCGACATCCTCCATACTGCCAACGTTGAAGAATGCCTGCTCTGCAATGTGATCAACTTCGCCATCGCAGATCATCCGGAACGACTCGATCGTCTCGCTGAGCGGCACTGTCGAACCTGGAATGTTGGTGAACTTCTCCGCCATGTAGGTGTTCTGGCTCAGGAACTGCTGGATGCGCCGGGCCCGGTTGACGACGATCTTGTCTTCCTCGGAGAGCTCGTCCACACCCAAGATCGCGATGATGTCCTGCAGCTCCTTGTTGCGCTGCAGAATCTGCTTGACGCGCACCGCTACGTCGTAATGCTGCTGGCCGATGTACAGCGGGTCGAGGATGCGGCTGGTGGACGTCAGAGGATCCACCGCCGGGTAGAGACCGCGAGAAGCGATCTCGCGCGACAGCTCCGTGGTGGCATCAAGGTGCGCGAAGGTTGTAGCAGGCGCAGGATCGGTGTAGTCGTCGGCTGGCACGTAGATCGCCTGCATAGAGGTGATCGAGTGTCCCCGGGTTGAGGTGATCCGCTCCTGCAACTGCCCCATCTCGTCGGCAAGGTTCGGCTGGTATCCCACAGCCGAAGGCATCCGACCCAGCAGGGTGGAGACCTCCGATCCCGCTTGGGTGAAGCGGAAGATGTTGTCGATGAAGAGCAGCACATCCTGGTTCTGCACGTCGCGGAAGTACTCCGCCATCGTCAGCGCGGACAGCCCCACTCGAAGCCGCGTGCCGGGCGGCTCATCCATCTGGCCGAAGACCAGCGCGGTGTCCTTGAATACGCCTGCCTCGGCCATCTCGTGGATCAGATCATTGCCCTCGCGCGTGCGCTCTCCCACGCCGGCGAAGACCGAGGTGCCGCCGAAGTTGTGGGCAATGCGGTAAATCATCTCCTGGATAAGCACGGTCTTGCCCACGCCGGCACCGCCGAACAGGCCGATCTTGCCGCCGGTCACGTACGGGGTGAGCAAATCGAGCACCTTGATGCCGGTTTCCAGCATCTCGGTCTTGGCCTCGAGCTGATCGAACTTCGGCGCCGGGCGGTGGATCGGCCAGCGCTCGGTGATCTCCAGAGTCGCCGTGTCGACGTCCAGGCAGTCACCCGTGACGTTCCAGACGTGACCCTTAGTGATGTCGCCCACAGGCACCGAGATCGGCGCCCCAGTGTCTCGCACCTCCGTGCCTCGCTGCATGCCGTCGGTCGGTTTCAGCGCGATGGCCCGAACCAGGTTGTCGCCGATATGCAGCTCGACCTCCATAGTCATGCTGCGCGTCTCACCGTCGACACCGATCTCGACCGTCAACGCGTTATAGATCTCAGGCATCTGATCGACGGGAAACTCAACATCGACTACCGGGCCGATGACCCGAGACACGCGGCCAATGCCGCCAGCAGGAGCTTCAGTGTCTTGTTCTTCAATGGTGGCGGTCATCTCGTTCCCTCATTCATCTGTGGTGATATCTGGTCATTCGCTAGCGATCTCACTCCGCGGCCGCGGTTGCCTCGGCTAGGGCACTCGCTCCGCCAACGATCTCGGAGATCTCTTGGGTGATCTCGGCCTGTCTGGCCTGGTTCGCTTCCCGAGTCAGCCGCTCAATCAGCTGCTGCGCATTGTCTGTTGCTGACTTCATCGCCTTCTGGCGGCTGGCCAGCTCCGAAGCGGCGCCCTGCAGCAGGCAGTAGTGGATGCGGCTGGCCACATACAGCGGCAGCAACTCATCCAGCACCGTCGCCGCATCCGGCTCAAATTCATACAACGGATAGAGCTCATCATCTGAGGCCGGCGGTGCCTCACCCTCCACCACCTCCAGTGGCAGCATCCGAATCACGTCGACTCGCTGGGTGAGCATTGAGACGAAGCGCGTGAAGACCACGTGGATCTCATCCACTCCGCCCTCTTCTGTTGGCGTCAGGAAAGCCCCGATCAGCGTGTCAGCAATCTCTCGGGCGTGCGCGTAGGTCGGCGCATCGGAGAAGCCCTCCCACTTGGCTGCGACATTACGACGGCGGAACCCGTAGAAGGCAATCGACTTCCGGCCTGCCAGGTACGGCACAGGCTCCTTGTTCGACTGCCGCAGCAGCTGGTTCAGCTGCTCGCCCTCCTTGATCACCGAAGACGAGTACGCACCGGCCAAACCACGGTCTGAGGTGATCAACAAGACCGCGGCCCTGCTCGGGTTCTCTGCCTCGGTAGTAAGCGGATGCTCAACGTTGGAATACGTCGCCACCGCCGACACCGCCCTGGTCAGCTCTCGCGCGTACGGAGCTGCCCCCTTGGCGCGCTGCTGCGCCTTGATGATTCTGGAGGCCGCGATCAACTCCATCGCCCGGGTGACCTTCTTAATGGTCGTTACCGAGGCGCGGCGCTGTCGGAGCTCACGCAGACTTGCCGGCATATCAGCCTCGCTTCTGCCTCACGATTTGTTCCTGGGTGACTTCCTCTTCCTCCAGCGCGACATGCTCCTCGCGGCCGGCCAGCAGCTTGCCCTCCGAGGTCTGGAAGCCCTTCTTGAACTCGGCAATCTGCTCGCGAAGCGCAGCGGCCGTATCGTCGTCGAAATTCTTGGTTTCCCGGATGTTGCGTAGCACGTCGCCGTGGTGACGCAGATGGTCCAGCAGCTCGCGCTCGAAACGCAGCACGTCGTCAACTGGCACCTCGTCCATCAGACCCTGGATACCGGCCCAGACCGAGACGACTTGTTCTTCCACCGGATAGGGCGAGTACTGCGGCTGGCGCAACAGCTCCACCAGCCGGCTGCCGCGATCAAGCTGGCGGCGAGTCGTAGCGTCGAGGTCAGAAGCGAACATGGCGAAGGCCTGCATGTCGCGATATTGGGCGAGTTCCAGCTTGAGCGAGCCGGCAACATTCTTCATTGCCTTGATCTGCGCGGCCCCGCCAACGCGTGATACAGAAATACCAACATCGATGGCTGGTCGCTGATTGGCGTTGAAGAGATCCGACTGCAGGAAGATCTGTCCGTCAGTGATCGAGATGACGTTGGTCGGGATGTACGCCGACACATCATTGGCTTTGGTCTCGATGATCGGCAGACCCGTCATCGAGCCAGCGCCCAGTTCGTCGGAGAGCTTCGCGCAGCGCTCCAGCAGCCGGCTGTGCAGATAGAACACGTCACCGGGGTACGCCTCGCGGCCGGGGGGGCGGCGGAGCAGCAGCGACATGGCACGGTACGCCTCCGCCTGCTTGGTCAGGTCGTCGAAGATGATCAGCACGTGCTTGCCCTGATACATCCAGTGCTGCCCAATGGCCGAGCCGGTGTAGGGCGCAACGTACTTGTAGCCGGCCGGGTCTGACGCGGGGGCCGCGACGATCGTTGTGTATTCGAGCGCACCGGCATCCTCCAGCGCTCCGCGAACAGCAGCGATGGTCGAGCCCTTCTGACCGATCGCAACATAGATGCAGCGCACCTGCTGCTCCGGGTCACCGCTTTCCCAGGCACTCTTCTGGTTCATGATCGTGTCGACGGCAATGGCCGTCTTCCCGGTCTTGCGGTCGCCGATGATCAACTGCCGCTGGCCACGCCCGATCGGGATCATCGCATCGATGGCTTTGATCCCCGTCTGCAATGGTTGATTGACGCCCTGCCTATCCATGACACCGGCGGCCTGGAGCTCGAGCGGGCGACGCTCGCCAATGTCGGTGATCTCGCCGAGCCCGTCGATCGGATTAGCCAACGCGTCGACGGTACGTCCCAGGTACCCGTCACCGACAGGAACCGAAAGAATGTCACCAGTGCGCTTGACAACCTGGCCTTCCTCGATGCCCCCCGACTCGCCCATGACGACGACACCGATCTCCCGGACGTCAAGGTTCAGTGCGATACCGAGTGTGCCGTTCTCGAACTCGAGCAACTCGTTGGCCATCGCCGAAGGCAGGCCTTCCACCCGTGCGATGCCATCGCCAGATGTGACGACCGTTCCGACCTCTTCGCGGCTGGCGGTCTCCGGCGCGTAGTCCCGGACGAAGCGATCCAGTGCTTCGCGGATTTCCTCTGGACGAATCGTGAGTTCTGCCATGGCCTGCGCTTTCTACTCTCTATCTCGGAGGTAAATGTGTTCAGTTGTGACCTAGCAAGCTGTGCTATCCAAAGAGGCGTCTGGCCGACTCGAGCCGATCCGAGACGGTACCTTCAAACACCTCGTCGCCGAGCTCAACTCGCACTCCCCCCAGGATGTCAGGGTCGATGACCTCCTGGATCGCGACCTCCCGACCGACCTTGTTGCGGAGAGCATCGCGAAGCCGGTTCCGTTGGTCGGACGAGAGCGGCCTGGCGACACGCACTGTCGCAGCCACCCGATTCTTATGCGCAGCGGCCAGCGTGACGTAGCCCTCAATCGTGTGGTCGAACGTCCGCTCACGGGCTGCCACGGCGCGTTTCGCGAGGACCATGCTTGCGTCGGTTGCGCGGCCGCTCAGCAGTCCCCCGACCAGCTCCTGCCGCCTACTGAGGCCAACCGCGCGGTCCCCAAGCACATTGCGCAGCTCGGGGTTGGACTCCACCAACCGGGCGAATCGGAAGAGCTGGTCCTCGGTGTCCTCCAGCTCGCCACGCCTATCTGCAGTGATCAATTGGGCACGTACGGCCTGTCGCTCCAGTGCAGCGGCGAAGGTGCGGCC
>DATDKX010000331.1:0-3449 GCA_036519615.1 Propionibacteriaceae bacterium
GCTGTACGAGCGCGTCGCCGTCGCCCTGAGTGAGTCCGACGAGGCGCTGCGCGCCATCGAGGCGGCGCCGGCGCGCAAGCGGCACCCCACGGTGATCCTCGCCGCGCTGCACGACCTCGCCCTCGCCGGACGCGCCCCGGCCCTTGCCGCGGCCTATGCCGCCGCGGACGGCGACGCTGCCGCTGGCGCGGCGATCGAAACGCTGCTGCGAATGACCGACTCGGTCGTGGCCATCGCCGTGCGCCGGCAGACGCGGATCAACGAGACCGGACGCTGCGCCGTGCTGTATCCGGCCATTGCCGAGGCGGCGCGCCGGGTAGGCGCGAATGCGGTTGGGCTGATCGACGTGGGCTGTTCGGCTGGGCTCAATCTCAATGTCGATCGAGTTGGCATCACGTACAGCAACGGACAATCCCACAACAAACAGGCGCTGGGCGACCCGTCATCTCCGGTGCAGCTGTCGTGTTCGATCGTGGGATCCCGGCCCATCCCGACGCGGGCGATGCCCGAGGTCGTCGCCCGGGTCGGCGTCGACCTCGATCCGGTTGACGTGACCGACCCGGATGACGCCCGATGGTTGCGCGCCTGCCTGTGGCCGGATCAGCCCGAGCGGGCCGCGAGGCTCGAAGCGGAGATGGCGTTGGCGGCGACGGCCCCCCCGCTGCTGCTGCAAGGTGACGCCGTCGAGGTAGTGTCCGACGCCTTCGCCCGGGTGCCCGCGGACGCCCTGCCTGTCGTCACCACGACGTGGGCGCTGTCGCACTTCCCGCTCGAGAGCCGCCTGCGCTTTCTGTACCGCCTCGACGAAGCGGCGGCGGGCCGGGCTGTGGCATGGGTGTCAGCGGAGGGGGTCGGAGTCGCGCCGACGATACCGACACTTGGCGATCGCCGCGCCTCTGGCCACAGCATCATCGGCCTGGCGGTCTTCGACCGGTCGGCTCTGCACGCCGAGGCCATTGGCCGCTGCTGGTCCCGGGGCCGCTTGCTCGCGTGGTTGGCAGACTCCTAGTGCCCTGTCAGGTTGATTAATCGACGGATTTCCTGGAATCGGGATTTCGTAGTCTGGAGCTGACTCTGAAGAGGCAAGAGCCTCGAGCTGACCGATGAAGAGCGAGAGACGGTGGTGCGCCTAACATAAATCCATGGCAGAGCCCACAGACAGCCATTCGCTGCGGCCAAATGGCAATTCGGTGCGGTGGCTGCTTTGGCTTGTTGCCGGGATGCTGTTCGGTTTGGTCCTTGGCTTTTTGTTCGGATTAGCCAGGCCACGCGCTAGGAAGTAGTCGCCATGGGATCCCGTCGTCTGCGTCCGATGACCACCGCCGACCTGTCTTTGCTGCCGGGATCCTGCGCGCGGTGCACCTTTTGGGAGACCAGTCTCATCGATCTGGCCGCGCCCGCCGATCATGTGGATCGGGGCGAGGTTAAGGCGGAGTGGGCTGAGGCTGTGACGCGGCATTGGGGCTATTGCGGAGTGATCGCCTTTGCCGACGAGGAGCCGATTGGTCATCTGACGCTGGCTCCGGCTATGTATGTGCCTCGGCTGGGCGCTTTTGCGACGACCCCGGTTGGAGCGGACGCGGCTGTAGTGATGTCGGCTCACGTGAATGCCGAGCTGCGCGGCAAGGGTCTCGGCAAGCAGCTGGTGCAGTCGGCGGCTGGGCTAGTGGCGCGGCGCGACATTCGGGCTCTGGAAGCGGTCGGTACCTACCACGACGGCCCCTCATGCATGCTGCCGGTTGGCTGGCTGGAGGCGGTTGGCTTTCAAGTGGTACGTCCCCACCCGATCACCCCGCGATTGCGGATGGACTTGCAGAATGCAGTGCGCTGGCGACCCGATCTCGGTGCCGCCTGGCATCGGTTGCGAGACCTGGTGCGCCAGCCGGAATCTCCCGAGCCCGCCACCTACAACCATCGCCAAGCGGGGTCCTAGAGGCAGATCGCAGCCCTAGCCCCTCGCTGCCGCTTCCGCTTATTTGAAGCCGAGAAGGCCCGAGTTACTCGCTTAGAGCTGCCGGCAGGTCACCAAGGGTTATGACTTCGCACCGTCGTTCTCCATCTGGACCACGATCGAGGGATGCCTCAACCCGCCGGTGGTCTGGGAGGCCGACCGCGGTTGGTACGCGACGCCGCCCTTCAGTGAGCCCGAGGTCTTCGACTTTCCTGGCGGCATTGGGTTGGAGTGCGTCAATGTCGAGCACGAGGAAGTGCTGTTGATGCCGCGCTGGATCAAGGCCAAACGCGTGACTTTCAAGTACGGACTCGGCGCAGAGTTCATTGACGTACTCAAGACATTGCACAAGCTCGGGCTCGACAAGACCGAACCGGTAAACGTGAAGGGAGTACAGGTCTCTCCTTGGGATGTCGTGGCGGCTAGCCTCCCCGATCCGGCGTTTCTCGGTGACGCTACGCACGGCTCGACTTGCGCTGGACTCTGTGTCACTGGGATCGGCAAGGACGGTCAGCCGTGTGAGGTCTACCTGTACCACCTGGTCGACAACGCCGACACCATGCGGGAGTACGGCGCTCAATGTGTGGTCTGGCAGACCGCGATCAACCCGGTCATCGCTTTGGAGTTGCTCGCGAACGGCACCTGGTCGGGCGCCGGCGTACTTGGTCCCGAGGCCTTCGATGCCGTACCTTTCCTGGACCTGCTCGGCGGCGAGTACGCCTCACCCTGGGGACTCGCCGACTTGTCAAAAGGTCGTTGCGGTCTGGGAGAGTGGGCCCATGCCTACGATCAATCTTTCTCGGCTGAGCCAACATCATTTCGAGGCCACGAACGCCCGCGGTGGCACGCTGTCCTTTGGCAGGAAATGGGCTGGTGAGTTCACCCCCGTAGAACTGTTACTGGTCGCGATAGCTGGGTGCACTTCGATGGATGTCGATGCCATTACCGTCAAGCGGTCCGAACCCACACGCTTCAACGTCAGCTGCTCCGGCCATAGCACCAAGAGCAAGCACGGCAACCATGTCACCGACATTCAAGTCGACTTCGATGTGGAGTTCCCCGACGACGAGGAGGGGCGCGCCGCGCTAGCCGTGCTCGATAAGGCGATCCGCAAGTCTCATGATCGACTGTGCACGGTGACCCGTACGGTCGAGCTTCCGACACCCGTTGGCGCGCGGCTGCGTGGCGTGTCGCTGTTTCATGAGGAAAGCTCACAGGGGTGACATCCAGCCCAGCGGTGTCGCGCGCAACCCCACCGCACCTGGCTCACCGTGAACTTGTTTACGTCATGCCTGAGCGAATGGAGGACTTCTTCCGGGCAATCCTTCGTGGCTTTCACGACGACTACGTCGCCGAGAACTGGGAGCCCCACCGCAAGGTGTTTGAGCCCGAGCGCAGCTTCGGTTTCCAGGTCGACGGACGTTGGATCTCCACCTGTGGCGCCTACAGCCGGACGTTGACGGTGCCGGGTGGATCGGTTCCGGTAGCAGCGGTCACC
>DATDKX010000332.1:0-11945 GCA_036519615.1 Propionibacteriaceae bacterium
CCCACGGCCGCGATGGTATCTGGCCTGTAGCCTTTGCTCACGTGGCAGCCGGTAGTTTGCAGATCCCGCCCTTGCTGGCCCCAAACGCAATGCGTATCGTCCCACTGGGCGGCCTGGGCGACGTTGGCCGCAATATGTCCGTCGTCGAGTTTGACGGCCAACTGCTGCTCATCGACTGCGGAGTCTTGTTCCCTGAAGACGATCATCCTGGCGTCGACCTGATCTTGCCGGGCTTCGACGCAATCAGCGAACGGCTTGGCGACGTCATCGGCCTGGTGCTCACTCACGGCCATGAGGATCACATCGGCGCGGTGCCGTACCTGCTACGCCAGCGGCCCGATATCCCGATCATCGGCTCAAAGTTGACGCTGGCCCTGCTGGCAGAGAAGTTGCGAGAACACCAACTGCGGAACGTTCCGCAACGCCTGGTTACCGACGGCGACACGATCGCCGTTGGCAAATTCGAGTGCGAGTTCATCGCTGTCAATCACTCGATCCCCGATGCCCTGGCGGTCGCCGTACGCACCGCGGCCGGCCTGATCCTGCATACCGGCGACTTCAAGATGGATCAGCTTCCGCTGGACGGACGAGTGACCGATTTGCGCGCCTTCGCCCGACTGGGTGAGGCGGGTGTCGACCTGCTCATGATCGACTCGACCAATGCGGAAGTTCCCGGCTTCACAACGCCTGAGCGTGATATCAGCCCTGCTCTGGAGCGGGTATTCGAGGCCAGCCGGCAGCGGGTGATCGTGGCGTGTTTCGCCTCTCACGTACACCGCGTGCAGCAGGTCCTCGATGCGGCTGTTGCGCACCAGCGCAAGGTCGTCTACGTGGGCCGTTCCATGGTGCGCAATATGACCATCGCCCGGGAGCTCGGCTTCCTCAAAGTTCCTCGCAATACCTTGATCGACCAGCGCGAGATCGACGACTATCCACCCGAGGACGTCGTGATCATCTCTACCGGATCTCAAGGCGAGCCGCTCTCGGCGCTGTCGCGCATGGCTAACCGCGAACACCCGGTAATCGAGCTACAGCGCGGCGACACCGTAGTGCTGGCCAGCTCGATGATCCCCGGAAATGAAAGCGCGGTCTATCGAGTGATCAATGGCTTGACCCGACTCGGTGTGCATGTGGTGCACAGGGGTAACGCACTCGTCCATGTCTCCGGACACGCCAGCGCGGGCGAGCTGCTCTTCTGTTACAACATTGTCCGGCCGCGGAATGTCATGCCTGTGCATGGCGAGGTCCGCCACTTGACCGCCAACGGTGACCTGGCAATCGCGACCGGTGTTCCTGAAGAACGGACGATCATCGCCGAGGATGGCATGGTCGTCGACCTCCAGGGCGGGAAAGCCACAATCGTCGGCAAGGTAGACGCTGGCTATGTCTTCGTCGACGGCACCACGATCGGCGACATCTCGGAGCTATCACTGAGCGACCGGCGAATCCTCGGTGAGGAGGGCTTCATCTCGGTGATCGCGGTGGTCAACACCCACTCTTCCCAGATCGTGAGCGGCCCAGACATCCACGCCCGCGGCTTTGTAGGGGATGACGCGGTGTTCGATGACGTCCGGCCACTCATCATTTCGGCCTTAGAGGCCGCGTTGCAGGAGGGCGTTGACGACTCCTACCGGCTGCAGCAAGTGATTAGGCGGCAGCTGGGGAAGTGGGTAAGCGATACTCACCGCCGGCGACCTATGATCATCCCCGTCGTGATTCAAGCCTGAGGAATTGCGCCCCGAGCTTGTCAAAGCGCGGGGCGTCAGCGGGAGACTTTGCCAGCCTTGATGCAGGAGGTGCAGACGTTCAGCCGCTTCGGGGTACCGGATACGACTGCGTGCACCCGTTGGATGTTCGGGTTCCAGCGCCGATTGGTCTTTTTCTTTGACCAGGGGACGTTGTGGCCGAATCCGGGCCTCTTGCCGCATATGTCGCATACCGCAGCCACTGGAATCCGCTCCCAAGAAATTACGTCGCACAGATGAGGTGCCCAAAGTTGGGCAACCGGAAAAGAGTACCTGACAAGATCCAGCGCAGGCCAATCGCCGGGAGTCTTGGATTAGGGTGGGCGGGTGTCAACCCGGCTAGGGGAGCAGGCGCCCACGCTGTGGGCGGGCTATGACGGTTGGCTGCGCCGGGCGACCAGTGTCATCAGCGATTCCGCAGCTGCCTTGAACGCAATGAACGTCTTTCCGGTGGCCGACGCCGATACCGGATCGAACCTGAAGCTCACGCTGACCGGAATCGCGCACGCCGTTCCTCAGGTCGAGCAGGCCAGCCTGGATTCCGCCGTACAAGCGGCCGTCTTAGGTGCGCACGGCAATTCCGGAGCCATCGTGGCGGAGATGTTGGTCAGCGTCTGCCGGGCGCTGGAGTATGACCTGCCGGCTTTGCAATCCATGCCGCGAGGCACCATGGTCGCTACATTGCTGCGGCTGGCAGCTGTCGCAGCGCGACGCGCTGTTGCACGGCCGGTTGCGGGCACTATCCTCACGGTGGCCGACGACGCAGCAAGCGCAGCGGAAGTTGTGGCAGACAGCCATCCTGACGATGCTTTGGCGGTAGCGAAAGCGGCTCAACGCGGCGCCCGTGACAGCCTGGCCCGTACGCCCGAACAGCTCGATGTTCTCGCCTTAGCCGGAGTAGTGGACGCCGGCGGCCAGGCGTACGTGTTGCTCATTGATGTGCTGGTCGAAACGCTTGGCGGGACGCCCGCCCAGCCGCTGACGTCTGATCCATCTCCAGCGGCCGACAGGCAATCGGAGGCACCGCAGCTCACGGGTGAATATGAGGTGATGTACGCGCTCCGCGGGGCGTCAGCTTCAGACCTGGACGCCTTGCGGGAGCGGTTGTCCGACCTCGGCCATAGCGTCGTGATCGTGGGTGACCAAGCCGTTGCCCAGGTGCACGTCCACCTCGATGAAGCGGGCGCGGCTATTGAGGCCGCCCTGCCACTCGGCGAGCTGGGTCAGGTAAGGGTTACCGCCCTGCGACCGAATCCAGCTGTTGGACGGAGGAGCGTCTTGGCGGTAGTGGCTGGCGCGGGTCTCGCCAGGGCCGTTGCTTCGCTCGGCGGTGTGCCTTTGCTCAGCGTCGACGGCGACCTGACAGTCGACCGGCTGAGGAACGCCGCGGAACAAGTCTGTGGTGATTTGGTGATCCTGCCAAACGGCACCGAGTACCTGCAACGGGCCAACGACGTAGCGACGGAGCTACGATGCGCAGGACGCCGGGTCGGCATTATTCCTACGCTTGCCCAGGTGCAAGGGCTTGCTGCCATGGCAGTGCATGAGCCGTCGGCGGACTTTGACTCCGCTGTCGTGGCCATGAGCACTGCTGCTGGCCATGCCCGGCATGGCGCCATCACTATCGCCGAGAGCACCGCAATGAGTATGGCTGGACGGTGTGAACCAGGCGATGTGCTTGGTGCCGTCGAAGGAGACGTCGTTGTCATCGGGACATCGATGACCGAGGTCGCCTGGCAGGTACTGCAGCGACTGGTCAGCGCCGGCGGAGAGCTATTGACCTTGGTCCGCGGGATCGATGCTGATGATGACTTGTTCGTTGAGCTCACGGCTCGAGTGCGGGAACGATTTCCCACTCTCGAGGTTGAGGTGGTCGACGGCGGTCAGGGACGCTACCCCCTGTTGCTCGGACTGGAATGACCACGCTCAAACTGGTCGGTTCACCGTGGCGCAGCGACACATTTCGCCGACTGTCGACTCGCCTTGAAAACATTCTCGGCGCTAAGACGGCGAAGCTTTTCGAGCCGTTGAAGGTTCTCACGGTCGGCGATCTTATGCGGCTGGTACCGCGCCGCTATTTTTCGGGCACCGAGCTGAGCGACCTCTCGCTGCTTCGGGACGGTGAGGAAGTTGCGGTAATGGCAGAGGTGGTGGATGCCAAAACCTTCAATCTTGATGATCGTCCATACGTCCGGGCCCGGAGCAAGCCGCGACTCGAGGCCACCATCACCGATCATCGAGGGAATGTGGTTTGCACTTTCTTCGGGCAGCCGCGACTGATCCGTTACTGGCAGGACCAGCTGCACCCAGGCGCCAGAGGGATCTTCGCCGGCAAGGTGACGAGGTTCAACGGCAGACTGCAGCTGGCACATCCTGACTTCGTCATCGTCAATGAGCACGGTGACGTGATCGGCGGAACAAGACGCAACGCCGCATTAGCCTCGGCCTCCAATCTCCCGCTTGTCGGGCTCTACCCGTTGACCGCCAAGCTGCGCACCTGGACTATCGCCGAATGCGCATCACTGGCACTGGATTCGCTGGCTCGGATCGAGGATCCACTGCCGGAGTGGGTTCGCGAGGCAGCTGGCGTGATGGATCTGGAGTCGGCATTCCGTGCTGTCCACCAGCCCACCGATAAGTCGGTGATTACCGAAGGCCGCGGCCGCTTGCGGTTTGACGAGGCGTTCGCACTGCAGCTGACCATGGCGTACCGGCGAGCGGATGCGGCATCGCACCGAGCGGTGCCCCGCTCCCGACGCTCCGGCGGCCTGCTCGACGCCTTTGATGAGCGATTGCCGTTCATCCTCACTGAAGGCCAGATCGCGGTGAGCGAGGAAATTATGGCTGAGCTCGGCCGCGACCGGCCTATGCAGCGTCTGCTGCAAGGGGAGGTCGGGTCAGGCAAAACGCTCGTTGCGCTGCGAGCGATGCTGGCGGTGGTTGACGCAGGCGGCCAGGCTGCACTGTTGGCGCCAACCGAGGTGCTGGCTGCTCAGCACTACCAGACGATCACTCGAATGCTTGGTGAGCTGGCCACCGGCGGAACTCTGGGAGCGCCGGAGCAGGCGACTGGCGTCGTACTGATCACTGGGTCATCCTCGGTTGCACGGCGTCGCGAGGCGACGCTCCAAGCGGCATCGGGTGCTGCCGGAATCGTCATCGGGACTCATGCCTTGCTCAGCGCCGACGTTCAGTTCGCCGACCTCGGCATGGTCGTCGTTGACGAGCAACACCGATTCGGAGTTGAGCAGCGGGCAGCGTTGAGCGCCAAGGCGGACCCTCGCCCACATGTCCTGGTGATGACAGCGACTCCCATTCCGCGGTCGGTGGCTATGACCGTCTTTGGTGATCTTGAGACTTCCACGCTGCGCGAGATTCCGGCCGGGCGAGCAGAAGTGAGCACCGTCGTCGTCGACACCGTTCGTCAGGCTTCTTGGGTACAGCGCGTCTGGCAGCGGGTCGTGGAAGAGGTGCGCCGGGGCCGTCAGGCGTACGTGGTCTGTGCCCGCATTTCCTCCGCAGGTTCGACCGGCGCGGATGCGGAGAACCTTGATGGCGACAGTGATGCCGCGCCGGCAGTTGCAGTCGAGGATCTGTTCAAGGAGTTGAGCAGCGGGCCGCTTGCCGGGCTGCGCGTCGAGATGCTGCACGGGCAGTTGCCAGGCGATGCGAAGGATGCGGTGATGAGCCGGTTCGCCGCCGGCGAGATCGATGTACTGGTCTCGACAACCGTGATCGAGGTGGGCGTGGACGTACCCAATGCATCGGTGATGGTCATTCAGGACGCCGACCGTTTTGGCATCTCCCAGCTGCATCAGCTGCGTGGCCGGATTGGACGCGGCGCACATCCCGGAGTCTGCCTACTGCTGACAACGGCAAGCGAGGACAGCACAGCTCGGCAGCGTTTGGACGCCGTGGCCGCGACCCGCGATGGTTTCGCTCTTGCCGAGGTTGATCTGGAACAGCGTCGTGAGGGAGATGTGTTGGGCGCGACTCAGTCGGGGAGCCGATCGAGTCTGAAGCTGCTGCGGGTGCTGCGAGATGCCGATCTGATCGCGCAGGCCCGCACCCTCGCTGAGCAGTGCATCGCGCAGGATCCCGAGCTCAACGATCCCCGCTTGGCCGACATAGTGCTCGATATGGAGATGGACGCGGCCGGGGACTGGCTGGAACGCACATGAGCAAGAGCCGGATTATCGCTGGCTCGAAGCGAGGTCAGCGGATCGCAATGCCGTCTGGTGAACGTACTCGGCCGACTACCGATCGCGTGCGGGAGGCGTTGTTCTCAGCCATCGCGGCCCGGCTCGGCACTTCAGCCGAACCGGCCGAGCGCTCACTGGCCGGCCTGGCCTTCTGCGATCTCTACGCTGGCTCGGGCGCTGTTGGGTTGGAAGCGGCCAGTCGTGGCGCCAGTCCGGTGCTCCTGGTCGAGCGTGATCCGCGTACGGCTCAGGTCGCCAGAGGCAATGCCGAAGCTCTCGGGTTGAGTGTCGAGATCGCCACCACGTCGGTGGAGCAGGTGCTTCGCCGACCTCCTGCCCAGCCCTTCGACGTAGTGTTCGCTGATCCGCCATATGAGTTAGACACATCGACTGTCAGCACCCAACTGGAGCAATTGGTGACCAACCGTTGGGTCGGCGCAGATTCTTTGATCGTTGTCGAGCGGTCGCGACGTTCCCAGGATGTGGTGTGGCCGGTCGCGGCTGCGCAGCGGTGGGATCGCACCTACGGTGAGACAGTCCTGTATTTCGGGTCGCTCGAGCTGGATTCCGGCGATCTCACGGATCGCGCGCCGCCGTGCTGAGGAGGAGTGAGGGGACGCGCTTTTCGTCCCCGAGTGACGACGAAGTAGCTGGCTGTCAGGCGCGATCCGCGCGGAGCGAGCTTGGCGAGCGGAGCAATCAAATAGAGGAAGGCAAATGACACGGGCTGTCTGTCCGGGGTCCTTTGATCCTGTCACTCATGGGCATCTCGATGTCATCCAGCGAACCGCTCGGGTCGTCGACCACGTAATCGTCGCGGTAGGCACCAACATTTCCAAAAGCGCTCTCTTCACTCCAGATGAGCGTGTCGAGATGTTGACTGAGGAATGTGCACAGTGGGGCAATGTCGAGGTGACACTCTTCGGTGGCCTACTAGTCGACTTCTGTACGGCCAACAACATCGACGTCATCAGTAAGGGCTTGCGTGCCACCGACTTCGGCTACGAGCTTCAAATGGCCCAAATGAACCGGCAGCTGACCGGAGTGGACACCATCTTCTTGCCGACCGCGCCACAATGGGCTTTCGTATCTTCATCGTTGGTTCGCGAGGTGGCGACCCTGGGCGGCGACGTCAGTCCCTTCTTGCCAGCAAAGATTGCCGAGCGCACCATGGCTCGGGTGGCATCTCGCAATGCGGGAGCAGGAAACCGAATGTGAAAGACGTTTGAGCTGAGCGACACTGGGGAATAAGGGGACACTCGAAAAGGGGGGACGAGCGTGGCGGTTCTGGGGATTGGACCATCCATGGTTGGACGGGATTCGGCTGAACAGAAGCTGGCGTACCTACGTGAGGTCATCGCCAACGCGCGTGCGATGCCGATGTCTGCATCGTGCGTTATCAATCGAGGGGAAGTACTAGCCGCGATCGACGATGTCATCGCCAATCTGCCGGACGAGATCGCCGAGGCGCAGCAGGTCATCGACATGGCCGCGTTCAAGATTGCAGAAGGCGAGGCAGAGGCGGGCCGGATCCTGGCTGAGGCCCGCGATCATGCGGCCAATCTGGCGCAGCACAGTGAGGTAGTGCGGGTGGCTGAGCAGATTGCTGCTGGGATGCGAGCTGAGGCTGACGACGAGGCAGCCGCCTTGCGTCGGGAGACTGATGAGTTCATCGACGCGCGGATGGCGAGCTTCGAATCGGTTTTGCACAAGACGGTTAGTCAGGTCCGGACGGCACGTGCCCGGCTCGCCGAGCGCAGCGGCTTGGATGCAGGTGACACCATGCGGTTGGACAGGCGTACGCGCGCGGAGTAGCCGTTTGGCGATGGGTCCTGCCTGTTGGCTCCAGCGTTCTTGTACAGCGTTTTGTCACTGGGGCCTACTCACCGGTAGGGTTGGGCCTCGGTCGCGACGAGGATCGGGGCCGCTCGGCTTGGAAGGATTGCGATGAGTTCGCCGCATCGCCCGATGGACCCCCGCTCGGGCCTGGTCCTCGACACCCACGAACTGGGCCGTCGTGCGGGCGCAATGAAGGTGCTCCGGACATCCGTCGAGGCTCCTGCGGACTTGGGAATCGCCGTGATCGGCGTACCATCCGGATCGCCAGTCGAGCTTGATCTTCGGCTGGAGTCGGTTGTCGAGGGAGTGCTGGTCACCGGCACTGCCACGGTTCAGGTCCGCGGCGAGTGCGTACGGTGCCTTGGGCCGATCTCTGATGAGCTGGAGGTCGAGATTCAGGAGCTGTACGTCTACCCAGGCGTGGAACCAGACGATGACCTCGTCAGCCGGCTGCAAGGCGATTTGATCGACCTTGAGCCGGTGCTCCGCGACGCGGTGGTACTTGATTTGCCATTCCAACCCTTGTGTCGGGATGACTGCGCGGGACTCTGCGTGGAGTGTGGTGCAAACCTCAACGAGAATCCCAACCATCGTCACGAGTCCGATCTGGATCCCAGGTGGGCTGCTCTGAGGGGCCTTGAGGCTGGAGGCGGCGAATCTTACGATGTTCTAGAACCAGCCCCGCGGGCAATGAAATTTCCGGGCGAGAGCGCCCGGAGGAACGAGGAGTGAAGTCGTGGCCGTTCCTAAGAGGAGAATGTCGCGCAGCAATACGCGCCATCGCCGTTCCCAATGGAAAGCATCCGTGCCCGCGCTGGTGACCTGCGCAAATCCCGCCTGCCGCGAAAAGCACCTGCCTCATGTGGCGTGTCCGGCGTGCGGCCAATATGGACCTCGCACTGCCCGTCGACAGGTTCTCACATCCTGATCAGATCAGAGGCGACTGCAATTCGCCTACCCGCTGGAGAGCTGCTGACCGAGCTCGGGATGAGTGTAGATCCCGAGCTGCTCGATCGCGCCTTGACTCACCGGTCCTACGCATACGAGCAAGGTGGCTTGCCTACCAACGAGCGTTTGGAATTCCTCGGTGACTCGGTGCTCGGTCTTATCGTGACCGAGCATCTCTTCGTCACTTACCCCGATCTGTCCGAGGGCCAGCTCGCCAAGTTGCGTGCCGCCGTGGTCAATTCTCGTGCTCTGGCCGACATTGCCCGCGAACTCGACCTTGGCTCTGTCATTCACCTCGGCCGCGGTGAGGAGAGCACGGGAGGCCGGGATAAGTCATCGATCCTCGCCGACACTATGGAGGCTGTGATCGGTGCCGTGTTTCTGCAGCACGGCATCGATGCCGCCAGAGACCTGGTGCATCACTTGTTCGACCCCTTGATGGCGGAGGTGGCAACGCGCGGGGCCGGGTTGGACTGGAAGACCAGCCTGCAGGAGATCGCCTCCACAGCCGGCCTCGGCGTACCGGTCTATGACGTGGTGGAGTCCGGACCCGATCACGCTAAGACCTTCCAGGCCATGGTCAACATCGACGCCCACAGCTACGGGCCGGGTGCCGGCAGGAACAAGAAGGAAGCCGAGCAAAACGCGGCGGCCATTGCCTTCGCCGCCCTCAAGGGCAGCCGAGGCACCGGGCCAGTCGCAGCGCGTTAACCCAGCCATGCCAAGTTGCTCGCACCGCTCGCTGCGATCGCGCCTTGGAGGCCGCCTACTTCCTCGTCGCTCGAGGACGAAAAGCGTGTCCCCTCGCTCCTCCTCAGAACGGCGGGGCGCGATCGGTGCCCGAACTTCCTGAGGTTGAAGTGGTGCGCCGTGGTCTCGCCACCAGCATCACCGGACGCACCATCATTGGCGTACAGGTGCTGCATCCGCGCCCGGTACGACGCCACTTGACAGGTCCGGCCGATTTCGAGTTGCAAGCCGCTGGTCGTACGTTTGCTGAACCGCAGCGCCGAGGTAAATATTTGTGGCTGCCTTTCACCGACGGCGATGCCATCTTGGCCCACTTAGGCATGAGCGGTCAGTTTCGGCTCGCTGACGCCGAGGCGCCGCTCGCACCGAACACGCGAATCATCTTTGCTTTCGCAGACGGCGAGCCAGGGCTGCGCTTTGTCGACCAACGGATGTTCGGTGGTCTTTCGCTCTCGCCGGGAGGGGCCGAGCTGCCACCGGAGATCGCCCACATCGGTCGGGACCCTTTCGATCCCGAGTTCGATCTCGCCGATGTCGTCGCCCGGATGCGCAGGCGCAATACGGTGATCAAGCGGGCCCTCCTTGATCAGCAGTTGGCGTCTGGCATCGGCAACATCTACGCCGATGAGGCGCTGTGGGCTGCTCGCATGCACTACGCGCGACCGACCAGAACCTTGTCGCGGGCCCAGGCTGCGAGTGTGATCACGGCCGCTACAGCAGTGATGCGCAGGGCGTTGGACGGCGGCGGCACGTCCTTCGATTCCCTCTATGTCAACATCAATGGATCCAGCGGCTACTTCGACCGCTCGCTAGCGGTCTACGGTCGCGAAGGCCAACCTTGCCCGCGTTGCGGAACACCAATCCGTCGGGAGCCGTTTATGAACAGGTCGTCCTATCGATGCCCTCGTTGTCAGCGTGCGCCACGTGGGTTCCTGGTCAAGCGTGCGATGAAGAATGAGCAGCTCCTCAAGAACGGGGTATGAGCCAAACAATGATGGAACGCCTCAGGCACTACGTGCTGGTCCGGCATGGCCACAACTGGGTGCTGCTCTTCCGGTTCGCCCTGGTTGGCGCGTCCGGTGTTTTCGTCAATCTGTTCGTTGCGATCATGTGCAAGAAGATGGGCCCGGACGAGAACGGCATCTTCTTTGACTTGCCGCTCACCGCCTTCAACGTCCGCTGGTATCACGTCTACTCAACGATCGCGTTCCTGGTCGCCAACCTGTGGAACTTCGAGCTTAACCGGCTCTGGACCTTCCGCAGCGCGAAGCATGCCGGCTGGTTTCGGGAGTACTTTCCTTTCCTGACCGTGGGCATCTTTGCCCAGATCATTGGCCTGGGCATCTTGACGCTCCTCATGCACCCGGATTCGATCTTTTCGCTCTCACCGACCATCTTCGACAATTCCACGGGCTTCCGTACCCGGTTCTACTGGGCGCAGTTGATCACGATCGCGATCGTCACACCGGTCTCGTTCCTGCTGAACAAGGTCTGGACCTTTTCAGCCGTCCGCGGCAAGCATCGGGTGGCTGAGACGGCGGAGGAGACCGTGGAGAGCGAGCATCCCACGGCGGGCATCTAAGGCCCACTGGTCCGCGGCAATCTGGAGGACCCGCCCTGCGACGTACCAAGACTCTCGGCCACCGTCGGTTAAAGTGAGGTCGCCTTCCGCAGCCAGATCTACGCCTGAGCTCACACCGTCGAGAGGTGGACGTTGTACCTCAAGAGCCTGACCTTGCGTGGATTCAAGTCCTTCGCATCCGCGACAACCCTCAACTTTGAGCCTGGCATCACCTGTGTCGTCGGCCCCAATGGTTCCGGCAAGTCCAACGTCGTGGACGCACTCAGCTGGGTGATGGGGGAACAAGGCGCCAAGACGTTGCGCGGCGGAAAGATGGAGGACGTTATCTTCGCCGGCACCTCAGGTCGGGCGCCGCTAGGTCGTGCTGAGGTTGTGCTGACGATCGACAACTCCGACGGCGCCCTGCCTATCGAGTATTCCGAGGTCACCATTTCCCGCACGATGTTCCGCAACGGTGGATCGGAGTACGCCATCAATGGCAATGCGGCTCGGCTACTCGATATCCACGAGCTGCTCAGTGACTCCGGAATCGGCCGAGAGATGCATGTCATCGTTGGTCAGGGGCAGCTGGATTCGATCTTGCAAGCGACACCTGAGAGCCGCCGCGGCTTCATCGAAGAGGCAGCCGGGGTACTCAAGCACCGCAAGCGCAAAGAGAAGGCTGTTCGCAAGCTGGAGGCCTGCGAAGCGAACCTGAACCGGCTCTCAGATCTGATCAACGAGATCAGACGGCAGCTCAAGCCGCTCGGTCGGCAAGCGGAGGTGGCCCGGAAGGCGGCTGTCATTCAAGCCGAAGTGCGTGATGCCAAGGCGCGGCTGTTGGCCGATGACTTGCTGCAGGCGACCCAGGCACTGGAGTCCGAGCTTGCCGATGAGCAA
>DATDKX010000333.1:0-4609 GCA_036519615.1 Propionibacteriaceae bacterium
GTCGGGCAGGGCGGAACCATCCCGATGGTCGCCGACTTCGGCAAAGCGTTCCCCGAAGCAACGATCTTGGTGACCGCGGTTGGCGATCCCGATTCTCGAGCGCACGGCACCAACGAGTCACTGCATCTGGGTGACTTCACCGCTGCCTGCCTGGCCGAGACGCTCATGCTGGACGCATTTGCTCGGCTCCATCTCACCAGTTAGACGAGCCAGTCCTGCGCAATTTTTGCGCCCATCTGCCGCAGCAGGCCGCTCGCGTTGGCAATGCTGCGGGCAGCATCCGGCTCCAGGTCTGACAGCGCGTACGCGGCCGAGATTCCGGCCTCCTGCAGCCGTTGTGGGCTCAATTGCAGGCGACCGGCAACCGCGACGACTGGTACGCCGGCCCTCGCCGCGGCGCGAGCCACGCCAATCGGCGCTTTGCCGGCCAGGGATTGCTCATCCAGCGACCCTTCACCGGTCACCACAAGATCGGCTCCCACGACGTGGGCGTCGAAGTTGATCAGATCCAAGATCAATTCGATACCGGGCCGGATCTCCGCATTGAGCAGAGCCAGCGCTGCGTAGCCTGTGCCACCCGCAGCACCGGCCCCCGGACGCTCGGTGTCATTGCGTCCTGTGGCCTCCGAGACGAGCTGAGACCACTGCCGCAAGCCGCGCTCGAGGGTCTCAACCTCCTGCGGTCCAGCGCCCTTCTGCGGCCCGAACACTGCAGCGGCTCCGATAGGACCGAGCAGCGGGTTGTCCACGTCGCTGGCGATGATGATCTTGACACTGCCGATCGTGGCACTCAGTACAGCGAGATCAAGACGGGCAAGATCAACAAGAGCGGCTCCGCCCGGCGGAAGATCACGGCCGGATGCGTCCAGCAGCCGGGCTCCCAGGGCCTGCACCATTCCCGCGCCGCCGTCGGTTGAGGCACTTCCGCCGAGACCGAGCACGATGGTGCCGGCGCCATGCCGGATCGCGTCGGCGATGACCAGACCAAGTCCGTACGTGGAGGATCCCAGTGGGTCGAGTCCTCCACCGGGCAGCGCGCTCAATCCCACAACAGCGGCCAGCTCCACCACGGCGCGATCCCCGTTCAGCGCGTACGGCACGCGCACTGGCTCACCGGTGGGTCCGACGGCATCGACAATGATCTTGTCGTAACCGGCCGACACGGCCGCCGCGACCGTTCCATCGCCGCCGTCGGCAACCGGAAGCGTGAGGGTCTCAAGCTGCGGCAGCACATTCCGCATACCGGCCGCGAGCGCCTCCGCGACTTCTGTCGCAGTCAGGCTGCCCTTGAACTTGTCAGAAGCCAGTACGACACGCCCCTTGTCCCCGCTCTCGGTCACGACTGGATCACTTTCAGCTGTCGCCACCAGCGCAGGCTGTCGATGGTCGTCGTTGTCGGGGTGTACTCGAGGGACACATAGCCGGAGTAGCCGCTTGCTTGAATCGTGCTGAGATATCGGTCGAGGTCGAGGGTGCCGGTACCGGGTTCACCGCGTCCGGGATAGTCCGCAATCTGCACATGGGCGATGCGGTTGGCGTAGGCCGCTAATGCGGCGTCGATGTCGTCACCGTTGTTGGCCAGATGAAACAGGTCACAGAGAAAGCCGACGTTCGACGCGGCAACCCGGTCGACGACGGCGATGACGTCCCCGGCAGTCCGTAACGGATACGGTTTTGGGCCGCTGACCGGTTCCACCAGGACAGTCGCGTCAATCGCGGCCGCAGCCTTGGCCGCTAGCGCGAGGTTTTCAGCGGCAAGATCGTCTTGCTGCTGTGGCGTCGCCTCGTTCACCCGATTGCCGTACAGCGCATTGAAGGCGGGTACGCCGAGCGCCTTGCCAATGCCAACGGTGACCGCAATGTTGTCGCGGAACTCGGCTGACCGCGCTGGGATCGAGAGCACGCCGCAGTCAGCGCCCGCGACGTCACCGGCAAAGAAATTCAATCCAATCAGCTGCACTCCGGCATCGCGTACGGCGGCAATGAATTTGTCGATCTCAGCGTCTGGTGGCGTCGGCTGATCGGGCCACGGCCACCAGAATTCGATCGCGTCAAAACCCGCTGCCCGAGCTGCCGCCGGTCGTTCTAGCAGACCGACCTCGGTAAATAGCAGGGAGCAGTTGGCGGCGTACGGCAAGACGTGGCCCATGTGCTCATTAAATCCAGGCGTCACTTGTTGAGTGCGCGCGCCAGGTGGGAGCATCGAGGCGTGGCAGATACAAGCGCTCAGACGATTGCCTATCCGGCGCCCGGCTCCCAGGCGCGCAGAGCTATGGAAAGCATTCCGCCCCACGTCATTGTGCTGTTCGGAGCCACCGGCGATCTGTCTCGGCGCAAGCTTCTTCCTGGTTTGGCTCATCTCGCCTTGTCAGCGCTGGCGCCCGACATCCAGGTAATCGGGACTTCCCTCGAGGACTTGACCGAGGAGGAATTTCGGAACCTTGCCAGGCAGGCGGTGACCGAGTTCAGCCATCACCCGCTGACCCAAGAACACTGGGACTCATTTGCCGAGAAACTCACGTATATCTCCCAGTCAGCCGGCCCGAAGGGGCTGGCCAAGATGGTTCAGGTTGCCGAGGAAAAGCTAGGCGGACCAGCCAGCCGTCTGCACTACCTCAGCGTGCCGCCGGTGGCTGCGCCGAAGGTTATCAATACCCTCCGGGAGGCCAAGCTCGTGGAACGCTCGCGGGTAGTCATGGAGAAGCCGTTCGGCACCAACCTGGAGAGTGCGATCACGCTCAATGATCAGTTGCACGAGACTTTCAAAGAGCGACAGATCTTCCGAATCGACCACTTCCTGGGCAAGGAAGCCGCGCTGAACATCCTGGCGTTCCGCTTCGCCAACGGCCTGTTCGAGCCGATCTGGAACCGGAACTTCATCGACCACATCCAGATCGACATCCCTGAGACCCTGGGTCTGGATCGACGGGCGGGCTTCTACGAGGTGACCGGCGCCTACAAGGACATGGTCGTGACGCACCTGTTCCAGGTGCTCGCATTTGTAGCGATGGAACCGCCGACGGCGCTAGAACCGCGGGCAATTAGTGAGGAAAAGAATAAAGTCTTTCGCTCAATGTTGCCCCTCAATCCAAATGAGATCGTCCGCGGGCAGTACATGGGCTATCGGGAGGAAGAAGGCGTCGCGCGAGATTCCGATACTGAAACTTTCATTGCTTTGAAATGCGGTATCGACAACTGGCGTTGGGCCGGGGTACCGTTCTACTGCCGGACCGGCAAGCGGATGGCCGAGGGCTTGCGGATCATCTCGATTGCCTTCAAAGAGGCACCGAAGAGCATGTTTCCCGCGGGATCGGGGGTCGGCTCGTCCGGTCCGGACCATCTTACTTTTGATCTTGCTGACGAGGCCAAAGTCTCGCTCTCGTTCTACGGCAAGCGACCCGGACCAGGCATGAAGCTCGACAAGTTGAGCATGCAGTTCTCAACGCATGAGACGGACCGGGTCGGCGACATCCTTGAGGCGTACGAGCGGTTGATCTTGGATGCCATGCGTGATGATCACACGCTTTTTACTACGGCAGAAGGCATTGAGAGCCTCTGGGAGCGCTCCGAGCCCTTGCTGCGCGATCCGCCTCAAGTGCGGCCGTACACTCCAGGCTCATGGGGACCGAACGCCATTCACCAGCTCGTCGCCCCGCACGCCTGGCGGCTGCCGTTCGAGCGGGCGTGGCGAGGGCCGGGTAGGAAGTAGCTGTCTATCTGTTTGATTGGAGTTGCTCGGCAGACTGATTCCGGTCGTGCGGCGAAAAGGATAATTGCGGCGTCCGAGTCGCTTATCGCCAATCAGATTTCAGTTAGTAGGCAATGTGATGATTTATTGCTGCGCGCCGTCGCCAACGTAAGAGATAAGGCCAAACGGGGGAAACTGAGATCCAAGGTCGTATCTATCGGCGCTCGGGCTGAATAATGTCGATCAACCCCGATCGGCGTTTCAGCTAGGAGGAGGCAACCTTCCAGAGGTAGCCGTCAGGATCGCTGAAGTATCCGGAACGGCCCCATCCGAAGGAAGTCGCCTCCCGCACCACGCCGGCACCGGCTGCGATGGCCTGGTTCATCGCCTCATCCACCGCGTCACTGGAATCGACGATGTAGTGGAAGGACACACCCCTAAATCCCGACCCTTCCGCCGAGACGCCGGCGTCTTGGGCCGCTGCCTCCCGTGGATAGAGCGCGATCGAGGAGGAGCCGTTCCCCAGATTGAGCAAGACGAAGCTTGGATAGTCCTGCTCGACTTTGCAGCCAAGGCCATCGGAATAAAAAGCCTTGGAGCGCGCCAGGTCCTCGACGGCGAGCATGATCGTTGTCACTTGCAGAGCCATGTGTCGTTCCTCTCCAGGAGCAGTGGTCGTAGATCTCACCCTGTCTGACGAGTCGCAGGGACCTGGTGTGACGGATTCCCGGATCAACTTGCGGCGCAGGAGGCCAGGACTCCCCAAGCGGCAGCGCGTCACCGCGCCGCGCGCTCACCGGGATTGACGTGTACGGCCGGACTGCGCTCCTGCGGCGGACCGTCGAGAATCCGGTCGACCTCTCGAAGGAATGGCAGCGGCGCCTCGGATCCGAGGGCATCTCCCAGGCAGTAGGCGCGGTA
>DATDKX010000334.1:0-6138 GCA_036519615.1 Propionibacteriaceae bacterium
GGCGCCGCCTCGATGGCGCGCAGCGCCTCGTCGGACTCACTCAGGGCGACGGCGACGCCCTCGTACAGCGGCGATGTTTCGGCGGCGTCGACCTCACCGAAGTGTCGGTACAGCTGAGCGAGTGTGCGGGCCCTACCCACGGGTACGGCGCTTCCCGCGGTCGGCCGTGGCACCCGACGATTTTAGCCATTGGAATGAAACCACCGACCCTTTACCGCGAGCGCTCCAACCTGACAGGACACGAGGTCGTTGGCCGAAACTGGCTGAGCCAGCTGCGAGCGTCGGGAAATCGCGCGCCGCCGCGCTGAGAAGGAGTAGTGCGAGCACCGTCAAACAAATGGCAGGCTAGTTCTGTGAGTGAGACTTCCCCCTCTGAGCCTGACGAGCCGGCGCTCGAGCGGCTGCACCGCCAAGACACTCGCCTCGATCATTACATCGACCGGTACGCGGCTCGCGCGCATGGCATGACCGCCTCGGCAATCCGGGCCTTGTTCGCCGTCGCGAACCGTCCAGAAGTCGTCTCACTCGCTGGCGGCATGCCCAACATCACCGATCTGCCGCTGGATGTGATCGGTTCGGTCCTCAACGAGCTGGTGCTCACTGGCGGGCGACGTGCTATGCAATACGGCTCAGGCCAGGGCGAGCCGGCGATCCGGGAAGCGATTTGTGAGGTGATGCGGCTCGAGAACATCTCAGCCCACCCGGACGATGTGATGGTCTCCGTCGGATCGCAGCAAGGCCTGGATCTGCTTACCCGTATCTTCTGTAATCCCGGCGACGTGGTGGTATGCGAGGCACCCAGCTACGTCGGCGCGCTCGGGGTTTTCCGCTCCTATCAGTGCGAAGTCGTTCACGTCGCGATGGATGAGCAAGGCCTGAACCCGACTGCGCTGGCCGATGCGCTCAGGGCGCTGCGTCGGGCGGGGCGAACGGTCAAGTTCCTCTACACCATCCCGAACTACCACAATCCCGCTGGTGTCACTCAGTCCCTGGATCGGCGGCTCGAGCTGCTGCACCTCGCCGAAAGGGCCGATCTGCTAGTGGTCGAGGACAATCCCTACGGGCTGCTCGGTTTCGACGGCGAGCCGATCCCAGCTTTGCGCTCACTGAACGAGCGTCAGGTGATCTACCTCGGCTCATTTTCCAAGACTTTCGCGCCGGGATTTCGAGTCGGCTGGGTGCTCGCGCCCCACGCCGTACGCGAAAAGCTGGTGCTTGCCCAGGAGGCGGCCACGCTCTGCCCACCGGTCTTTTCTCAATTTGCGGTTGCGGCCTACTTGGCCAACCACGACTGGCGAGGACAGATCAAAGTCTTCCGAGAGATGTATCGGGAGCGGCGGGATGCCATGATCGCCGGGCTCACTAGTCACATGCCGGCTGGGACCACGTGGACCTACCCGCAAGGTGGCTTCTTTGTCTGGCTGACGCTGCCGCCGGGGATTGATTCCCACGCCATGCTGCCGCGCGCCGTCACGGCTCGCGTAGCGTACGTGCCGGGGACGGCGTTCTATGCGGATGGCTTTGGCAGCCGCCACATGCGGTTGTCGTACTGTTTCCCCACGCCAGAGCGCATCATCGAAGGCACCCGCCGGCTTGGTGAGGTGCTGGAGTACGAGGCGAGGATGCTTGAGATATTCGGTACTGCCGTTGAGTCGGAGAGCGGCCGCCGCGCACTCGGACCACGTGAGGCACCGGGCCCCGATCAGCCTTGATGATCATGGAGCCTTGGCCAGAAGTTGATCTTGATCGAAGTTGATCATGATCTGATGATCATGGAAGAAGGATTGGGTGGCCGAAAACGGATACCTGCAGACGGTGATCGTGCTCTCGGGAGGCCTGTCACATGAGCGCGACGTTTCGTTGCGTTCTGGGCGTCGGGTCAGTCAGGCGCTGCGTTCTCGTGGCATCGAGGTCGTGGAATCTGATGTTGACTCCACGTTGCTTGCGCGACTCACCGAGCTCACCGGCTCGGTGGTCTTTCCCTTACTGCACGGCGAGGCCGGCGAGGACGGAGCGCTGCGTGAGGTCTTCGAGCTGATGGGTGTGCCCTTCGTCGGCTCGGTCGGCTCGGCCTGCCGAGTGGCGTTCGACAAATCGATTGCCACGACGATCGTCGGTGCCGCGGGCATTCGAACCCCGACTCAGGTCGCACTGCCGTACGAGATCTTCAAGGAGTTGGGTGCCCCGGTTCTCGTTAAAGCCCTAGGTGATCAAATCGGCTTTCCGATGATGATCAAGCCGTCACGCTGTGGATCGGCGCTGGGATGTAGCAAGGTCACTCGCGCTGAGGAGCTTCCCGCCGCCATGGTCGGGGCGTACGCGTACGGCTCGGTGGCAGTGATCGAGGAGTTCATCGCGGGGACCGAGGTGACCGTGGCGGTGGTGGATCGGGGCAATGGTCCAATCGCTCTTCCCGCCGTTGAAATTCGGCCAGAGTCTGGTGTTTACGACTACGCCGCCCGCTATACCGCCGGCGCCACCCGGTTCCTCTGCCCGGCCGAGGTCGCGGACGATGTGGCGAACGCCTGCGCCGATGTGGCGCTCCGGGTCCATGGGGTGCTCGGCCTTCGGGACTTGTCGCGTACTGACATCATCGTTACTCCGGAGGGTGAGCCGGTCTTTCTCGAAGTCAATGTCGCGCCGGGAATGACCGAGACGTCGGCGGTGCCCTTGGCCATCGAAACTGCTGGCTGGAGCCTAGGAAAGATGTGCGCGGACCTGGTACATGTGGCGGCCGTCCGGGGCCAGACCAAGGCGACCTCGATGGCGGCGCCCTAAAACTCGTGCTGAGAGAACGTTCCCGATGACCCGGTTCAAGCAGGCCCTGGTCATCGCCCTTGGTATCGGCCTGGCAGCGGCGATGGTGACCCTGGGGTTTTGGCAGCTAGAGGTATACCACCGCCAGGGAGCAGCGGCTGCAGCGTGGCGGGCCTCGGCGCCAGCGGTTCCGCTTAACTCGGTCGCTCGCCCGGGTGGGCCGGCGATCGAGGGGTACGGACGGTCGGTCGCATTCGACGGCAGCTACGATCCGGCCTTGCAGTTGCTGGTTCCGGTGGACGGAGCAGATCGGTTCCGAGTGCTCAGCGGACTCCGGCAAGCCGATGGCAGTGTCGTAGCAGTCGTACGGGGGATCATCTCCACTCCGAGCGCTCCGCCGCCGCCCGCTGGGCCGGTCCACCAGACCGGCGTACTGCTGCCCACCGAGGAACATGTGCCAGACACCGATCTCCCGAGCGGCCAGATCGCATCTGTACGCCTGCCGGCGCTGGCACAACAGTGGCCTGGCCCACTGATCGACGGCTATGTGACCCTGTCCAGCGCCGATGCGGCTAGCCAGGGGTTGGCCGCGGCTCCGCTGCAATTACCTGAGGCGCCAGGCGGACTGCGCAATGTGGCCTATGTCGGGCAGTGGTGGCTGTTCGCTGCGTTCACGCTGTTTATGGCTTTTCGGATGGCCAGGGATCTTGGGATTCGGGAGGCCGAGGTGGCTGATGTCACATCCGAGGAACCAGCGGAGCCGACATAGGCTTCAGGCCATGCGCAACGCGTGGATCCGGTATCGGATCATGGCCTGGCTCGTGGGCACCCTGTTGGTGGTTTTGGTATGCGTTGGACTCCCGCTGAAGTATCTGTACGGTGATCCCACGGTCGTCACGTGGACCGCCATCCCCCACGGCTATCTCTACATGATCTTGCTCATCACCGCTGTAGACCTCGGACTGCGGGCCAAGTGGAGCTGGAAACGGATGATCTTGATCGCGTTGGCCGGCACCGTGCCGTTCCTCTCATTTGTGGCCGAGCGGTCGGCGACTAAAAACATCAGGGCCAAGCTGGCCGCTCAAACTGAAGCGGCTGAGCCAGCGCCCACCTCCTCTTGAATGTCGCTTTGTCGATATTCTTCGGCTGCGTTGGGCTGCTTTTCCATCAAGCCCACGATGCGCTCTAGGTCATCAACAGTTGCGAACTCGATAACGATCTTGCCCTTCGTACGGCCGAGCTCAACCTTCACTCGCGTCTCAAAGTGGTCGGACAGCCGATCGGCGAGATCCTTGGCTTTCGGCGCTACCATCTTTGACTGACGTCGCTGCCGGCGAGTTCTGCCGCCGTGATCACCTAAGGTCACCAATTCCTCGAGGGCGCGTACCGATAGGCCTTCGGCAATCACCCGTTGCGCGAGGCGCTCCTGTCCGTCCGGGTCCTCCATCGACAGCAGGGCCTTAGCGTGGCCAGCGCTGATCACACCGGCGGCGACCCGCCGCTGCACAGTGGGCGGCAACTTCAGCAGCCGGATGGTGTTGGAGATCTGCGGCCGGGAGCGTTTGATGCGGTTGGCGAGCTCCTCCTGGGTGCAACCAAAGTCCTCCAGCATTTGCTGGTACGCCGCAGCTTCCTCGAGCGGGTTGAGCTGAACGCGATGCAGGTTCTCTAAGAGCGCATCGCGTAACAAAGCGTGATCCGCCGTTTCGCGGACGATCGCCGGGATATTGTCCAGATCCGCCTGCTGCGCTGCTCGCCAGCGGCGTTCGCCCATAACGAGCTCGAACCTGCCGCCTCCCAGAGGGCGGACGACAATTGGCTGCAACAAGCCGACTTCGCGGATGGACTCGACCAGCTCATTCATCGCCTCCTCATCGAAGGCGGTGCGCGGCTGCCGTGGGTTGGGCGAGATCGAGTCCAGCGGCAGCTCGGTGAAGTAGGAACCGTGGGGTACGGGCGCCAGTGAAGGGGCTTCGGAGTCGCCGTTGGATGGAGACGACATTAGCTGCGTATCCGTTCGCTGGAACAGCTCGCCCAAGCCCCGGCCGAGGCCGCGGCGCTCCGTACGGATGTTCATGTGTTCTCCTCCACGCCCCGTCGGGCGATTTCTTGTGCGGCTTCCAGGTATGAGACAGCCCCCGCCGAACTGGGCTGGTACGTCAGGACGGTTTGGCCGTAGCTCGGCGCCTCCGAGATGCGGACAGAACGCGGAACAACAGTGGTCAGCGTCTCGGAGGGGAAGTGCTGACGTACTTCTTGGGCGACTTGAGCGGCAAGCTTGGTGCGGGCATCGAACATCGTGAGCATCACGGTGGTGAGTCGAAGCTCATGGTTCAGCTCACCTTTGACCAGATCGATGGTGCGCATCAGCTGCGTGACGCCTTCGAGCGCGTAGTACTCGCATTGGATAGGAACCAGAATTTCGTTCGCCGCGACCAAGGCGTTCAGAGTTAGCAGGCCCAGCGAAGGCGGGCAGTCGAGAAATACGTAATCCGCGTGGTGCTCTTTGAGATATGCCCGGATGGCTCGGAGCAGCCGGCTCTCGCGGGCGACCACGGAGACCAGCTCGATCTCCGCACCGGCTAGGTCGATGGTGGCAGGCAGCACTTTGAGGTTGGGCGCCTCAGGGGAATCGACCACGTGATCGGCGAGCGCGGCACCGGACATCATCACCTCGTACGTACCGGGAGTGCCGGGCGGATGATCGACACCAAGCGCGGTCGTGGCGTTGCCCTGGGGATCAAGATCAACCACCAGCACACTGAGGCCCCCGAGTGCCAAGGCGGCGGCGAGATTCACGCTGGTCGTGGTCTTGCCGACGCCGCCCTTCTGATTTGCGACGACGAAGATGCGGGGGTGCGGGGGTGCAGCCAGCGAGGCGGTCGTCAATCGGTCCGCTGTTGCAGCCGTTGGCGGATCATCGTCCACGAGGGGTGAGCTGAACTCGTCCTCGTCAAAGCGGGCGCGTCGCGGACCTGGGGGAAGGTCGATCGTTGATGATGGAGTTGTTGTAGCAGTCGGATCGTTCGGTACCAACCGAGTCGTTATGCGCTCCGGCCAATCCAGCGTTTCACGTGGAACATTGGGCCAGCCGATTCGCGGATCAACGTCCACGTTCAGTGGCCAGCCGAGCCCGGGCGTAACCAGGTACTCCACCTCCGGCGGTGCGATCATGGCCCCCTCCTGATCGTTCCGCCTCAACGTAGCAATGAGAAGGACGTTGAGACGGCTGCCGCGCCCAAATTGGGCTTTCCCTCCTGCCGCGTCAGGTCGGGCCGGCTACCGCCTGGGCGGCCTAGACAACCTTCTGGCTGGCTAGAGCGGCATGCTTGCGTTAGGCGAATCCAGGGATTCAAGCATCTTAGGTTGTTACGGCCCCCC
>DATDKX010000335.1:0-23535 GCA_036519615.1 Propionibacteriaceae bacterium
TCGCGGCTTTGGCTCCGCGGGTGTCGACCCAGTCGACACGCACAATCCGATCTTTGCCGCGGCGGAGGACCGGAGCCTCGCAACCGCGGCGAGCAACGACAAATGGCATGATCCCCGCGAGGACGGACTGCTGCCCGATATGTACATCGCGATGGGCCAGACGGCCGAGAACGTCGCAACCTTGCGCGGTATATCGCGTGCCGAGCAGGACGAATTCGGCGTACGCTCCCAAAACCTTGCCGAGAAGGCCATTGCGAACCAGATCTTCGACGCCGAGATCGCACCGGTCACACTCCCAGACGGCAGCGTGGTGAGCAGAGACGATGGCCCACGTCCAGGCACAACGATGGAAGCAGTCTCGGTACTGAAGCCCGCCTTTCGCCCGAACGGCACAGTCACAGCGGGCAACTGCTGTCCGTTGAACGATGGAGCCGCGGCCGTGGTAATCATGAGCGACCGGCGTGCCTCCGACCTCGGCCTCACCCCGCTCGCCCGAATCGTCGCAACAGGTGTGAGCGCCCTTAGCCCGGAGATCATGGGGCTGGGACCGGTGGAGGCCAGTCACCGGGCTTTGGCCAACGCCGGAATGACGATCGGTGACATGGATCTGGTGGAGATCAATGAGGCGTTTGCAGTCCAGGTGATCGCCTCCGCCCGGGATCTCGGCATTGATATGGAACGGCTCAACGTGCACGGTGGGGCTATTGCGCTCGGCCACCCGTTCGGATGCACCGGTGCGCGGATCATGACCACATTGCTGAATGCGATGCGGGTCCGAGACGTCCAATTCGGCCTCGAGACGATGTGCGTCGGCGGCGGTCAAGGCATGGCCATCATCCTGGAGCGTGTTTGATTGCTCCGCTCGCCAAGCTCGCTCCGCCCGGATCGCGCTTAGCAGCCGCCCACTTTGTCGTCGCTCACCGACGAAAAGCGTGTCGGCTCGCTCCTCAGCAGAACCTCGGCGCGCGATCCGGGATTTGATTGCTCCGCTCGCCAAGCTCGCTGCGCACAAACATCGCGAACTCCTGGGCTCTCGCTCTCCGGTGCGGCCAAGCAACTCGCTACTCTTCGGATGTGACGGAGACAACATTGCTGGCAGCGCGCCCGGCTTCGGTGGGCGCCCTGTTGTTGCGCCGGGTCGAGAAATCGCCCTCGAAGGAAGCGTTCCGCTACCTCGAGGATGACCGCTGGGTTTCGCTGAGCTGGTCACAAATCAAAGACAAGGTTTTCCAGCTGGCAGCCGGCCTGCTTGCGCTCGGGATTGGGCCCGAGGACCGCGTGGCGATCGCCTCCGGCACGCGGATGGAGTGGATCCTAGCCGACCTTGCGATCATGTCTGCCGCGGGGGCGACAACGACGATCTATCCGTCGACACAGCATGAGGATGTCTGCTACGTCCTTGCCGATTCCGAATCAAAGGCTGTGTTCGCCGAGGATGATCTACAGGTCAGCAAGATCCTTGATCATCTTGACGAGCTGCCACAGCTGACGACGATCGTGCAGCTGGACGGTAAGGTCGACCATCCTAAGGTCCTCAGCTGGGCGGATTTGGACAAGCTTGGTCGTGATCATCTCGCCGACCATCCGACAGCGGTCGACGATGTAATCGCAACAATCAAGCCGGAGGACCTGGCGACGCTGATCTACACCTCAGGCACCACCGGCCGGCCCAAAGGGGTACGCCTGGTGCATGACTGCTGGACCTACGAGGGCGCCGCCGTGGAGGCGTACGACATCATCAGCGCCGACGATCTTCAATACTTGTGGCTCCCGCTCAGCCATGTCTTCGGCAAGGCTCTGATCGCCATCCAGCTCTACATCGGTTTCACGACTGCGGTTGATGGCCGGCAGGACAAGATCGTGGAGAACCTTGCCGAGGTCCAGCCGACGTTCATGTGCGGGCCGCCGCGGATCTTTGAGAAAGTGCGAGCCAGAGTGATCATGACTGCCTCGCACGGGGTCAAGGGCAAGATCTTCGAATGGGCGTTTGGAGTCGGCCGCAAGGTATCACAGCTGCGGTTGGCGGGACAGGAGCCGTCGGGGCTCCTTGCCATACAGCATGCACTCGCGGACCGGCTGGTCTTCAGCAAGATCAAAGCCAGGATGGGTGGCAAGATCAAGTTCTTTGTGTCTGGCTCCGCCGCCCTCAGTCGGGAAGTGCAGGAATGGTTCCACGCTGCCGGGCTGCTCGTGCTGGAGGGTTACGGCCTTACTGAGACCTGCGTTCCCGCCTGCGTCAACAACCCGCGTGCCACCCGTTTCGGCACCGTTGGGCCACCTGTGCCGGGCACTGAGGTCAAGATCGCCGACGATGGGGAGATTTTGATCAAGGGCCCGGGGGTGATGCGTGGCTACCACCACATGCCGGAGGCGACCGCGGAGGCGCTTAACGACGGCTGGTTCGCGACCGGCGACATCGGCGAGCTGGACGAGCAGGGCTATTTGCGCATCACCGACCGGAAGAAGGACCTCATCAAGACTTCTGGCGGCAAGTACATCGCGCCGCAGAAGGTTGAGGGGGTGCTGAAGGTTGCGTGTCCCTACGTCAGCCAAGTCCTGGTGTACGGCGATGGCCGCAAGTACGCGTCAGCGCTGTTCACCCTCGATCCCGAGGCGATCGAGGGCTGGGCCAAGGAGCAAGGACTGAGCTACTCCTCGTTCGAAGAACTTGCCGGTTCTCAGAAGGTCCATGACCTGGCCGAGGGATACGTGGCGCAGGCCAACCAGCAACTCGAGCGCTGGGAAACGATCAAGAAGTTCGAAATCTTGCCAACAGAGTTCTCAGTCGACGCGGGTGAGGTTACACCGAGCCTGAAGATCCGGCGCAAGACCGTGGAAAAGAAGTACGCCGACGTACTTAACAGCATGTACGACGGCAACTGATTCCGAGTTGTCAGAACGCAGTTGACCTATAACCGATCTAAGCTTCTGACAACTCGGCTAGGACTTAGCGCCGCCACTGACGTAGATGACCTGGCCGGAGACATAGCCCGCATCCTCGCTACACAAAAAGCTCGCGACGGCGGCGACATCCTCCGGTTGTCCGATCCGACCCAGCGGAATGTCGCGTGCGATGGAGGACTTCCATTCCTCAAAGTCCAGGCCTTGCCGCGCAGCGGTCGCCGCTGTCATCTCGGTCTCGACGAAGCCGGGCGCGATCGCGTTTGCCGTCACGCCGAACCTGCCGAGCTCCAGCGCGAGGGTCTTGGTGAAGCCGATGAGGCCGGCTTTGGCAGCCGCGTAATTGGCCTGACCCCGGTTGCCCAGTGCTGATGTCGAGGAAATGTTGACGATGCGACCCCACTTGGCCTGTGTCATATGGGTTTGGGCTGCCCGAGTCATCAAGAAAGCACCGCGCAGGTGAACATCCATGACCGAATCCCAATCTGCGGTGCTCATTCTGAAGATCAAGTTATCTCGGATGATGCCGGCGCTGTTGACCAGCACCGTCACCGGTCCAAGTTCAGCGGCAGTCTGTTGCACTGCGTTACCGGCCGCCGTTTCATCGGCGACATCCGCGCCAATGGGGATCGCACGGCCGCCGTTTTCGATGATCTCCTTCGCGGTGCGTCGACTGCCCTGCTCATCAAGATCAACGACGCCGACGGACATGCCGTCGGCGGCGAGCCGATGAGCGATGGCGGCACCAATGCCGCGGCCCGCTCCGGTGACAATTGCGACTCTCATGGATGAAGACTGTACGTGATTCTTGGTTGGCGGCCGTTGTCCTCTGACAGGATCGACGACCGTGAGCCCGTATACCCACAGCTGTCCGATGCGCTGGGGCGACATGGACGCACAGGGCCATCTCAACAATGCGGCGTACCTGGATTACCTTCAGGAAGCCAGGGTCGCGTTCCTACTTTCCGGGTCGCCGGTGCTGCATCATTTGCTCGACTCCGGCGTCCTCGTGGTCAGTCACCAAGTGGAATACCTCAAGCCCGTCGCCTTCAGTGACCGGCCTCTGACCACGATTCTCTGGGTGGATGCCATCGGCGGCAGCCGGTTCTCGATCGGGTACGAGGTGTATGACGGCGCCGATTTGGCGGCTCGGGCTCGGACTGGTGTGGTGCCATTTGACCTAGCCAGCGGCTCATTACGGCGCTTGAGTGGTGACGAGCGGCAGTTGCTTGGCCGAGCCCTGGGCCGTGCGGAGCCGCTGCGTCCACTGCCGAGGGTGTCCATTCCGTCGAATCATCATCGCTATCCGCTGACGGTGCGCTGGTCAGATGTCGACTCCTACGGCCACGTCAACAACGTGAAGTACTACGACTATCTCCAAGAAGCCAGGATCAGTCTGGTGACCGACACCGTGGGTTGGGAGCCGGAGGCGGTCTGGATGGTGGTCCGGCAGGACCTGGAATACCTCAAGCCGATCGATTTCAGGATCGATCCGTACGAGGTGGGCACCGCTGTCTCGGCAATCGGAAACCGCTCCTTCACTTTGACCGCCGACATCAGCGATCCGGCATCGAGCACGGTCTGCGCGACGGCGCGGACGATTGTTGTCGGCGTGTCCCCCTTGACCGCCGATCAGCGATCGGCGCTGGGCACATGGAGCGGGGCGCGAGGCTGAAACTTGGTTCCCGCGGGAACGTCTGTACCCAGGATCGAGCGACTGATCTACAGCGTCAGGCCAGGCATCGTGCCCGGATGCTCGTCGAAGGTGTTGACCATCGAGTACGCCGCCCGCTCCATGTAGCTCCACAACTCGCGCTCCTGCTGCGGCGTCAGCTCAACCGATTCGATTGCATCCCGCATGTGAGTGAGCCAGCGGTCCCGCATCGCCGGCGTCACCGCGAAGGGAGCGTGGCGCATGCGCAGCCGCGGATGCCCGCGCTGCTCGCTGTACGTCGTGGGGCCTCCCCAGTACTGCTCAAGGAACATCCGCAGCCGCTCCTCGGCCGAAGCAAGATCGGGCTCTGGATACAGCGCCCGTAGCGGTGGATCTGAGGCAACGCCCTCATAGAACCGCTTCACCAGCGCTACGAAGGTCTCATGGCCGCCGACGGCGTCATAAAAGGTCTGCAGAGATGCTTGCTCGGACATCGGGATCCATTGTCCATCACCTTCGGCACAGGTTTTCCATGATTGACGCGTACTTCGGCATTGCGGCGTCGGGGTGGCGCGCCCTGCGTCGAGGCTAGTGATCCGTCGGGTGCGGATTGCCCAGATAGGGGAACTCGCTGAGTAGATCGGTATGCGGTTGCAGCCCAGTGGGAGGCATATTTTCCTTTGAGAGTAAAGCCAGCCGGTGATAGATGACGTCATCGCTAAAGCTGCGGCCGTTAGGGTACTGCGCGGGCTTGGACGGATCGAATGTCAGCACATCGGGCAAGAGACCTTCAGCGTCGATGGCGGCGATCGCCTCGTCAGGCGTGTAGTTGCCGATATGGCCCATGTAGTGGACGAACGGATCGAGCCAGCGCTCCCGATCGTGAACTGGCTCACTGGCGTTGTATTCTTCCTTAGTTTCGTCTTTATTGAAGAAACTGCTCATTGACGGATGCCCGGCACGGTCGACATGGAGAAGTTGGCCATCGCGTTGCACGCTGCATCGTCCCCAGACGCGGATGGTGGGGTTAGGACCGAACTCGCTCGTCGGCAACTCCACGACCGTCGAGAACACATTGGCCTCCGCATTCGAGTCGACACCGGTCCACGGAGATCGGCTGAAGAGGCGAGGTGTCGTGAAATTATTTCCATCACTTAGATCAAAAATGTTATTCAGCCCCGGAAAGTCGAAGAAAAAGGCATCGCTTCGGCTGCCAGCAAAGAATTTGTAGTCGCCGGCCGTAATGAACTCCGGCGTGGCTCCAAAGGAGACTGTCGCGTTGTCGACGATCCTCGTCCCCACAGCTTCCTCCGAGCGGGCTTCGCTGCCTCTCGCGATGAGCGCACTGAACGTTTGGCTTCCATTGTTCGGTGGCGCGAACAGGTAGGAAATCGCTATGTCGGCCAGATAATCGCCATCCGTATCAATGTTCACTCGGTAGATGGCATCCGGGTGGAGAGCGTCTGCCTCCGGATTCGCGTTGAGAATGATCACGGTTCTGGACGAATCAGAGGGGGATTGAAAGGCGTAGAGGTCACAGAGGTCGAGTCTGAAGTCACCAAGTGGCGCACCAAGACTGAGCCCAGTGAAATGATTCGACATGTCTACACGTCCCTTTCGTCCAGTCAAAGTGGATAGTCCAGCTCGGGGTGGAAAGCGCCTACACTTCGAGCGGACGGAGAACGTCTGGCGGCTGAAATTCGCCCGCTCGACTCGTGTCGATGGAATTTCAACGCTAGTAGGCGTATGCAGGATGTCAAGGCCCATCCCTGGCGAACGCTCAGCACCTCGTGATCGGATCGAGAGCGTATGCGCGAGCCGTCGGGGCGCGCGGGATCATGCTGAGGCCTGGAACTGATCCGGGCCATGATCATTAGCGATCATTCTGGTGGCGACATGAACCTCCTTGCCGCAGTATTCGGAGCGGCGGCGGTCGCTACCGCCGAGTGCACGCCGATCCGCACTGCAGGTGCGAACCGTACGTCCGGCGTTGTTCGCAAGCGCGCTGCACCGCCGTGGCGCAGGCGATCGCGGCAGAGGCCGAGTCGAATGGCGGATCCATCCCCACATGATGTTCGAGGAGCCGAAGACCGAACAATCCCGCCGCTTCACATCGCGAGCCTTTGACCAAGGTGGGCCGCCGCGTTTTCCTTTCGTGCTCGCTGGTGTCGGCGGAGCCCAGACAGCGGCCTATTGGTGAAAGTTGACCCCGAAGAATGGAAGGGCGGCACGCGCTACACTGGCGCCTCGCTGCCAGGTCCGAGGATCGGATCGAGCAACTGAAGCGCAATCTCGACGGCGTTCGATAGAGGGGAAGCCAATGTCTACGAAATTGGAGGCGTTCGCCGCATTGCACGTGCCGGGCGATCCGGTGATCCTCTACAACATCTGGGACGTCGGCAGCGCCCATGCCGTCATCCGCGCCGGGGCCAAGGCGCTCGCCACCGGCAGCCATCCCGTTGCCGACGCTAACGGCTGGCCCGACGGCCAGGGCGTGCCGATCGATTTCGCGTTGGCGAACGCAAAGCGGATCGCAGACTCGACCGAGCTACCGCTGACCGTCGATTTCGAAGGCGCCTATTCCGATGACCCGGATCAAGGCGCCGACAATGTCGTCCGCCTGGCCGAGACGGGCGCGGTCGGCTGCAATTTCGAGGACCAGGTCATCGGCGGCAAGGGTCTGCACCCTCTTACGTTGCAGGCGAAGCGCATCCGGGCGATCCGCCACGCCGCCGGCGACCAATTTTTCATCAACGCCCGCACCGATCTGTACCTCAAGGCGCAGACCCATGACTCGGCACTGGTCGACGAAGCGATCGAGCGCGGGAAGGCTTTCGCCGACGCCGGCGCCAGCGGTTTCTTCGTCCCCCGCCTCGCCGATCCGCGGCAGGTTGAGCGGATCGTCCGGGAAGTGCCGCTGCCGCTCAACCTGATCGCCTTCCCTGGCGCGCCGCCAAAGACCGATTGGGCGAATGCCGGCGTCGCGCGAATCAGCCACGGGCCCCACCCTCACCGGGCGTTGATGGCGAAGTTCGAGGAGATGGCGAGAGCCGCGTTCGCTTGATCCGGAGTCAAACCGAAACCGCTGCTCAACACTGACCGACCTTCGATCTCCGACATCACGGGCATCAGACTGACCGTGATGGGCGTTATTCGAGGCATAACTGCCAAAGCAGTTCGAGGCGGCTGCGCAGGATTCCAAGAACTGGCCGGCGTCCGAGGCGCTCACACCACCACGATCACACTCGAGGCAACGCTCGCGACTTAGTCACTAACGAAGATCACGCCGGTTCAGGCTCGACCTCGGCCGGTGGCTCACCCGAGCCGCCCTGACTGTAGTTGCCGACTCGGACAATCTCTCCATTGCGGACATACCACACCGTGCCGTCCTTGTCCCGCAGCTCCGTTACGCGTAAGCCAATGGCTTCGACGACACCTGATGCCTTTTCCATGTCCACGTAGTCACCGACCCCGAGTTGATCCTCGACGAGCATGAAGACACCCGACACCAGATCCTTCACAATGCTCTGCATCCCGAAAGCTAGTGTCACGGCGACTACCGAGGTGCCGGCCACAAGCGTGGTGATGTTGAAGCCCATCTCGGCCAAGATCATCAGAATGGCGACCAGAAAGATCACGAAGCTCACTGCGCTACTGGCCAAGGAGCCCAGCGATTCAATGCGTTGTTTGCGACGCTCCGCGGATACCGTTGTGGCGTCGATCAACTTCTGGGCCATCTGATTACGCGACGTCAGCGGCCGGTCAACTGCCCTTCGTACTGAACGGTTGATCATGCGATGGAGTACCCGCCGCAGCACGAACGCCGCGACGATCAAGAGCACGATGCGAATCGGCTTGAAGACCACCAGTGCTGCGAGGTTGTCTGGTAACCAGTCCGGCATGTGCCTCAGCCTAAGGTGTGTCTTCCCATCCCATACCGACTTGTCAGCGTCTCAGCCGCCTATAGCATGCTTGCAGCGTGGAGGAGAGCCGACAGACCAAGATCAAAACAGAGTGGGAGTGGCGGACTCTGCTCGCGGTAGCAATCACTGTTCTCGCCTGGGCTTCAGCCTTCGTGGTCATCCGGTACGCGGCGCACGACATTCGCCCGGGAGCTCTCAGCCTCGGTCGGCTACTCGTGGCCAGCCTCGCGCTCAGTGCCATGATGATCGGCCGCCAGTTGGTCCGGATGACTGCCCGAGAATGGGCGCTGACGACTGTGGTGGGCGTCGCCTGGTTCGCGGCCTACAGTGTTGCCCTGAATGCCGGCGAACAGCACGTGGACGCTGGTACCGCTGCGATGCTGATTCAGTTCGCGCCAATTCTGATTGGCGTGCTTGCGGGCATCCTCCTCGGCGAGGGCTTTCCACGCATGCTTGTGATCGGTGGTTTGGTTGCGTTCGCGGGAACTCTGATCATCGGGATTGCCACAAGCACGGGGAAAGCCGACCTCATCGGCGTGGTGCTGGTGCTGCTGAGCGCCACAACGTATTCCATCGCCTTGGTGGCACAGAAAGTGGTGCTCCGGCGAGTATCCGCCCTGCAAGTGACCTGGCTCGCCTGCCTGGTTGGAACGGTTGCTTGTCTGCCTTTCGGCGGCCAGTTGGTCCATGACATGGCTGCCGCGCCGCCGTTGCAAATCCTTGGAGTCGTCTACCTCGGCCTGGTGCCGAGTGCGCTGGCCTTCTCCACCTGGGCCTATGCGCTGAAACACACGACGGCGGGAAGGCTGGGTGTCACCACGTTTGCGGTTCCGCCGATCACGATCCTGCTCGGCTGGCTCCTCCTGGATGAAGTGCCGCCGCTGCTGGCGATTCTCGGTGGTGCACTCTCACTTGTGGGTGTCGCTATCGCGACCCGCCCGGTGAAGCCAAAGATCACAGTTCCTTCTGGTATGTGACTCGACCCGCCCAAGCAGTCGCCACCACCGGATCGGGCAGTTCCCGGCCGTGCCAGGGATTGTTGCGCGACAGCGAGGCGGAGCCATCTCGGTCCACTACCGCGCGAGCGGCCGGATCAATCAGCACGACATTGGCGGGCTCTCCTACGGCCAAAGGACGGCCCTGAGCCGACAGCCGTGCGATGTGGGCCGGCATGATCGACATCCGCTTAGCCAGCTCTTGCCAGCTCAGCAGACCAGAGTTGATCATGGTCTCGATCACCACGGCCAACGCGGTCTCGAGCCCCAGCATGCCGAATGCAGCCTCAGCGAAGGCATGCTCCTTGTCATGCCGAGCATGCGGCGCGTGGTCGGTGGCGACCGCGTCAATGGTTCCGTCCGCCAGCGCCTCTCGAAGGGCCTCGACGTGCTCGTGCGGCCGCAGCGGGGGGTTCACCTTGTAGGTCGGGTCATAGCCGAGCACTTCACTTGTGGTCAGCAGAAGGTGATGGGGCGCGACTTCGGACGTCACATTGATACTGCGCTGCTTGGCCCACCGAATGACATCGACGGTTTCGGCGCAGGACACATGACAGATGTGCAGCCGGGATCGCGTGAGCTCGGCGATCTGGACATCTCGTGCAACAATCCCGGCCTCGGCCGCGGGAGGCCAACCGGAAAGTCCCAACTTCCCCGAGATTTCACCCTCATGGCAGCACGCCCCCGACCCGGCAAGCTGCGGATCCTGCGCGTGCTGGGCGACAACTCCGTCGAAGGCCCGGACATACTCCAACGCTCGCCGCATCAGGCGTGAGTCCGAGACGCAGTGGCCATCGTCGGAGAACACCCGTACGCCGGCGCTGCACCGGGCCATCAGCCCCAACTCGGCCAACTCGACGCCGTCCAGGCCCTTGCTCACAGCTCCGACCGGCACAACCTCTCCATAACCATCGCGAGCACCCAGCGCGGCTATATGCGCGGCGGCCTCCGCCGTGTCAGTGACTGGTGTCGTGTTCGCCATCGCCAGTACCGCAGTGAAGCCCCCACGGGCGGCGGCGAGCGTGCCGGACTCCACGGTCTCTGCGTCTTCTCGTCCCGGCTCGCGCAGATGAGTGTGCAGGTCAACCAGACCCGGCAACGCGATCAGCCCATCGGCATCGAGCAGATCTACCTCACTGCCGGCGTCTGACGGGTCCACAAACCGACCGTTGCGGATCAGCAGATCAGACCGCCCGCGGCCGTTCAGATCGGCACCGCGAATGAGTAGCTCTGTCACTCGGAGCCTCCCAGCAGCTCGTACAGCACGCTCATCCGTACCGACACGCCGGCGGCAACCTGGTCCAAGATCAACGAGTTGGCCGCATCGGCAGCATCCGCAGAGATTTCCAAACCTCGGTTCATCGGTCCGGGATGACAGATAGCCGCGCCCGGCTTCATGGCCTCCAGTCGCGGACGGGTCAACCCGTAGCCAATCGTGTACTCGCGCGGTGTCGGAAAGTAACCGCCGGACATCCGTTCCTGCTGCACCCGAAGCATCATCACGATGTCTGCGTGGGGGAGTACTTGATCAAGGTCGGTGCAGGTCACCACGGGCCAGCTGTCGATCCCGGAAGGCAGCAGTGTCGGCGGCGCGACCAAGATCACCTGAGCCCCCAGCGTAGTGAGCAGCAGCACGTTGCTCCGGGCCACTCTGGAGTGAGTGATGTCTCCCACGATGGCTACGGTCTTGCCGTCGAAGCTCACCTGGTCTGGGACCGTACGCCGGAAATGCCGCCGGATCGTAAAGGCATCCAGCAATGCTTGGGTGGGATGTTCGTGAGTCCCGTCACCGGCGTTGAGAACATGAGCGTCGATCCAGCGCGAGGCTTGCCACGGCGCGCCCGATGCGGGATGCCTGATCACCAACGCATCTACGCCCATTGCTGCGACGGTTAGCACCGTGTCACGAAGCGATTCGCCCTTAGATACTGAAGAGCCTTTCGCGCTGATGTTGATCACATCCGCCGACAGCCACTTGCCGGCGATCTCGAAAGAGGACCGCGTCCGAGTGGAGTCTTCGAAGAAGAGGTTCACCACCGTACGGCCCCGGAGGGCCGGCAACTTCTTGACTGGACGTCCCTGCACCAGCGACATCTCTTCGGCAAGATCCAAGATCTCGGTGGTCTGATTCCGATCAAGATCAGCTGCAGACAGCAGATGGCGCATCACGCCTCCTCGTGCACACGGTCCGCCGGTTCGATGCTGACCTGGTCGACACCATCGATTTCGGCCAGTCGTACGCTGACGTGTTCGCCCGTCCGCGTCTCAACGTAGCTGCCAACATGATCAGCTCGAATCGGCAACTCACGATGGCCGCGATCCACCAGTACGGCCAGGCGAACCGTGCGCGGCCGTCCAAGATCACCAAGAGCGTCCAGCGCTGCCCGTACCGTACGTCCGGAGTAGAGCACATCGTCGACCAGCACCACGGTGCTGCCTTCTACCTCGGCCGGTAGATCGGTGTGCCCCACTGGACGTGTGGGATGCTGCCGCAGATCGTCGCGGTACATCGTCACATCAAGTGCACCAACCGGAACCCGGACACCCTCCACGTCATCCATTACCGTCGCGAGCCGATATGCCAGCGGCACTCCCCGAGTTGGAATCCCCATCAGCACCAGCCCATCGGCGCCTCGGTTGGCTTCGAGGATCTGGTGAGCGATCCGAGCACACGCTCGGGCAATCTGGTCCGCGTCCATCACAACTCGAGACGCCTCCGAACCGACTGCGGTGCCGGGCCCCGGATCATCGCGCTGGGCTTGTGGCGCGCCGGTACCTGACAACAATCCTCCTTATCGAGTGCGCCTGGGTGCTCTCGAGCTCAATTCGTGCGGCTCGCAACCTCCGCGGAACCACGTCGGGGCGATAACGTAGGGCCGTGAACGAACTCCTGAGCATGCTAGTGCCTCTGGAAACGCTCTCGGGGTGGCCACGGGTATCCGAACCCACGCCTTTGCAATCCCTCACCTTGCTCATCGGGATTCCTCTCTTGATCGCCGTGGTCGTGATCGCAATCATCGAGATCGGCGCTAGGGCCCGGGCGCGGCGCGGCGACATCACCGAGGCTAGCGACCCGCTCTGGGTAGGTGCCCAGGAGTCAGCTGAGATAGAGCCGATTCCGGACTCCAAACCGAGCGAACAGACCACCGTGACGACGACTGGAGATTCCGATGTCGAGGGCGACGACACCGGCGAACACGTAGGTGGCGCGGGTGCCCGCTGGTGATTCGTTCACCCCTAGCCAGCAGGAGTGGCTCAAGCGTGCCGTGCGGAATGCCGAGGCGGTTTCCGGTCTGACATTTTCACTCTTCGTCGGCGTGTCCGAAGAGGATTCGCGCGCGTACGCGGAACGACTGCACCGGGCGCTTGGCGATCCCGATCATTCGGTCCTCGTCATGTGTGATCCGGAGTTTCACAAGCTGGAGATCGTGACTGGTCTCGAAGCGCGTCGGGTGCTTGATGATTTTGAATGCCGGTTGGCAGCTGCGGCCATGCAGACCTCGTTCGCTGGCGGTGACATCGTTGGCGGTCTGGCCGCTGGCATTCAGCAGCTCGGAGAGGCGGCGCGCCAGCCAAAGACGCTGCACGCCAGCCGGCTCGATCTGGGATAGTGCATCCATGCGCGTACACATCGGTAGTGACCACGCCGGGTTCGAGTTGAAGACCTACCTGATCACCGCTCTGAGCGAGGACGGGCACGAGTTAGTTGATCATGGGCCGCAAGCCTACGACGCGGAGGATGACTACCCGGTCTACTGCATACCTACGGCAGAGGCCGCAGTCGCCGACCCCAGCTCGTTGGGCGTTGTGCTCGGTGGGTCTGGCAACGGCGAGCAGATCGCAGCCAACAAGGTGGTCGGTGTCCGAGCTGTACTGGCATACGACCGCGACACGGCCAGGCTGGGACGGGAGCACAATGACGCGAACGTCATTGCCATCGGGGCCCGAATGCACACCGCGGAAGAGGCCCTGGAAATGGTTCGACTCTTCCTCGCAACGCCGTTCAGCGGTGATCCGCGCCATGCCCGCCGCATTGAGCTGCTCGCCGACTATGAGAAGAGGCGTTCTACTGCGGCTGCTTCTTGAGCGTTTAAGCACGCTGGAGCGGGGCGGCCAGCGCCAAAGCGGTGCGCAGTGCCAACTGATTAGGCGCTGCGCGGTGGTCCATTCGGCCGCCGGCCATCCACTCGAGCTAATAGCTCGTCGATGACCTCCGCTGCGACTCGCTCGTCATCGAGGTCCGGACGGGAGACATCCCGCCCGCGCATGGCACGGTCCAGAGTGACCAGCCCCGAGACACCGTCCCGCCCAAAGTCCCGCGGCCAAAGGTCGCGAGAGTCGTGCGTGGTCCCCGAGTAGTGTGTTCCTCCGCCGTGCGTTCCTGAGGGACGACCCCCAGGTGGCACCGCACCTGTCATGCCTGCAACGCTAAAACAGATTCGCCAACTGCGTGAGTGATCGCAATCGAAGTGTTACGCGTCAGTAGCCGGAGCTATACCAACTCACGGGAGGGACCATGCCGGAAGGCCACACGCTGCACCGGCTTGCGCTCGACCTGACGCAAACCTTTGGTGGCCGGGTGGTCTCGGTTACCAGCCCGCAAGGCCGCTTTGCTGACTCCGCGGCGCTACTGGATCAGACCCGAATGATCGAGGCGATGGCGCACGGCAAGCATCTGTTCTGCAAGTTCGAGGGTGATCGATTGCTGCATATCCACTTGGGTCTGATCGGCGGCTTGCAGCTTGGCCCGCCGGATCCGCCTCGCGGCGAGGTGCGAGTGCGGATCGCGACCGACCAGGCGGCTGCCGACTTGCGCGGGCCGCAGCTGTGCACGGTGCGGACACCCGCCGAGGTGGCATTGCGGCTGCGACAACTCGGTCCTGATCCGCTCCGGGCGGACGCCGATCCTGATCTTGCCTGGCGGCGGATTCATCGTGCGACCCGACCGATCGCCGCACTCCTGATGGACCAGACCATTCTGTCCGGGGTGGGCAATGTGTACCGGGCGGAGGTTCTGTTCCGCAACCGGATCAATCCGCATCGTCCGGGCAACAAGCTGAGCTGCCGGAGCTGGCTGGGGATTTGGACTGATCTTGTCGAGCTGATGCCGCTGGGCGTGCTGACCAAGCGGATCGATACTGTACGCCCTGAGCACACGCCCGAGGCGATGGGCAGGCCGCCACGAAAAGATGATCATGGCGGTGAGGTCTACGTCTACCGACGGGCGGGCATGGCCTGCTTGGTTTGTGGTTCCAAGGTACGCACCGAGGTGCTCGCCGGGCGCAACCTATTCTGGTGTGCGCGATGCCAGCGACGAGGATGATCTTGATCTCCGATTACGACAATCGGCGATGAGTGATGGTGTGTCAGACTCTCGCCGTGAGTGGGTAAGAGTGCGCCGTGAGCAGCGGCACGTTGTTGAGCCAAAACCGATGAACATGGCAAGAATCCAGGCAGGGCTGCCGGCGGACGGGTTGGCACTCCTAGGCGGTCGGATGGTTCATGTGGCCAGCCAGCCCGGTGCCGGCCCACCTGTCGTGTTGCTGGGCGGCTGCGGGGTGCCGAGCTATGACTGGGACCTCGTCGCTGATTTGCTGCCCGAGCTGGCGCTCGTCCGTCTAGACCGTCCAGGGCTGCTGGGTTCACCGTGGCCGGATGAACTGCCACAACTAGCGGCCGAGGTGGCGACGCTGGAAGCAGTGCTCGGCACTGTGGGACCGGCCGTCGTCGTCGCTCATTCCATGGCTGGTTTCCATGCCGAGGCGCTCGTTCGGCAACGACCAGATCTGGTCGTTGGGCTGGTGCTGGCCGACGGCAGTGTGGAGTTGAAGCCGCCGCGACCGACGCTCCGCCGCGGTTGGCTCTGGCTCGCGCGGCTGGTCCGTCGAGCAATGGTGGTTCCAGTACTCCGGCTGGGCTGCTCGTTCGTACAGCGGTTGTTGGTCGCCGCGCAGAGCCATCGCAGGTTGACCGAGCCCGTCGATTCGTTGACCAAGCAAACGTTCCGGGACCCCGACACCATCGCCAGCGTTGTTGCGGAGCACGCGGCCTACGCCGAACAGGCTTGGGATCTGGCGGAATTGCGCAAGGGGTACGCCTGGCCCGGTGTTCCTACAATCGTGCTCACCGCCGCCGAGAAGGGTGGTGCCCGGTGGATTGCCAAGCAGGCGCAGTTGGCCGAGATACTCAACGCCCGGCAGGTCGTTGTTGAGGACTCCCGTCACCTGATCATGATCGACCGACCTGATGTTGTCGCAGAGGCGGTTCGTGGGCTACCCGAACGCGGAGACGATCATGGCTGAAGCGACTTCGATCCCGCTAGTCGTGGAATTGTGGTATGCCGAGGCTGCGCCCGACTTGGAAGATCCTCGGCTGCTCGAGGCGCTGCGTAGGTTGGCGCCAGACGCCGAACCCCAAATGGAGTCAGTCGTCGTGCCACACGGTGATGGTTCGGCGCCGCTGTTGACGGTGATCATGCCCGGTAGTCCGCTCGGTAAGGGTGGCAAGGCGTTGCCTGATGTCAGCCAAACCTGGGATTGGGAGGAGGCCGAAGCCGCGGTTGCACGCTGCCGATGCAGCCTGCTGGTGACTGAGATGTTCGGCGACGACAGGACACCGCAAGAGCGCTGGAATGCGATGAGCGGCGTAGTTGCCGAGCTGTGTGAGCTCACTCATCCGACGGTCATCAGCTGGCCGCAGAGCCAGCGGGTCGGCGACCCTGCCCTGTTTGCTGCCGGCGATCTCGATGGTTTGATCAACGTGCGATATTTCAGCGTCGCCAACGATCCTGGGGCGATGGTGATGGACACTCTCGGGCTGCATGTCTTCGGCCTTCCCGACGTGCAGTGCCATTTCCGCAACCGCGAGCCCTCGGAAATCGCGACAATGCTGTTCTCCACTGCGGCGTACCTGTTCCGATCAGGTGACGTGATTGCCGATGGCAACACGATCTCCGGCCCGCAGGGGCATGAGCGGCTGGTCTGTTTCCGTGAGCCCGCGTTGCTGGAGCCCAGGCGGCCGGTCATCGATGTCGATCTTGGAGATCCATACGCGGCCGGCAGACGTAATCGACCTGCCTGAGGACGAATCGGCTGCAATCGAGGGGACCGGTCAGTCATTGGTTGACCGGAGGGTGCGGCGTACCGAGAGCAACTCGACCTCCGGACGGTAGGCGACCAGCTGCTCGACCGCATCCAGCACCTCCACCAGATGCTCCCGGTCGGGACTGACCGCGGCCACGCCTATCGCTGTCCGCCGGTGTAGCTCAAGATGATCAACTTCGGCGACGCTGAGCTCGAATCGCTTACGTATCTCAGCGATCAGCGGCCGTACTATCGAGCGCTTCTCTTTGAGCGAATGCACATCACCAAGCAAGAGGTCGAACTCCAGTGCGCCCATCCACATGGCCATGCGGACAGCCTAGGGAAGCCAGCCGGCCTTATTCTCGGCCAGCTCTTGGGCTAGCGTCGAGAGACGAGCTACCACAGGTGTTGTGATCGTGCACTCGACGAGGGAGTGAGGGAACGGCATGACCGATTTGCGCAACGCCCGTCATCTCAGCGTCCATGATCTTCGCCGGCGCATCAACGAGGGTGATGTCGACACCGTTGTGGTGGCTTTCACCGACGTGCAGGGGCGTTTGCAGGGCAAGCGATTGCAGGCGGTGTATTTCGCCGAGCATGTTCTGGACCATGGGACTGAGGCCCCCGCGTACCTCCTGGCGGTTGACGTCGACATGAACATCGCCGACCGCTATGGCCTGGCGTCAGATGATCGGCCTAACGGTGAGATGAAGCTACTTCTGGACCTGCAGACGATCCGTCTGCTGCGGCACCAGCCCGGCACCGTGATGGTGCAGTGCGATGTTGTCGGATTAGATCAGACACTTGTCGCCGAGGCACCGCGAGCGATCTTGAAGCAGCAACTGGCGGCTGCTGCCAGCCGGGGATACGACGTCTTGGCAGGCACCGAGTTGGAGTTCATGGCCTTCCACACCAGCTACGAGGACGGCTGGAACGCTCACTATCGTGATCTTGCTCCAGTCAGCCAATACAACATGGACTACTCGATCATGAGTGGCAGCCGCATCGAACCACTACTTGGTGCAATCCGCAATACGGTGTACGCGGCGGGAATCGACATCGAGTCGGTGAATGCGAAACGCAACCCGGGTCAGCAGGAAATCAGCTTCTGCCATGGAGATGCGCTGACCTCAGCCGACAACCACGCGGTATTCAAGACCATCGCCAAGGAGATCGCTGCTCAACAAGGCAAGTCCATTACCTTCATGGCCACCCTTGATGACCGGCAGGCGAACTCCTGCCACATACGGCTATCGCTGCGCAGCAGCGATGGCGCAACAGTGTTCTGGAACGACCGCGGACGTACCGCGATTTATGACGCCTTCGTCGCCGGCGTGCTGTATACCCTCTACGACTTCACCCTGCTGTATGCGCCCAACATCAACTCCTACAAGCGCTTTGCCGATGGATCGCTGGCGCCGACGACTATCTCCTGGGGACTGGACGAACGTGTGTCGGCAATCGGGATCTTGGGTCGGGATGCGTCCGCGAGGCTGGAGAACCGTGCGCCAGGCGCAGATGTCAACCCCTACCTCGCTCTCGGAGCGATGATCGCGGGTGGGATTTACGGGATTGATCATGATCTGGAACTCGGTCCGGCGCTCAGCGGCAACATTCACTCGTCTGACTTCTCAAGGCTTCCCGGTACGCTGCGCGAGGCCCGGCAAACCTTCGGTAACTCGCAGATCGCCCGGCGCGCGTTTGGAGAGGAGGTTGTCGATCACTACACCGCAATGGCCGATCTCGAGTTGGCGGCGTTCGAGGCCGCCGTGACGGACTGGGAGCTAAGGCGCGGTTTCGAAAGAATGTGAGAATAGGTGCATGATCGCGACGGGGGGAAAGCAGGGAAGGCCTGTTATTGGTCTGACCACCTATCGTGAGCAGGCTGCTTGGAGCGTCTGGAATATGTCGGCCGACCTCCTACCCGCTGTCTACACCCGCTCGGTCGAGGCCGCGGGTGGTGTGGTCGTATTGCTGCCGCCACAGAACGAGGGCATGGTGGAGGTTGTCTCGCGTCTCGATGGACTGATCATTAGCGGTGGCGCCGATGTCGACCCGGAGCGCTACGGGCAGATGCCCCATCCCATGACCAAAGTGCGCCGTGATCGAGATGCCTGGGAGTTTGGCCTGCTGGATGCCGCCGATCGGATTGGGCTTCCGACACTCGGTATCTGCAGGGGGATGCAGGTCATGGCTGTTCGGGCGGGAGGTTCGCTGGAGCAGCATCTACCAGATGTTGTTGGGCATGAGGAGCACGCGCCGGGTGGCAACGCATTCGGCTGGACTTCGATCAGTACTCGGGAGGGTTCGCGAGTCCGAACCTTCGTCGGCGATCAGGTGCAAGTCAGCTGTCACCATCGGCAATCGGTTGTCACCCATCCAGGTTTCGAGGCGACGGCTCGTGCGGCAGACGGCACCATCGAAGCCATTGAGGATCCCGAACGGCAGTTCTGGCTGGGCGTGCAATGGCATCCCGAAAGCGGCGATGACTACGGCCTGTTTCTCGGACTTATTGAGGCCGCCTCAGGCGTCGACGCACGAGCCTGATTAATGTGCCCTGAGTCTGTCGAAGGCCGGACGACTCGCCTTCGCTGTCGATATCCCACGCTGCTGGGATGTTCACGCTGGACACGGCATGCATGCCAGGTACGCCGTGAGCAATATGGCTACAGCTCTCACCGCGGCGCCACCCGACGTAAAGCCGGATCGTCGGCAGCGAAGGTGCGGATGGGACCGGATGATGTGTCCCGGGTCTCGAAGCGGACCGTTACCCGGCCAAGGCCGGAGCCCCAGACCCAGCCCCGACCGTGTTGATCATGCTCGACGTCGACTCCAGCGGGCCAGCTCTGGCGTACCGGCTGCTCATCGGGTTTTGGGTGATCTTCAACGACATCTTCCGGCGCCGCCGCGGATGAGCCCTCGGATGTGAAGAGGTCGTCCTGCAGCACGTCGGTCAGACCAGCAACCCCGACACCAAGGAGCCGAACTCCTCCCGTGGCGTCGACGGCAGAGAGCAGCGACGTAGCAACGGAGCCGATGACGTCTGCTTGATCGGTCGCGCTGAGCAACGTTCGTGATCTTGTCAAGGTCGAGAAGTCATGCAGCCGGACCTTGATCGTAACCGTATGCGCAAAGAGTCCTGCCGCTCTGAGCCTGGTCGCCACCTGGCCTGCGTCGCGAAGCAAGATCGCGGTGAGCTCCTGTCGCGACACAAGATCAGTTTCAAAGGTGTCTTCGACAGAGATCGATTTCGTCTCTCGATCAGGCTCGACCGGCCGGTCGTCACGCGCGTAGGCCAGATCGATGAGCGCCTGGGCATGCGTCTTGCCGATCACCTGCGCCAGTTCATCGAAGGGGCATTGCTGCAGATCAGCAACCGTATACAGGCCGATCCGATGCAACTTTTCGGCTGTTACCGGGCCGACGCCTGGAATCACGCTGACCTGCATCGGTCGCAAAAGTTCAAGTTCTTGGCCCGCTTCGATGATCGACCAGCCATTGGGCTTGGCCCGCTCGGTGGCCACCTTTGCGACGAATTTCGACGTGGCGACACCGACCGATGCAGTCAACCCGTCCGTGGCTGTGCGGACGTCCTCCTTCAGTTGCTTGATCAGCAGCTGCAGGCCAGGTCGGCTGAAATCGACCCCAGAACCAGCTGTGCGGAGATCGACGAAGGCCTCGTCCAGAGACAGCGGCTCCACTAGTGGTGACAGCCGGCGTAGCACATCCATCACATGACGGCTTGCTGCGTGATACGCACCGAAACGACCGACGAGGAATGCTGCATGCGGACACCGGCGTCGCGCCTCATGCGTCGGCATGGCCGATCGGACGCCATAAACGCGGGCTTCGTAAGAGGCCGTGGCGACTACGCCCCGCTGACCCAGACCTCCCACTACGACGGGCTTTCCGCGTAGCGACGGCTTATCGCGTTGCTCGACGGATGCGAAGAAGGCGTCGAGATCGAGATGGAGAACCGAGGCCTCGCGTCGCACGGCTCTCATTCTGCTGCGTCAGCGGCAACGGGGCAGACTCGCTGGTGCGGTGACGACGATGTTCGGTTTTTCGCCACCGATCGCGCAACCGACGCTCGCAACGCAGTTGTAGCGTTTGTACTTCAGGGGTCGAGATACCGATCAGGAGAGGCTGTCGTGCCGGAGTTGGTGAACGGTGTGCTGAGGCAAAGCGTGGAGATGTGGCCGGGACGGCCATACCCTCTGGGTGCGACATTCGACGGCACCGGAGTGAACTTCGCACTTTTCTCCGAGGTTGCGTCGAAAGTCGAGCTATGCCTCATCAGCGAGGATCTTCAGGAGACCTGCATAGAGCTGATTGAGGTCGACGGCAATGTCTGGCACGCATATCTGCCACGCATCGAGCCGGGCCAGCGCTACGGCTACCGCGTTTATGGTCCGTACGAGCCCGCCAAGGGTCATCGATGCAATCCGTCTAAGTTCTTGCTTGATCCGTACGCGAAAGCCATCAATGGCCAGATCGACGGCCACGAATCCTTGTTCTCCTACCGGTTCTCCGACCCAACTCAGTTCAACGATCTTGACTCCCTGGGCCACACCATGCTGTCGGTGGTCACGACGCCGTACTTTGACTGGGGCCATGATCGGCCGCCGCACCATCAGTACCACGAGAGCGTGATCTACGAGATGCACGTAAAGGGTCTGACGATGACTCATCCCGGCATCCCAGACGACATCCGAGGAAGCTATGCGGCCATCGGTCATCCGGCGATCATCGAGCACCTCACCTCGCTTGGGATTACGGCGGTGGAGCTGCTGCCGGTCCATCAATTCGTCAACGACAGCCACCTGGTCGACCGCGGCTTGCGCAACTACTGGGGCTACAACACCATCGGCTTCCTCGCCCCCCACAACGGCTATGTCAGCAGTCTCGATCTTGGTCAGCAGACCACCGAGTTCAAGGCGATGGTCAAGGCATTGCATGAGGCTGACATCGAGGTGATCTTGGACGTGGTTTACAACCACACCGCAGAAGGCAATGAACTGGGCCCAACGATCGCGTTCCGGGGCATCGACAATGCGGCGTACTACCGGTTGGTCGATGGCGCCAAGCAGCACTACTACGACACCACCGGTACCGGCAATAGCCTGCTCATGCGCAATCCCCACGTCCTGCAGCTGATCATGGACTCACTTCGTTATTGGGTCTTGGAGATGCACGTCGACGGGTTCCGATTTGATCTTGCAGCGACACTGGCCAGGCAGTTTCATGAAGTGGACAAGCTGTCGGCGTTCTTCGACATCATCCAGCAGGACCCCGTGATCTCCCAGGTCAAACTGATCGCCGAGCCATGGGATTTGGGCGATGGTGGCTATCAGGTCGGCAACTTTCCACCGTTGTGGAGCGAATGGAACGGGAAGTACCGCGACACCGTACGCGACTTCTGGCGTGGAGAGCCGGCGTCGCTTGCCGAGTTTGCCTCTCGGATCACCGGATCCAGCGACCTCTATGAACATTCCGATCGACGTCCTACCGCCTCGATCAACTTCGTAGTTGCCCACGACGGCTTCACGCTGCGTGATCTTGTCTCCTACAACTACAAACACAATGAGGCAAACGGGGAGAACGGCAATGATGGCGAAAGCCACAATCGATCATGGAACTGCGGTGTAGAGGGCGACACCGACGATCCCGCGATCAACGCGCTGCGGTTGCGGCAACAGCGGAACTTCATTACCACGATGATGGTGAGTCAGGGCGTTCCGATGCTGGCGCACGGTGATGAGCTGGGCCGGACCCAGCACGGCAATAACAATGTCTACGCCCAGGACAACGAGATCTCTTGGGTCGACTGGGATCTCGACGCCGACCAGAAGGACTTGTTGGCCTTTACGTCCGCGGTAATTGGCCTGCGCAAGGCCCATCCGATACTGCGACGGCACCGATTCTTCGCCGGCGATGCCAAACACGGTGGCGGAAGTGAGCTCGGCGACATCTTGTGGTTCAAGCCCGATGCGTCAGAGATGGATGAGGCGGACTGGAATTCCGGATTCGCCCGCAGCCTGATGGTCTTTCTCAATGGTGACGCTATCCCGGAACTCGATGCCGTTGGCCGACCGATCACCGATGATCATTTCCTATTGCTTTTCAACGCCCACACGGAACCGATCAGATTCACCATGCCGGCGGCTGAGTTCGGCCAGAACTGGCTGGTGCGCCTCGATACCGCTACCGGACAGGTCGATCCTTCAAACGTTCGGCCCTGGCGAGCCAAATCAACTCATCGGGTCGAAGCGCACGCCATGATGGTCTTGTCCACGACTGTCGTGCCGGATGCGGAGCGTCAAGCTTCCAAGTCCCGGGCACTCCGCGCGACCGCATCGGCAGCGAAGGCGCCCATGCGCCCCTAACGGTCGCCGGAGCTCCGCGACTTCGCGCTCGTGTCAGCAACCTACGTTCACATAAGCTGCCTGCGCTCTGCACCGGTTGCAATCTATGCAGACCGCAAGAAACCAATGTGAACCGAGGTTTCAGCGCGAGAAAGGTGGAGCACCGACTGGAGGGATCTGGGCCTGGGAAAGGTGGTCAATTCGGGCTGTCACTGGGACGATTGCTGAGCAAAGGCGGGATGATGAGACCGGTTGCCCGGGTCGCCCGCCCCTGTTGGCCAGCGGCCCGCGACAGGCCGCACCGGCGACACCGAGGAGTGAATCATGACGGTAGAAACCCCCGCACCAAGCCCGTCACCTGTTGAGCGCAAATCAAGCAGGCATCAGGTCGCGATCATCGGTTCCGGTTTCGGTGGCCTCTGGGCTACTGAGGGATTAGCCAAGGCTCCGGTCGATGTCATCATGATCAGCGGCACCTCACATCACTTGTTCCAACCGCTCCTTTACCAGGTCGCAACTGGCGTCTTGTCCGAAGGCGAGGTCGCTCCAGCGACCCGAGAGGTACTCAAGAAACAAAAGAATGCGACCGTCCTGCTCGGTCGAGTCACCGATATC
>DATDKX010000336.1:0-15964 GCA_036519615.1 Propionibacteriaceae bacterium
CTTGTGGTGGCGATCGGGGCAGCACAAATGATCAACGGCGCGGACGCCGTTCGGTTCTCATCGCGTACGTGGCTTTCGCGGGAGCCTGGTTTAGCTGATCTCTGGTGTGTGGCTCCGGGTTTCTACCGAGCGGCCGGCGGCATGTAACACAACAGCGGCATGCGCGGAGACCCAGGGATTGAGATGGCGGCGGCTGACGCCACCCCAATCCACAAGCGAGCGCTGGCTCGGCACCATTGCGCTGGTGTGCCGGTAGTAGCGGTGCTCGGCTGGGAATCCGCCGTCTGGTAGTCGTTTGCTCTCCAGCAGATCCAGCGCATCGCGGCATTGTTCGTCAGTGATCTGGCCCATCTCAGAAAAGACCGTAAGGGCGAACAAGATGTCGTAGTGCCAGTAGCACGGATAGTGCAGCTCGATAAACGCCGGCTTGATTCCGTTCCCGTCAAGCAATCGCCGGTAGAGCCGCCGCCGTAGGAAAAACTCACCCGCCTCAGCCGCCGTTGCTGCGGAATGGACATGGCAGCGCGTACGAGCGTGCAGCTGCAGCGCCCGGAGGGGAATCAGCGATTCGGTGAACGAGGAACTGGGGCCGCTGGCCTTGCGGTCACAGTTCCATCCGCCGTCGGGCTGCTGCGCACTGAGCTGAACCGTGGAGCCAGGCCCAAGCTACGGCCGCTCGACTCCGAGTGGGGAGGATGACAATGTGCAACGTCCACTAGCGCTCGTTACGGGAGCGTCGTCTGGGATCGGCTGCGAACTGGCCTGCCTGGCGGCTCATGACGGCCATGACCTCCGCCGCAACGGTGGCCGCTGCCGGATGGCGGGGATTGGCCGCGAGCAAGCCGGTTGTGGTGCCCGATCTCTCAACGCGGATCGGGCTTCAAACCATTCGCGTGCCCCGCTGGCAGGTGATCGCACGTGCGAGTCAGTCTCGGAGTCGCTGAGTGAGGCCGGAGAATCTATGGCACACCCGACCAGGCTCCTTAGGAACTCACCAGCCGCTGCTGCCGCCTCCGCCGCCGCCACCGCCGGAGAAGCCGCCTCCGCCGAAGGCGCTGCCCCCGCCGAAGCCGGTGCCAGCGGCGCCTGAGGAGGAGGCTACGGGTGTTGCCGCCGAGGTAAGGCTGCTGGTCAGGAAGGCCGTGTTGAACGCCGCCAGCTGATAATTGCCGATGTACCAGTACGGTGTCTCGTTCGGCAACCGGCCCATGGCCACCAGGTCGGCGCAGATCTTGGCCCAGCGGTCGGCCAGCTCGAAGATGATCGCCCACGGCAGATATTTCGAGAAGATGTCCTCGCCCTCTTCGAATTTGAGCTGGTCAGCTTCGGCGGTTGCGAGGTAGCTCCGAAAACCCTCCACTTGATCACACATGGCGCGACCCTCGGCGGTGCGCTGCCCGCGCTTGAGCTTCGTACCGATCACAGCAACGGTGATGATGATCGGCAAGAGTGGGATCAATAGCAACAGCACCCTTGGCAGCGCACGGGTCCATGCGATCCAAAACCCGACTCCGAGGACGGCGAAGACTGCAAAGGCGATCATGGCGAAGCCGATGCCGCTGATCGCGGCAACGGAGGGTACTTTGCGGAACCAGCCGCGCGCGGCGACCTGATTGCGCACGGAGTCCTGCATCTGCTCATGGGCGCTGGCAAGGCTGCCCGGGCGGGAGAGATCCCGCTCGGCTCCCGGCGGCTCATCATTGAACAGGCTGGTCAGCAGCACCGTTTCGTGCGGGGCTGACGCCTTGCTGGGGTCGACGAGGGTGACCCGAAAGTCGTGTTCGCCATCGCTCTGGACGGTGAGGGCGCCCTTGACCGCCAGCTCGATGATGGTGGCAGCTGTGTCCTGTGAATCGACTTGCCCGTCGATCAGCAAGCCGGCCTCAGCTACCGGGATGGGTGGTGGGGAAAATGCCACCGGGATAGGGATGTCGGGATCATTCGGCACGACCCGCATCTGCTGACCCGGAAGAGGAGCGGTGCCCGGCGCCAGGTCCGCATACCGCTGGTCGCGGCCGTTCTTGCGCCACCACAGCGCTCCGACGATCGGCGAACCTACGGCGATCAGCAGCGTCGCCGCAGCCAGTGCGAGCGCACCCACCCCTTTGGCGGGTGAGAGCTTTGAGCCGTTCGGCTCCATGTGAGGCTTGTTGTCCGCCACTAGACCTGGCGTGATCTTGACGCCGACACTGACGCCCTGTCCTGGTGTGACATTGGTCTGGGCGAAGCTGGCCTGACCGCCCTTGGTGAAGTTCTTGGACTGGCAAGGAGTCGTGCTTTTCGGCGGCCCGGCGAAACAGGTGACATCTTGTGCACCGCCAGGGACTGTGGCTGTGATCTGCAATTCCTTGATCAGCGGGTTGCCAAAGCCTGGGCCGTCCCAATAGAACTCGTCGTAGCCATTGAATGAGCGCATCGCCCCGGTCACGTCATAGGAGATGACATAGGTCGCGGTCGGTGCGGAAATGGTCTGGTTCGGGTCGCCAATCCGAACGTTGAGTTCCGCCTCACGACCGCCTTGAGACTCGGTTGTCTTTGAGCTGAACTCCGTTGCCACGCCGGGGTCCGGACTGGTGACCTTGATATTGCTGATCCCGTACACAAAGTCCTGGTCGCTCTTGGGATCAGGTTCACGGATGACCAGATGGCGTTGCATACCGTGCCGACCAGAATTGCTGGCGAAGCGCCAGACAATGGTTTCCTTGACCTCGAGAACGCCACTCGGTTGCATCTCGTAGTTGATCGTGAAGGAATCGATCTGGGCGTCGGCTGCGTACGCCTGGGTTGGCGCAACAAGGGCCCAGGCCAGAGCGGTCAAGACCATCAAAAGGAACGCGACTACGATCCGAACGAGCCGGCCGGGAGCCTGCCAGAGGCCCCCGACGACGGATGCCTGCAATTGCACTGGAGACACTCAGCTGGCTGCTTTGGTCATCGACGCGGCGAGCTGCCGACCCCAAGCTCGCGCCCGATCAATCTCACCGTCGAGAAGCGGACCGTCGACATCCTCGACATAGAAGCTCTCCGCTTTGGACAGCGACTCGTAGCCATGCCGGTGCGCGGCCTTAGCGGCGCTCTTGGCGGCTGATCCGGGCAGGTGGCGCATACTTTTGATCTTGGTGTCGAAGGTGGCGATCTTCTCGGTGTGCTGGCCAGACGGCAGCGCCGCCATCCACTCACGCAGCCCAAACTCTCGTTCACCTTCATGCGCGCCTTTGCTGATGGCGTCGGTGCGCGTGTTCTCGCGGCTCATCGAGAATGCGTGCGTTGGACCTCCCGCCACGATGAGCGCAACATCAGGACTCGGATCGGTCGGCGCGTCCGCTACCTCGGCCACTTGCACATCAACCGATTCGCCAAGTCCGGCTGCGACCGCGTTGGCAATCTGTTCGGTGTTGCCGAACATCGACTCATAAACCACGAGCGTCTTCATCTGTACGCCCCTTATCTGTAGGCGGTTGCGTCATGAACGTCCGGTCGCATGCCGCCACCGTCAGGACGACATCTGGGTCGGGGATTGCTCCGGCACCGCACCGGATGGAACCGCCTCCTGGCTGTAACTCTGCGGGGTCGAAGGCATGATCGGCTGATCAGACTCGGGCTCCTGACCTCCCTGGTCAAGCCGGAACGGCGGATACTGATCGGTCATCAGGCCCGCGTACGCTGCCACCCGCAACGCCCAACGGTCCATGCCGAGCACAAAGTCGTACATGGACTGCGGATAGCGGCCCGTGAACAACAGCACGATCGCCGCAAAGAGCACCAACAGGCCTACGACGCCGCCCCGCCATACCCAGACGGGAGCCTGGTCAGGGGTAGCCACCTCGCTCACCACGTACAGGCCACCACCGATAAAGAAACTAATGATCAGGTAATGCGGAATGGCCAGCAGCCACCACTTCACTAACACCAATCCGCGCGACAGGTGGTCCGGATAGTCGATCTCCAGGTGGGCCGGATAATCCGGTACGTCCCGCAGCGCAAATGGCGGATACCGGTCGGTGCCGAGCGCGCTGTACGCGTAATACCCCACTCGCCAACTCCACCTCAGCACTCCCACGTTGAAGTCGAAGATGGCGCGTGGGTAGCGGCCGGTGAACAAGATCGCAAAGAACGCGATGATGCTGAGCACAAGGAACGCCAGCCACAAGAACGCCAAGATCACGTAGTGGGGTATCGCCAGCAGCCACTTCACCAACCACAATCCGCGACTGAGTTTGGTGTCTAGCTGTGCGTTGACCTTGACGGGATAAGTCGAGTCAGTCATGACGAATTTCGCCTCCTTTCATCCACCCTCGCCAGCTTCAGTCGGTGCTAGCCAGTGGCATAGGTCGCAATAGGAAGTGACAAAGGGCCCAATGCGACGTCGAGCTGGGTCTTCCGACCCTGGCTGGCGACCGGTCATCCAGATGCGATGGAAGAAGAACCCCAAGGAGGTGTGTCGTGAACGCCCTACTATCACCGCATAGGCGGATCATTTGGGTCGCCTGGCTTGTCGCGGCCTTGCTGTTCCTTGCCGTTGGCAATGGCCTCATCTACGGCCTGATCGTTCCCTTGAGCGCAGGTTTGCTCGTGCTTCTTGCGCCGGGGTTGGTTTCGAGTGCTGGCCGGCATGTTGATGGTCGCGACATTAGTGCTGTTCTCTTGCTGTACGTCGGTGTTGTCGCCGCCCTCTATCTCGCGTTTCAGGTGTTCACAGTGGAGAACACGCTGGGGCTGTTCCTCTGCTACGCGGCTGGCCTGATCTTGGGCGTCGTCGGGCCTGTGATCTACACGGTCTGGCGGCGTGGTCGTCAGCTTGCTGATCTCGGTCTGACCAGAAAGAACTGGCGACAAGCGGTCGGTTTGGGGCTGGTCCTGGGCGCGATCCAGTTCTTCCTCACGCTGTACGGCTACGACCTGCCGACGCCGGTTGAGTGGGTGCCACTGCTCACGATGTCGCTCATGGTCGGTCTCTTCGAGGCAATCTTCTTCAGAGGCTTTGTCCAAACCCGGCTCAGCGCCAGCTTCGGACCGGTCCCAGGCGTAGTCGCAGCCGCGGCACTGTACGCCATGTACCACGTCGGCTACGGCATGGGTATGCGTGAGATGGCGTTCCTGTTCGCGCTTGGCATGGTGTACGGCATCGCGTACGCGTGCGTTAACAATGTGCTGGTTCTCTGGCCGCTGCTGATACCGCTTGGCTCGTTCTACAACAGCCTGCAGTCCGGCGAGATTGATCTGCCCTGGGCATCTATCGCGGGCTTCGTCGATGTCATGGCGATCATGTTTGCTGCCGTCTGGTTCGCGCACCGCCGGGAGCGCCGAGACGGTCCTGCGGCCGCTGGCGAAACCGCCGAGGCCCACCGCCCGGATGTGAGACTCACTCGGTGAGGCTGTCGTCCCGCCGAGATTCGCTGAGAACTTCACTCCAGATGAGACGAGGGTGCTCGGCTCAGGCGTAAACCGAGAAAGCAGGCTGCATCTGGAGTGAGGTTTCCAGCGGCCGGTCCGGATATCGGTCGGAAGATCAGGAGCACAGGACGTACGCCTCTGTTTTGCTCATGCTGCAGCGCTACAGGTTGTTGGCATGGCAGATATCGAAGGACAACCCAACCGTTTGAGTCTGTGGGTCGTTATCTTGACCGGGCTTATGGCTGTCGTCTCGTTGGCCATGGCAATGACGACGCTTCCGCGGTCCGGGCCGTATTGCCGGAGCGGCTGCGTCGGCTATCCCTACACCGACGTGGCGGCGTTCGTGCCAAGGGACTACCTGTGGATGTATGCGGCGGTGGTGCTCACGTTACTGGTTATGGCGCTCATGGAGTGTATTCACTATCAAGTGCCGCCAGACCGTCAGTTGCTGAGTCGGATCGGGGTCGCGTTCACGATCATGGGCGTCGCGATTCTTGTCGTGGACTATGCGAGTCAGCTCACTTTCATCCAGGCTGCCCTTGTCCTCGGTGAGACCGAGGGCCTCTCCCCATGGACTCAGTACAACCCCCACGGGATATTCATCGCCCTCGAGAACGTGGGGTACATGATGATCAACATTGCCTTCCTCTTCATCGGAATTTCGATGTTGCGGATGCCCCGGCGGCTCTGGCGCGCCGCCGGTTGGATTTTCACTGTGGGTGGCCTCGCGACCCTGGCTCTACTGGTGTTCTACTCGGCCTTCTATCAGGTGCGCCTGGATTACCGCTTCGAAGTCTTGGCAATTTTCGTTACGTGGTTGGTTTTGATCGCCGCCCCCGTGCTATTGACTATCGCACTCCTGCGGACCGAACCAGTCAGTCACCAGCGGGCCAAGCGTCTTGAAATGTCGAGGTCGTGATATTGCCGAGCAACACTTGAAACGCCAGCCGACCCTGCCAACGACATTGGGAGCCAGAAAGAGGGCCATCGTCCCTCAAATGTCGATGCCTGGATCTACAAGCGGCCGGCTCAGCGTCGGGCGGCGATGGGCTGGCGTAGGACGGTCTTCAGCTTCTCGGGAGCGGTGCGCCGCGGATCGCCAAGATAGATTTCGTGATGCTTGCCGGCGCGCTCGTAGCCTTGCTCGAAAATGAACGCGTGCAGCCGTTCAATTGTTGGGCCCTCCGCGGCGTATGGGCCAATGTGTAGGATCTGCGCCACCAGACCTTCTGAGAAGCTTTCAAGGCGCATGAGGTTTGCCGCCGGCAGCTCCTTCTTGCGGGTTGCTTCGGCAAGACCCTGCTCGAACAGGTCCTCGTCAACCTCGCGCGGTTGCCTGATCATCATGGTCCAGTCCCAGTCGGCTTTGCGCTCGATGGAGAAGTGCGGTTCGAATGGCATGGGCTGCCTCACATCCGACGGCATCTGCACAAGACGCAGACCCAATGCACACCACAGGCACCTGACTTAACTGGTCGACATCTCCGGTCGCCTGCTGCGATCCCGAATTAGCCAGGCCCGCGCAAGGCCCGGAGCCGCAGCGATGCCGAGAACGTCAAGGAGCCAGAGCCGGCCATCTAGCAGGTTGTACGCATGAAACAGTGGTCCGAGGGCTCGATTGTCCTGATGGCTGCCCTGCTTCACTTAGACGAAGAGGCCGAGGAAATGTCGGCTGCGCGTTGCCTGGTAGGTGCCAGGATCTCGGTGACGCCCTGGCCACGGCGCAGCATTGACTTGCGCTCAATGATGACGACGATCACGGCAACTCCTGCAAAGAGATAGTTCTCCCACGGCTGCGCCTCGGGCCAAATCGGCAGGTTCATCTGGAAGTGGAACAGGATGGGGATCAGGATGCTGCCACGAGCGGCGTTGAACATTGGCGTGACGATCACACCCAGGGCCAAGACGCCGAGTACGTATGGACCGAAGGACCACGCGCTCTGCGGAGTGCCACCCAGGACGAAAGCCGGCAAATGCCACACGCCCCAGATGGTTCCAAGGATCAGGGACGCCCAGAGCGGGGCGAACCGACGCTGTAGCAGTGGCAGCGCGACGCCCCGCCAGCCGAATTCCTCTCCGACAGGACCAATGAACAAAGTGATCGCCAAGATTGGCAGCAGCGCGTACCAGGGAGAGAACGGTAGCGGATCGCCGATCGTGCCGTTGACGGCGGCGCCCAGGTACTTCACCGCCGGTATGCCGATGAGCAGGAAGGCCCACCACCCGAGCGGCATTCGCCATAGGGTGAGCCGGCGGAAGAAGCGCGTCAAGCCTTTGGTGCCGTAGTGCCACCAAACCAGCAGGACGGCCGCGATGCCAGGCGAGTACACGGCCAGGATGAAGAGCGGATTCGTGCCGCTCACCGGGCCAAAGACCGCTTCAATCTGACTGGTGAAGAGGATCAGCACCCCAACGAGCCCCCAGGCGAGCCCGAAGGCGATTGCGAAGAATGGCCCCAGGGATCGCATTGTCATTTCGCCATGAGCGCCACCGTGCCGCGAGATGGTGTCAGCCGAATGCGGGCGGAGTGTGGACATGTGTTACCTCCAAAAAAGGACTCCACCTCGACGCTAGTGTGGAAATGGAATGGCAGGTCAGAGACGTTGGTCCTGGGCCGGCTGAGCACAGGGTCACGATCACTGACACAGGGAGCATTCAGCTCAGTGATTGAGGACCATGGTCCCTGCCTTTTTCGAAGGCGAGCGGGCAGTCTCGAATTCGGAGGTAATCGATATGACCAAATCAACAGTCGTCAAGCTGTTTTGGGGCAGCCTTATCGGGCTGGTTGCCGGGTTGGTGTTGATAGGCATCACATTTGCCCTAGCGATCAGCAACGACATCTTCATCATGAGCGGATCCGATGTGACCGGAATCAAGTCCGGCGTCTTGTCGTGGACCCTGCTGGGCTTGATGGCGCTGGCGGCGTTGCTGTTGTTGTTCGCCGCTGTGGCGCACTTCGTGGCCTGGATTGGTGCGGTGCTGAATACAGCGCAGCTGCCGGATAAGACCTGGTTTGTGGTCCTGCTTGTCGTTGGCCTGCTGGGGCTGGTGTTCATCGCTACGGTGGCTTATGTCATCGCGGGCCCGGACGCGGTCAAGGCCAAAGAGGCGGCGAGTGCACTGCCACAGGTCGGCGGTGTTCCTCAGCAGGTGCCTCCACCGGCAATGAGCGCGCCGAACCAGCACGTCGGGTCGCCCGGAAGCGGCGGTCCTGGCCAGTTCGCCTAACGCAAGCAGTCCCAGAGCCGCATTCCACGCAGTCAACATGATCTTGGCCGGCTTGCCGAGCTGCACGTCCCGTGATTTTGCTCGACGGCTCGCGATGTAATGACCGGGTGGGCGCGTGGCGGGTTTCTGCCCTCTAGCCCAACCGTCTGCTGGCGCCATGCTGGAAGGCATCAAGGGCCGGGCCGAGGCCTCCGCACGCGGACGTTTCGTGGACATGACAGCATCTGCGATAGGACGTGGATGGGTCTGATGTTGCGCAGCAGGAGAAGTGTTCGAGCTGGTGGAGTGCTATTCACCGCGGCTGCGGTCACTGAACTGGGATTGATATATCTCGGCCAAACCGACGGATCCACACCCGAGGAACGCCGCAAGCCGCTTTGCGGTGAGGACATAGTGCCCAACCCGGTTGTTGCCTCACCTGGATCGCCGTTCATGGATGTAGCAGGCGCTGACCAACAACCCCAAGGTCGGCTCAACTCGAGGGGCTGACGGTCGCCCGTACCAGCTGAGCTCCCCAGTCCTTCGCCCGCTCGATCTCGCCCGCGCGCATCGGCCCGTAAGCGTCGTCGAGGACAAAGCCCTCCGGCTCGCTCACCAAGTGATATCCGTGCTTACGCAACCGGCGGGCAATCCCGCGGGCCGCGCCGCCCGCCATGCGCGACGGAAGGCGAGTGTCGAAGGCTGCCGCGTTGCCTCCGTCTTCAACCTCTGGCAGACCGTCGAACCACTCCCGAACTCCGGGACCTTCGGCATCCTCTTCCATCTCATGAGCCGGCTCGCCCTGTGCCTCGAGCTTTTCTTCCCCGCTGATTCCCATCTTGCGGCTGAACCCTGACGTCATGCCGCGGATATGAGTGGGGCCGCCCACGACCAGCAGGTCAATGGATTTGACCAGCTCCGACGAAGCGTCTCCCACGGCCACGCATTCCACATCGGCGTCTGGACTTGCTTCCCGAGCGCCCTCGCTTATCGCCTGGGCGACTTCATGGGTGTTGCCGAACATGCTCTCGTACACGATGATGATCTTCATCTCTCCACCTCCAACGCCACTTTGGAGCCACCTCCAACGCCACTTTGGATCAGTCGGTAGCGGCGTGCCTAGGGGCATTGGTCCCTAACGGGGCGCGGCGTCTGACAAGCCGTCGCGGCGGTTGTCACAGTGTCTCCGTGCCCGGCAGCAGGAATGTTCCGGCACCAGGTGGGGGAATCGGTCAGCAGCGCTGGCTGTGGCGGCCGCAGCTGCCGTCGCTACGACCCTCACGGCATTGCTGATTGGTATCTAATCAGCAGCACCGGATTTATCTTTGGAAGTGATCCACTTGGATCGCGGTCGGCGACCTGACGGTCGGCGGCCTGATGTGACTCCGGTATGTATCTGGAGGTGGCAGCCATGGCCGTCACAACACCCCCTAGCGCAGGCTCGGCGCTCAAAGAGCAGGCTCAGGCAGCGATCGACAAAGATGCGGAGAGCCTGATCGGCCTCGCCCACGACATCCACGCGCATCCACAGCTCGCGTTCGCCGAGGAGTATGCGGCCGCGCGGATCAGCGAGCACTTGGAGCGGCACGGGTTCAACGTACAGCGTGGCGTGCACGGGATGCCCACGGCCTTCGTCGCCTCGCGCGGGAAGGGGCCGCTGCATCTGGTTTTCTGTGCCGAGTACGACGCCTTGCCACCCGCCGCATTGTCCGATCGCGTACCGAAGGAGTTCGCCGGCCTCCTTCCAGTCGAGCACAAGAGGCCGGACTCAGACGTACATGCCTGCGGTCACAACATCATTGCTGGCGCTGCGGTCGCGGCGGCGACGGGCCTTTGCGATCTGCTCGACGACGTTGGCTTGCGGGTGTCGGTGTTCGGCACGCCGGCTGAGGAACTGATCGGCCTGCCCGACCCGCCGGCAGGCCGTGATGCGCCGGGGAAGACCGTGCTCGTCGAAGCGGGCGCCTTTAACGACGTGCATGCGGCGCTCATGGTCCATCCGTTCCCCACGCCGTATGGCGCATTCATCCCAACCCATGTTTACGGCCGCCAGCTAGCCGAGTTCTCACGCTCCGAAGGCGCCGAGCGTCCTCCCCTCGCCACCGCACAGCTCCGGGCACTCGAGGCCGCTCTCAGCAACACGATCAGCGACCTCGGTCAAACTCCACAATGGTCCGTCACCAGGCCCGAGGATGCACAGGGCGGCGCGCAAGCCGACATATTCTGGCTGGCCTCATCGCTGGCCGAGGTGGACATCGCGCGGGAGGCGATCCAGCGCTGCCTGGAAGCTACGGCGTCCGCGAACGGCCAGACGGTCAGCCTGACCCAGATCAGGTCGAGCGCGGAGATGCTCAACGACCCGCGGCTCAGCGCCGCCTACCAGCGCAACGCCGTGGCTTTGGGACGAGTCCGGGAGCTCGACCCACAAGTCCAGCAGGAGGTCCGCTTCCTCAGAAAGCTGTCGTTGCGCGGAGCCCTGCGTCATCCGGCCGGCCTGCCCGGTCTCCTCAAAGCCGCCCTACACCCTCCGGTCGGCCTCTTCTATAAGACTTACCCTGCCGAAGTGCTGTTCGGCACGGACATGGCTGATGTCTCCCAGATCGTCCCCGCCATCCATCCATTCATTGGGATCGGCGGCATCGCCGCGCCGCATTCAATTGGCTTCACTACCCAGGCCGATAGCGCCCTGGCCTACCACGCGATGCTCGATGCGGGGGTCGCTCTTGCCTGGACGGCGCTCGACGCGGCCACCGAGCCGGAGCTGCGGATCTATCTCCTCCCGAAGGAGGGGACGGCGAGGACGGGCGTGACCGCATCCGAATCACCAACGGTCGCGGTGAAGTACCAGGTTCATGCGGCGATCAACCAGCAACGCGCCACATTCATCGAACTCGCCCACGACATTCATCAGCATCCCGAACTCGCCTTCGCCGAGGCGTACGCGGCAGAGCGGATCACGCAGGTCCTGACTCAGGATGGATTCACCGTCCGCACGGGAGTCGGCGATCTGCCCACCGCCTTCACCGCCACCACAGGCAACGGGCCGCTGCACGTCGGCTTCTGCGCCGAGTACGACGCACTGGACGAAGGGATCGGCCACGGCTGCGGCCACAACCTCATCGCCGGCGCAGCCGTCGCAGCCGCCGTCGGCTTGAAACCGGTCGCAGCCGAGCTTGGCCTGACCGTCTCCGTCATCGGCACCCCTGGTGAGGAGCTACTCGGCCTCAAAGATCCGCCGGCCGGTCATCTGGTCTCCGGCAAGATCGTGCTGCTCGAGGCGGGAGTATTCGACGGGCTTCATGCCGTACTGATGCTGCACCCGGGCCCCAGCCCGTACAGCGAGTTCATTCCATCCCAGGCCGGCATCCGGATACATGCCCAGTTCTCCAAGGTGGCGGGAGTTCGTGGCATCGATGCAACCATAGCCCTGGAGCTCGAGCGAGGTCTGCGCCGGGCGTTAGTCCCCCTCAGACGCGCTCCATACTTCTGTCGTGTGGCACCCGAGGGACAGCACGTCGGCGCACGCGTCGACATGTTCATCGCCGGCACGTCTGTGAAGGACGTTGACGAGGCCCGTGAGCCGGTACGTCGCTGTCTACAGCAAGCGGCATCAGCCGCGAGGGTCAGCGTCGAGATCACTGAGTACACGCCGAACGCCGAGCTGCACAACGATGAACTTCTCGCCGCCGCGTTCCGGGCCAACGCGGAGGAGCTTGGGCGCCGACGAGAAAACGACCCGCGCATCCAAGCAGAACTCAAATACCTCAGGGCCGAATTCTTGAGGCGTACGCTGCGTGACCCCCGACAATTGGTGTCGATGATCCGAATGGCAAGGCATCCAGCGGTCGGATTGTTCCTCGATCAGCCGCCGGTCAAGGTCCCTTACGGCACCGACCTGGGTCAGTTGTCACACGCGCTGCCCGCCATTCACCCCATGATCGGCATCGGCGGCACGGCGCCCAACAACACCGCCGCGTTCACCCCGTTGGCCGATACCGATGAGGCCTACCGCGCGATGCTGGACGGAGCCGTCGCTCTCGCCGAGACGGCTGTGGACGCTGCCACCGACCCCGATCTGAACGCCTACCTCATGGAACGAGCAGCAGCCCGGTGATGAAACGGGCATCCTTCCGCACCGGCCGCACGAGATCAAGAGCAGGTAGACCGTGCAAGCAGAGAACAGAGGTGTTGCGGCGACAGATCTCGCTCCAAGAGGGATAGCAATGAGAAGGAGTTCACGCGTCGGCCAGGCCGCTCTTGCTCTGGCGACGGTCGCCATCGCCGTCGGGTTGGCCACTCGTCGGACCGGTGATCTGTCTGGCTTCACGACAGAGGAGGGGGCAAGGCGGTACGTGAATGCATACGACGAAGTACTGGCGATCTGGCCCGTTGGCTATGGTGAGCGGAATCTGCCGACCCCCTTTGGGGACACTCACATCATCGTCTGTGGGCCTGAAACCGCCCCGCCACTGCTGCTTCTGCACGCCACCGGGACGAGTTCCACGGGATGGTTGCTGAACGTCGGCCCGCTGAGTGCGGCTTACAGGGTTTATGCGGTCGACATCGTGGGCGAGGCTGGAAAGTCGCACCAGTCACGCCTGCTGCATAATCGGGCAGACTGTGTCGCCTGGTTCTCGGCTGTCTTGGATGGTTTAGGTCTCGACACTGTCCGTCTGGCTGGTTGGTCCTTTGGCGGCTGGCTGAGCCTCAACTTCCTCCTAGCCGCTCCGGAACGGATCGAACGGGCGGTGCTGATAGCTCCATACGCCTCGCTCGCCCCGAGCAGCATCGCGGTACTGGTCGGGTTGAAGGTGGGTCCCTATCTCCCGATCGGACCGCCTGGTCGACTCTCCCTGCGTCTTATGACGCCCGATTTCGATTTCCCGGAGCCGTTCGCCCATCAATTCGCGCTGGGCGGAAGATACTTCCGGGCTTCTAACCCGCGGCGCAGCGTCTTTCCCGCCCCCTACTCGGAGGAGGAGCTGCGGTCCGTCTCTGTTCCGACCCTGCTGCTGGTGGGGGACAAGGAACGCACGTTCGACCCACAGTGTGCGTTGGCTATCGGCACCCGATTGGTGCCGAATCTGAAAGCTGCCTTGCTAACCGGCGGCAGCCATCTGCTGGCCATGGATAAAGCCCAGGAAGTCAACGAGCGAATGCTCAACTTCTTAAATTCCTAGCGCAATGCTGGCTTTGCAGCAGTACAGCGCACCAGCCTGGGCATTTACGATGCGGGCATTGCTGGGGGTTCCGCCGCGTCGAGCCGGGCTCCGTGGGATGACGCTATCGGAGGCCCTAGCCCCCTCTGTCGGGCTCCTTTTGCCCTACAGACCGGAGCCGGTAGCGGCAACGACCAGGGTGAGCGATGTTGCAGCCCGCTGGTCAGCGCGCTAATAGTTGTAGAGAACCGGGACCATATGGTGGCCACGCCAGATGGCACGGCGACAGAACCCAAATTCCCATACCGGAAGCAGAACCGTCGTTCGCTGGGCAAGTCGTGGGTTTGCACTTGCAGACGCAGGTCTTGATCTCGCCCTGCTGATCGGCCTACTACCACTCGCTCGGGGGACGGCAGCTTCCAAGATCAGGACAGGCCAAGGCAGAGGAAGGACATCATGGGTCGGAAGCGCATGGAGCACATGGTGGCTCGCAGGAAAGGCATGGGCCACAGAGAAAGCGAAGCGGCAGATTTGCCTGCTCTCAAGGTGAGAGGGCTCGCCGTCAGAGGGATCGCTGCTGGCGGCGTTGCCTTGCGGGCGCTGGCTACCGGTGCACTTGCCGCAGGTGCTGCAGCCATCGGTGCACTCGCGGTCGGTGCCGTGGCAGTGGGACGCCTTCGTGTCGGCGACGCCGCAGCGAAGAAGCTCACCGTTGGTCGCCTTGAGGTCGATGAGCTTGTGATCGGCGGGAGACCCGTAAGGGCCGAAGACATTGGGCCGGTGGCCGGCCGCCCTTAATCGACAGGCCAGGGCCATACGACCCGCCAGCGTCTTGGCAGCGCGCTGGCGTCGCTGCCCCTGCTTGCCGCATTGCTCGTTGGCATGTGTTCGCGGCCCAGTTGAAGCGTGCCCGAGAGAACCGATGAAAGGGGACTTTCGGCACTGCCGCCTGCGATCAGGCGCAGGTAGACCGGCAGGCAAGAAACTGACCCGTGCTGGGAGAAGAATGCCGTTCGAGACGATCCAGAAGGACCCGGCGACATTCCGGGTGCCACCCAATTTCACCTCCTACGAGGAGGAACGCGCCAACTTCTCCTGGGAGCGCGCGCTGTCCGGGCTCGACGGTCTGCCAGGTGGCGGGTTGAACATCGCGTACGAGGCGGTTGACCGGCACGGAACAGGCCCGCGGGCCAGCAAAGTCGCGTTTCGTACGCTCGACGAGCAGGGCCGGTCCACCGACCTCAGTTACGCAGAGCTGCGCCGCCTTACCAATCGATTCGCGAACCTGCTGAACGGGCTCGGCGTCGGCCGCGGCGAAACCGTCTTCACCCTGCTCGGCCGCGTCCCGGAGCTTTACATCACTGCCCTGGGTGCGCTCAAGAACGGCAGCGTCGTCTCACCCTTGTTCTCGGCGTTCGGTCCCGATCCGGTCTGCCAGCGACTGCAGCTCGGGGACGCACGGGTTCTGGTAACCACTGCCCTGCAGTACAAACGGAAGATCGAGCCGCGAAGGCATGAACTTCCCGGGCTGAAACACGTCTTGCTGGTCGACGGCGGGCGCCACCCAACGCCGGAGACGCTCGACCTGCACGCACTGCTCGACGAGGCCGCAGACGAATTCGAGATCGTACCGACCCAGGCTGAGGACCTGGCCCTGCTGCATTTCACCAGCGGTACCACTGGAACCCCGAAGGGTGCGATGCACGTACACGGGGCGGTCCTCACCCACTACATGAGCGGGCGGTACGCCCTGGATTTGCACCCGGACGACATCTACTGGTGCACCGCCGATCCCGGTTGGGTGACCGGCACCTCGTACGGAATCGTCGCTCCGCTCGCCAACGGCCTCACGATGATCGTGGACTCCGGCGACTTCGAAGCGCGGCGGTGGTACCGCATGCTGGCCGAACAAGGCGTGACGGTCTGGTACACCGCGCCCACCGCCTTGCGGATGCTCGCGCGTGCCGGCGAGGCGCTGGCCCGCGAGCAGGACCTCTCCAAGCTCCGGTTCATTGCCAGCGTTGGGGAACCACTCAACCCTGAAGTCGTGGTGTGGGGCCAACAGACGCTCGGAATACCAATCCATGACAACTGGTGGCAGACCGAAACCGGCGGGATCATGATCGCCAATTTCGCCGCGACAGAGATCCGGCCGGGATCCATGGGTCGGCCGCTACCTGGGATTGACGCCACCGTGCTGGTAC
>DATDKX010000337.1:0-10175 GCA_036519615.1 Propionibacteriaceae bacterium
CTCAGATCGCTATTCCCACCGCGTCGGGTACGTCCCGGCCGGCCTAACAAACAGGAGCTGCCAATGTCTGTCCTCGACGCATTCTCGCTGTCCGGCAAGGTCTCCGTAGTAACCGGTGCAAATCGTGGCATCGGTCGCGCACTTGCCACAGCTTTGGCCGAGGCCGGCAGCGACGTTGTGCTGTTGGTCCGAGACACCGGTGGAGCGGCGGATGTGGTGAGCGAGCTGGAACGCCTCGGGATCACGGCAATCGCCGTAACCGCCGATGTCACGGAGGCCGATCACGTGCGGCGTGCCGTCGATGAGGTGCTGGACCGACTCGGTCAAGTCGATGTGTTGGTGAACAACGCCGGCGCGTGTATCCATGCGCCATCTCTTGAGGTCACTGCGCAAGAATGGCGCTTTGTCATGGATGTCAACGTCAACGGCGTCTGGAACTGTTCTCAGGAGTTCGGTCGGCAGATGGTGGCGCAGCGCAGTGGCGCAATCGTCAATATCGGCTCGATTTCCGCGAATATTGTCAATCGGCCACAGTGGCAGCCGGCGTATAACGCTTCGAAGGCTGCAGTTCACCAGCTCACCCGCTCGCTGGCCGCCGAATGGGCACCCCATGGGGTTCGCGTCAATGCCTTGGCGCCCGGCTACATCAAGACCGAAATGGCGCCGGTCGACAGGCCGGAATTCAAGCGTTACTGGATCGAGGATGCGCCGATGCGGCGTTACGCGATGCCGTCCGAGCTGGGCCCAAGCGTGGTCTACCTTGCCTCTGATGCGTCCTCGTTTATGACGGGTGAGGTTGTGGTCATTGATGGTGGCTACACGCTTTTCTGACCTTGTAAGCACGAGATCTTTGCTACTCACCGGCTCCCCGCAGGCACAAAAACATCGCTGCCGGTTGTGTGGACGTGAGACTCTGGTTGGGAGATGACACTTCCACGACCAGATTCAGAGCTTCAGCCCAAACCAGATGACGAGCTGCTCATCGAACGGCTCGAACCTGGACCAGCGGCCATCGGCTACGACGGAGATCAGCAAGACCTCGAAGATCGGCTCTCGCTGCGCCGAGTTGCCGGGATGTCGACCGAGCTGGCCGACATCAGTGAGGTCGAGTACCGGCAGTTGCTCCTCGAGCGCGTCGTCCTGGTCAGCGTATGGACCGCTGGCAGCGAGGTAAGTGCCGAGAATTCGATCGCAGAGCTCAAGTTGCTTGCCGAGACGGCTGGGTCGCAGGTTTTGGAAGGCCTGATCCAACGTCGTGATCGACCGGATCCTGCCACTTACATCGGCCGTGGCAAGGTCGCCGAGTTACGCGATGTGGTGGTCGCCAACGGAGCAGATACCGTCATCTGTGATGGCGAGCTGACCCTGGCGCAGCTGCGCAATCTGGAGGATCGAGTCGGCGTCAAGGTGATCGACCGGACAGCGCTCATCCTTGACATCTTTGCCGCCCACGCCAAGAGCGCTGAAGGCAAGGCGCAAGTCGAGCTGGCCCAACTGCAATACCTGAAGCAACGGCTACGCGGCTGGGGTGGCAATCTCTCCAGGCAGGTCGGTGGTCGGGCGAGCGGCGGCGTCGGCATCGGTGGTCGTGGTCCCGGCGAGACGAAGCTGGAGACCGACCGGCGTCGCATCAACAGTCGCATCGCCAAGCTGCGAGCCGCACTCCGGGAGATGGACACGACCAGGGAGACCAAGCGAGCGGAGCGGCGCCGTCACCAAGTCCCGTCGGTTGCCATCGTCGGGTACACCAATGCCGGCAAATCGAGCCTGCTCAACCGCCTCACAGGCGCCGGCGTGCTCGTCGATGACGCACTCTTTGCGACACTGGACCCGACTACCCGGCGGGCAGCGGCCCCGGATGGCAGGGTCTACACCCTGACCGACACCGTCGGCTTTGTCCGGCACCTGCCGCACGACCTGGTCGAAGCGTTTGCCTCCACGTTGGAGGAGTCGACCTACGCCAATCTGTTGGTGCATGTGGTGGATGGCTCAGATCCTGACCCGGTCGGACAGATCAATGCAGTCCGCGCAGTGCTGGCCGACATCGGCGCCGATGACATCCCCGAGTTGATCGTGATCAACAAAATCGATCGGGCAGCTGCTGAAACGCTGCGGACATTGCAAGTCAACTATCCAGACGCCGCATTCATTTCGGCGCGTACCGGGAAGGGGATCGAACAGCTGCGCGCCATTATCGAGTCGATGCTGCCTCGGCCAGAGATCCAGATCCGCGCACTTATCCCGTACGAGCGCGGTGATCTGGTCAACCGGATTCACCAGACCGGTGAGTTCCTGACCACCGAACACCTTCCTAGCGGCACCCTCGTTGTGGCCCGAGTGAATCCTGCACTGGCGGCTGAGCTAGCGCCGTACGAGCTTGTGAGCACCGAAACAGCGCGGCGCGGTTGAACATACTGACTGAGCGCCGCGGTCGCGATTAGAGTTTCTGCGATGACCGCACCGACCAAGGCCTCCAGCCTGGACGTTGGGCACCGCGATGTTCTCGCGGCGGCGGTCAGGGCAATTGGGGGCACTGATCGACCCGGCCAAGTCGAAATGGCCGATGCCGTCGCGGAGAGCCTTGAATCCAACGATCATCTGCTGGTGCAGGCAGGCACCGGGACCGGCAAGTCACTGGGCTACTTGGCTCCCGCGCTGCTCTGGTTGATCCGGCATCCAGGCGAGCGCATCGTTGTCGCTACCGCAACGCTGGCCCTGCAGGCCCAGCTGGCCAACAACGACATTCCCGCGGCGGTCGATGCGGTTGAGGCGGTTACCGGTCAGCGGCCAACATATGCAATCCTCAAAGGTCGTACTAACTACGTCTGCATGCTGCGAGTACGGGAAGGCGCCGCTGATGATCAGGAGGCGCTCATTCCCGCGGGTCAGCTGATCGGCACCCTGAGATCCTCGCCGCAGAGCACACCCGAGTCCGCTCTCGGGGCGGAGGTTCTGGCGCTGCGCGGATGGGCTGCGGACCAGGCTCAGCAACGCGCGCTGGCCGACCGCGATGATGCGCCGTCCCATACCGAAAGAGCCTGGGCCCAGGTCTCCATTCCAGTTCGCGAATGTCTGGGTGTGCAGCGCTGCCCTTATGGTGCGGAATGCTTTGTCGAGCGCTCACGTGACGTGGCCCGCGCGGCCGACCTTGTGGTCACCAATCACGCCTTGTTGGCGATCAACGCCATGCATGGTGGGACGGCGCTTCCCGAGCATAGCGCCGTCATCATTGATGAGGCTCACGAACTCGTCTCGCGGGTGACCGGTGCCGCATCGGCGGAACTGAGTCCTCAAACGGTTGAACGGGCCGCCCGCCGCGCACAGACCTATCTTGAAGACGAGACCGGGCAGGAGTTGCTGGAGACAGCCAAGACGCTGCGCAACGCCTTGGACGGCGGAGCGCTGGAGCGCGTGGAGGATCCCGATAGCGCGTTTGTCGCCGCCTGCGCTGCCGTACGCGACGCATCCCGGGCTGTGGTGAGTGCGCTGGCCGGCGGGGAAAGCCAAACTCCCGACAGACGGCAGGCTGCGGCGGCGGTCAAGGAGATCTTCGACATCGCAGAGCGGATGGTCGCTCTCAATAGTCACGATGTGGTGTGGATAGCCGATCGGGAGCGCTTCGGCCGCGAGGCGCGAGTCTCGCCACTGTCGGTGGCTGGATTGATGCGGGGCCGAATCTTCAGTGAACACACAGCCGTACTGACATCTGCCACGCTCAAGCTGGGCGGTGACTTCGCTCCTAGTGCGACCAGCGTGGGACTCAAAGTCGAGGAGCATCTGGATACCGTTCAGAGATCGGATGATCGTGAGTCGCAAGAGGCGGCCGATGATGATCTTGAAGATCGACGGGTTCCGTGGCGCGGTTTGGATGTCGGTTCACCCTTCGAGTACCAGCGCCAGGGGATCTTGTATGTCGCGCGATCGCTGCCTCCGCCAGGCAGAGACGGCTTGTCTGAGGCTTCCCTAGCCGAGATTGCTGAACTTGTGGCGGCATCCGATGGCCGCGCCCTCGGTCTGTTCTCATCGCGGAAAGCAGCTGAGGCTGCCGCCGTCTATAGCCGCAGGCGGCTGCCCAACCTGACGATCTTGTGCCAGGGCGACGCGCAGCTAGCCGAGCTCACCAGGCGATTCATAGCCGACGAGCGAGCGAGCCTGTTTGGCACGTTGTCGCTGTGGCAAGGAGTCGACGTGCCGGGCGCAACGTGCCAGCTGGTGATCATCGACCGCATCCCCTTCCCGCGGCCAGATGAGCCACTGACCGTGGCGCGCCAGCGCGCTGTCACCGAAGCCGGCGGTAATGGATTCATGAAGATTGCCGCAAGTCATGCAGCGCTGCTGCTGGCGCAAGGCTCCGGGCGACTGATCCGTCGGCTGACGGATAGGGGAGTGGTCGCCGTACTCGATCCCCGACTGGTCACCGCGCGCTACGGCGCGTTCCTCAAGGCATCCATGCCGGACATGTGGCAGACGACTGACCGGCAGGTGGCAGCTCAGGCGCTCCGTCGCCTCTCCGGGCAATCATGATCATCTAAGTTCCGCGAGCTGCGGCCACCGAATCCATAGCTGGCGAAGGTGTCGATCGTCTGGCACGCTTGCGGTATGGAGCACACGTACGATTTCGACCTAGCGGTCATCGGTTCGGGTCCTGGCGGCCAGAAGGCTGCGATCATGGCGGCCAAGCTCGGCCATAAGGTGTGCATTGTCGACACCAAGGGGATGGTCGGGGGCGTCTGCGTCAACACTGGCACGATCCCGTCCAAGACCTTGCGTGAGGCCGTCCTCTACCTCACGGGCATGCAGCTTCGGGACCTGTACGGGGCCAGTTATCGAGTCAAGGAAGAGATCACCATCTCCGACCTGCTTGCCCGACTGCAGCACGTGGTCGGTCGGGAGACTGAGGTCATTCGCTCCCAGTTGATGCGTAACCACATCGAACTCGTGCCGGGTACCGCCAGCTTTCTCGACCCGCACACGCTCACGGTCGAGATCGAGGGCGTGGGAGCACTCCGCACGCTGACTGCGAACTACATCGTCATCGCGACCGGTACCATGCCGGCCCATCCGTCGCACGTCGACTTTGACAGCCTCCGTGTGCTCGATTCGGATCAGATCCTCACGTTGGACACCGTGCCGGGCTCCTTGGTGGTGGTCGGCGCCGGCGTCATTGGCGTGGAGTACGCCTCGATGTTCGCTGCGTTAGGCAGCCGCGTCACGCTGGTAGAGAAGCGTGACAACATGCTCGACTTCTGCGACCCGGAGATCGTTGAATCCTTGAAGTTCCACCTACGTGATCACACAATGTCCTTCCGTTTCGGTGAGGAGGTCTCCTCGGTGGAGAGCTCCGGACGGGGCACCATCACGACTCTCGCTTCCGGGAAGAAGATCGCCGCGGAGGTCGTCATGCACTCCGCAGGTCGGCAAGGCAACACGGCGAACTTGGGCCTCGACCTCGCAGGGCTTAAGCCTGATCATCGGGGACGGCTCGTGGTGAACTCGAACTATCAGACTGAGGTGCCGCATATCTACGCAGTGGGTGATGTGATCGGCTTTCCTGCCCTGGCCTCAACGTCGATGGACCAGGGCCGCCTTGCCGCGGCACACGCGTTCAATGAGCCAGCCAACGAGCTCCGAAGTCTGCAGCCGATCGGCATCTACACGATTCCGGAGATCTCGTTCTGCGGTAAGACTGAAGGAGAGTTGACTCGTGAGTCAATTCCCTTCGAGGTCGGCATCTCCCGCTACCGCGAGCTGGCGCGCGGCCAGATCATTGGGGATTCCTACGGCATGTTGAAGTTGATCGTGCATGCCGACACCCGGGAGATCTTAGGCGTTCACATCTTCGGCAGTAACGCCACCGAACTGGTACACATCGGCCAGGCGATCATGGGATGCGGCGGGACGGTCGACTACCTCGTTGACACTGTCTTGAACTACCCAACGTTGTCAGAGGCGTACAAGGTCGCAGCCCTCGACGTCTCCAACAAGCTTCGTGCTGTTGCTCGCTTCACGATGGAGATGGCGACCTCCGAACCCAGCATGCTCTAGCGGCACGCACAGGTTTGCTGGTCAGACTCGGCGCAGCACCGCCACGACCTTTCCCAAGATCGTGGCGTGATTTCCATCAATTGGGTCGTACACGGAATTGTGTGGCATCAGCCACACTTGGCTGCCGGTTCGCTTGAACGTCTTCACAGTCGCTTCGTCGTCAAGTAAGGCCGCGACAATGTCACCGTTGTTCGCCGTCGGCTGCTGCCGAACAACCACCCAGTCACCGTCGCAGATCGCCGCATCGATCATGGAATCGCCGCGTACGGCGAGCAAGAACATCGTGCCCTCGCCGACCAACTGGCGTGGCAGGGGAAAGACGTCCTCAATTGTCTCTTCGGCGAGAATCGGACCGCCTGCGGCGATTCGTCCGACTACAGGAATCTGCACCGGCTGTGGGAAGGCATCGCCAATACCGGTCTCGTCTGCATTGCTGGTCTGCCGAGAGAGCGAAAGCTGCCGGCTGGCTGCCCGATTCTCACCGGGGAGCAGCACTTCCAGTGCACGCGGACGATTCGGATCGCGGCGCAGAAACCCTTTGGCTTCCAACATCTTGAGTTGATGCGCCACACTCGACGACGAGGCGAGGCCGACAGCATCACCCATCTCTCGGATACTCGGCGGGTATCCGCGCCGCTCGACGGTGTCCTTGATCATTTCCAGGATGCGACGTTGTCGAAGAGTAAGCCCATCGGCATCAATCGGGCCATCAGGGAATGAACTGACAGATGCGCTCTCGCCGAGTTGCGCCGCGACATCGCTCGCCCGGGGGCGCCCGCGGCGCTTGCTGGGTTGCGGAAACTTTGGATCGCTCTGTGCCATAGGCCTGACGATAGAGCAACCCGGCCGACACATTCAAACATTTGTTCGAGCGTGTTGCAAGATGCCGCTGATTTCGTCCAGGCAGAGCCGAAAAGTGTCAGACCGCCCTGATTCAGTGTTTGGACGACACGCTCGAATATTTGTGCGAATGAGCTTGGCGCCGCTTTCAAGATGCGATACAAATCAAACATAGGTTCTATCGAACATACGTTCTGTGTCACGCAGTTCTGTCGAAAGGTGTCGAACGATTTTTGTCGAACAGTTCTATCGAGCAGTTCTATCGAGCAGTTCTATCGAGCAGTTCTATCGAGCAGTTCTATCGAGCACAGTTCGAGTTCCATAGAGGAGTTGTGAAATGAGTGCCCTTCCTGTCGCTTTTCCAGAGATCTCAGATCCAGAGATCTCAGCTACGCAGGCCCACAGGTCGGTTCGTGCGGATGCCCGGTCGCGCGGCATCACGGGAGCGAGGACAGCGGCTGGCAACTGGCAGCTCACTGATCGAGGGATTGCTGTCGTGATGCTGATTGCCGCCGTGATCTTGACAGCGGCACTTGCTGTCACTGGCATCACCGTGGTACGCGTCACGAGTGCTGACTACGACGCCGGCGTGCCGGAGTTCCAACAGACTCATCGCTGAACCCGAAGCCGGCACTGGGGATGCTGCTCATCCGACGTCGTGGGTCATCTGGTCAATGCACACGACGGTAGCCAGGATGAGAGCGGCGTCTTGTCCCGGGTCGATCTCGACGCCGTACGTGTCACGCACCCGGAACCAGCGGCGGGAAACCTCCGCGATTTCATCTCCGCCGCGTTCGATCTTGTACTCATGGTCGACGATGTTGCCCTTCGCCTCCATGTCATCGCCGTCCTCGACATCGATTGAGAAGCGGTCCCGGAGTGGGGTCACCAGCGCCTTCTTCACGGTCGCGACCTTCCGACCGCCGCGCTCAATCTCCATCGTGTCTCGGATATGCAGCATCTTCTGCTGGATCGAATACAGGTCCTCACCGCTCAGTGACTCCAGAACGAGCGTGTCACGCATCCGAAGGACCTTGCCGTTCACCTTGAAGACGCGCTCGCCCGCCTCGTTCTCAATCCAGAAGTCGTCACCGATCGCAAAGAGCTTCTCCTGCATCCGGAACCTCGTAGCTCCTGCTTGCTCCCGACGGCCTCGTAACAGCGGCATGCTCTGGTCCTTTCGTCGACGTATCCATGAGACGTTACGCCACTACTACGGCGATCCCTCCAGGAGGCAAGATCAAGAACTACGGTCGTCAGCTGCCTCGTTGATCACAATGGTTCTCATAATCTGATCAGCGAAGGTCTGTCTCTTGTCATCCCACAAAGGCCACAAATAGCCCACCACCGTGAGGGCATCAAGGATATGGACAAGATCGCGAATGAAGGCATTTCTAGCTCCAATCGGTGCATTGGTCTCCTCGCCGATGAGCCTGAGGTTCGTCACTCGCTTGCCCAGCGATTGTCCGGTGCGGCCGGCGGTGAGCCAGCGATTGTAGGCAACCCATCCCAGGCTGATGAGCATTACACCCAGACCGATGATCAACGTAATAGCCGCGCCGTCGACATGGAGACTGGATCCGCTGGTCAGTGCCAGCTGGATGATCAAGATCAGGTATCCGATGCAGAAGATGATCAAGCCGAGATAGGTCGGTATCTGATCAATCAGCCTGGCACGCACGCGCGCGGCCCAGCTGGCGTACTCGCTTCCTGGACGCGGCACAAGGTTTCCAGGCGGAGTCGGATAACCCAGGCTTGCTGGCGGTGGACGGAAAGACGGCTGGGCAGTAGTCGTCGATGTCTCTGGCCACTGACTGCCGTACTGGTCGGTCATGAGCATCCTCGCGGTCCATGGGACGTGGCGAGTTTAGCTGCGAGCGTCGGTAATTCTCGAGCAACTCCAATGAACAGGCGGCGCGCTCGCGGGCACAATGGGGAGGTGGCAGTCTCCACCGACGTCCGACCATTTCGGCCCGTGCACGCGGCCGGATACGTCGGTGCTTTCCTTGCCGGTGGACTTGCGCTGAGTGCGTTGTACGCGACGACCGGCGTCGGATTGCCGTGCCCGTTCCGCGCCCTAACCGGGTGGGACTGCCCGCTCTGCGGCGGCACTCGAATGGGTGACGCACTGCTTCATGGGGACATCCGTGCGGCCTTCGAGTTTAATCCACTCGCGCTAATTGGGATGCTCATCATGGGCCTGCTCGGCGGGCTCTGGGCTATAGAGGCAGCTGGTGGACCGGCTGTCCGCTTACCGCGACTCTTAGCCGAACACCTTCGCGGCGTACGCCTTAGCCACTGGCTGGTGATTGCACTGATTGTCGCGGTGGCCTACACACTGGTACGCAACCTGCTCTGACTGCGGTCAAGTCGCCTGGGGTATGGGCATCCGAGCCGCTTGCATCTTGCCAATTGCCAGGGCCTTCCGGCTCACGCCATCTGCATGTCCGCGCCACGCCGCGAGGCAAAAGTGTCAGTGCTCTTGCAGAGAATGGTCCTAAGACGTACGGTATCCATATCTAGTAGTTACAAGCATGTGGTTCATCCACAAGTTGTGGTTCGAGAGTCACAGAGGTTCACAGCGCAGTCCACAGGATCTTCTGACAAGCCCACAGGGCGATCCCCAGCTCTGTCCCCAGAAGGCCCAAAGAAGCTCAAAAAAACCCCAAGACAAAGCCCAAGACAAGCTCAAGACAAAGGCACAGAAAGGAGCCGGACGAATGCACTGCCCGTACTGTCGCAACACCGACTCCAAGGTGCTCGACTCGCGGACGACAGACGATGGCACCAGCATTCGGCGCCGGCGTCAATGCCCATCGTGCGAGCGACGGTTCACCACTATCGAGCAGATGCAGCTGGTCGTCGTCAAGCGCAGCGGCGTCGTCGAGCCGTTCAACCGCGACAAGGTGATCAACGGGGTCCGCAAGGCTTGTAAGGGACGGCCGGTGACTGAGGACCAGCTGGCCCGGCTTGGGCAGCTGGTCGAAGACTCACTGCGCGCCTTGGGCCAGCCGGAGATACCCGCCGACGAAGTCGGTGTCGCCATTCTGGGACCGCTTCGAGAGCTTGATCAGGTTGCCTATCTACGCTTCGCGAGCGTCTATCGCCAGTTCCGGTCGGTAGACGACTTCGAGGCTGAGATTGCTCTGCTCCGCATTGAGCAGGAGCCGACCGGCATCGAGCCGCTCATCCCGGACCGGGCCGCCGACACGAAGGTCAGCAGCTTCACCCCGCACCGGCTCACCCCACCACGAGCAGTCGCCAGCATCAGACAAGAGAGGCACACATGA